>DKOX01000124.1 GCA_002470925.1 Opitutia bacterium UBA7350 | reverse complement strand
ATGAGTAGGACTGAGGGGGATGACAATGCTGGAAGCGGCTTCAAGCGCGGAGGCGGGCGAGGCGGTGGATAATCTCGGTGGCAAGGGCGGTCTTGAGGGCGGGGCCGAGGGTTTCTTCTGAACCGTCGGCGGCGAAGAGGGTGACGGTATTGGTATCGGTGGCAAATCCGGCGCCGGCTTGGGTGAGGTCGTTGGCGACGATGAGGTCGCAGCGTTTGGCGGCGAGTTTAGCGCGGGCGTTTTCGGCGAGGTGTTCGGTCTCGGCGGCGAATCCAACCACGGTTTGATGGAGTTTGCGCTCGCTGAGGGTGGCGAGGATATCGGGGGTGCGCTCCAGTTGGAGGCTGAGGTCGGCATCGGCCTTCTTTTCTTTCTGGGCTCGATAGTGCGCGGGACGGAAATCGCTGACGGCGGCAGCCATGATGCAGACATCGCAGGCATCGAACAGGGCATCGGCTTGATGGAACATTTCCTCGGCGCTTACTACGGGGTAGAGGATCGCGCCCTCGGGTTCGGGCAGGCTGACGGGACCGGCGACCAGATCGACATTCCAACCGAGGCGGAGGGCGGCCTCCGCAAGGGCAAAACCCATCTTGCCGGTGGAGGGATTACTCAGGAAACGCACCGGGTCGAGGAACTCGCGGGTCGGCCCGGCGGTGATGAGGCAGCGGATAGAGCTTGCATTTGGCATATGAGTGGGAAGCCTAGTGCGGTTTATGGCAGCTTCGCAACACAGCACCTCGGAAAGTTCGACTACCGGAAAACCGGCACCGAAAAAGGAGAACATGTTCCTGAACCTCGGCTTTAATATTCTTTTGCCGATTATGATATTAAATAAGGGACGCGAATGGTTTGGCGCCTATCTGGAGCCGCACTTTGAGAATGTCGCGGTTCCGATTCTGTTGGTCGCGCTGGCTTTCCCGGTCCTCTATTTCATCTATGACTATTTCAAGCGGCAGAAATACAACTTCCTCTCGATTCTGGGACTGATCAGCGTGTTGCTCACGGGAGGGATCGGCATCCTCAATATTCCGACGGAATGGTTTGCGGTGAAGGAGGCGGCGATCCCGGCGCTGATTGGGATGGCGGTGGTCATTTCGCTGAAGACGCCCTACCCTTTGATCCGGACGCTGCTCTACTCGCCGGAAATTATGGATGTCGATAAGGTCCAGGCTGCGCTGGAGCGCAATGATTCGGTGGCGGGGTTTGAGAAGCTGCTGGAAAAATGCACCTGGCTGTTGGCGGGCTCGTTTCTGTTGAGCGCGGTGTTAAATTTCATGCTGGCGCGCTGGATTGTGGTGAGCCCGAGTGGCTCAGATGCCTTCAATGCGGAGGTGGCGAAAATGATGGCGTGGAGCTGGCCGGTGATCGTGGTGCCGAGTCTAGTAATTATGATGTTCACCCTGTGGGTCTTGCTACGCGGCATCCATCGCTACACCGGTCTGAAGCTGGAGGACGTGATCCACGCGCCGGAGGAAAAAGCTAAAAAAAGCGGGGATTCCGCTTAGCGTTTTTCGAGGGGGGGGTAGTCGCGGAGCCCTTGACCGGTGTAGATCTGGCGGGGTCGATGAATACGCCCCTTGGGGTTTTCCGCGATTTCCTTCCAATTCGCGATCCAGCCCGGCATGCGGCCAATCGCGAACATGACAGTAAACATTTCGGGCGGAATGCCGATGGCGCGCAGGAGGATCCCGCTGTAGAAATCCACATTGGGGTAAAGTTTGCGGCTGACGAAGTAATCGTCCTCGAGGGCGGATTGCTCCAAACGACGGGCGATCTTGAGTAAAGGATCGTCCACGCCAATTTGGGTGAGGACTTGCTCGACGGACTTGCCGAGGATCTTGGCGCGGGGATCGTAGTTTTTATAGACACGGTGCCCGAAGCCCATGAGCTTGGCTTTGCCTTCTTTGGCAGCCTCGATAAAGCGCGAACCGTCGTCACCGCTGGCGTGAATATCCTCGAGCATTTGCACGACCGCCATATTGGCGCCGCCGTGAGAGGGTCCCCAAAGGGCGCAGACTCCCGCGGAAACCGAGGCAAAAAGATTTGCTCCGCCGGATGCGACCATTCGCACGGTTGAGGTGGAGCAGTTTTGCTCGTGGTCGGCATGCAAGCGCAGGAAGAGATCGAGGGCATCGCCTGCCCCGACCGTATCGACGTATTCCCCGTAGGGCTCGGAGAACATCATGTGGAGGAAATTCTCGCAGTAACGCCGCGAGTGGTCGGGCGCCATAAAGGGGAGTCCCTTTTTCATGCGGAAGGTCATGGCCGCAATGGTGCGCACCTTGGAAATCAGGAGAGCGGCGGTTTCATCAAAATGGGCAAGGTCCTGTTCGCGGTCATTGGAGGACATTTCGGGGTAATAGGCCCCGAGGGCATTGAGCATCGCCGAGAGAATCGACATGGGGTGGGCGTTGTCGGGAAAGCCTTCAAAGTGATAGTGCATGCTGGTGTGAATCGTCGCACTGCTGCGCACCAGTTCGCGAAAGGTGTTCAGTTTTTCCTCGGTGGGCAGTTCCCCATAGATGATCAGCATGGCGGTCTCGAGGAAGTTGGACTTAGCCGCCAGTTGCTCGATGGGGTAACCCCGATGCCGCAAGACCCCCTGTTCGCCGTCAATAAAAGTGATATCGCTCAGGCAGGAACCGGTGTTGCCATAGCCTTCATCAAAGGCAATGTAACCGGATTTCGCGCGCAGGCTGCGTATATCAAAGGCTTTTTCGCCCTCGGTTCCAAGAATAAGGGGGAATTCGTAATTGGTATCGTCGAGGCGAATGAGTGCAGTTTGCTCCTCCATGTCTCAGGGTGTATTCAGTAAAATTGGGTTAATCGCATAGCCAGCCTCAGTTAGAGAAAGGTCGATCATAAGCATAACAAAAAATTCGCGTAAAGTTGCAATCCTTTTGACTGACTTTTTTCAGGGTGGAACTGGGTGGCATAACAACGCCCCTGCTGGATGCCTGAGGCGAAGGAACCCCCGTAGTCGGTCTCAAACCAAACAAGGGAGGAATCGGCGGGAACGATGTGGTAACTGTGCACAAAGTAAAATTGGTCGACCCCGCTCTCGAAGCCCTCGGTGAGCGGCGCTCCTTCCGCAAAGGTCACGCTGTTCCAGCCCATGTGCGGCACCTTCAGCGAGGCATCGACCTCAAAACGCCGGACCGATCCCTCAAAGATCCCCAAGCCCTTGCAGTTGCCCTCTTCGGTGGACTCAAAGAGCGCCTGCAGACCGAGGCAAATCCCGAAGAAAGGCTTATCCGCCGCAATCCAATCCCGGATGACGCGGTCAAATCCTGTTTCACTCAGCCGACGCATGGCATCCACCATCGCGCCCTGACCGGGGAAGACCACCGCGTCGGCGTCGCGAACCGCTTCCGGTTCGCTCGCCAAATAAGCATCGGCACCGACCTGCTCCCAGGCTTTTACGACCGAGCGCAGGTTACCCATGCCGTAGTCGATGACGGCGAGGCGAGGACGTGCGGTGTTTGAACTGCTGGACATTTGACCCAAGCGTGCTGATCTCGCCTCGCGTGGCAAGCGACAAGCCGCGCCCGTTCCGAAAAGATCAGGAGCTTCCTTCGCCTGCGGCCGCCGGCTGGGTATATTTCTCCCAAAGATAGAGAAAGGACCATGAAAAATCTCTGGGGCGGGCATCGATCCACGCTTCCAAATCTTCAAGGCTCACCCATTTGCCTTCGCTGATTTCGTGGGGGTCCAACACGAACGGGCCCTCGGCCTTACAGGTGTACAACCAGACGAATTCGTTCCCGGTCTCGCGACGAGCCTCCACTTTAAAGATCCGCGCAAATTCGAGCGGCTCATAAAGCCCGATCTCCTCACCCAATTCACGCCGCGCGGCGGGATCGTAGTCCTCACCGCTATCGACGTGCCCGGAGCAGGAACTCACCCATTTCCCCGGAGCGGAATCTTTATTCATGGAGCGGCGCTGCAGGAAGATTTCCCCCGCGGCATTAAAGACGAAAACATGCACGGCGCGGTGCCTCAAACCCAGACGATGCACCTCCGCACGCGTTTTTATCCCAACGACCTCGTCCTCCGTGTTTACAACATCGAATCGCTCTTCTTCAACGGCAGTGCCTTTTTCCAATTTGCTCACAATAAATGTCTATTTAGTTCGAATGACTGCGGATTTATTCCGGCGAAGCACCTATTTACAAGCAATCGCTGCACTTGTTCCCAAAATTCACAACACCGCCACCGGGGCTGTGAATAAACTGGCAATGACTAGCGCAGCAAGCCCTTGAAATCGTCGAATTGACCGCTAAAGCCTCCGGGTAAGCCCTTGTGAATAACGGCAACGGCATCATGGGAATGCAGGGACTCCAAGTGCGCACAGGCCACTTGAAAATCGTGGACGCGCGGTTCCGCTTCCAATTCCTCGTAAAGCAAGCGGGCAGCATCCTCCACGAATTTCGTAAAGGCACCGTTGAGTTCGGCAAAGGCCTGCTCGTCTTCCCGCTTAACCATTACCTGCGTCTCGGTCTTGAGCGCCTCGAGGCAGATCGC
>DKOX01000123.1 GCA_002470925.1 Opitutia bacterium UBA7350 | reverse complement strand
CGGTCGGCGCCGAAGCTGGGGCCTTTCATGGCGGTCACAGCATCGTAGAAGCGCTCCATCGAACCCTTCAAGACGATTGAAAACAAGGGAACCACGCAGTCGGCTTCTTTGGCAATCGCTTCAAAAGCCGCACCGGTGGAAGCGTGGACCCGTTCCACCGCGGGATGGGCTTCGAAGAATGCGCATAATCGTTTGGCATTTGCCTGCATAGCGGCAACTTTCCGGGGCGCGTCCTGCATGCTCTCCGCCAGTCGTGCCAGATCGCGGGCGTAGGGCTTTAGATGCCATCGCTCCAGCCCGGGCCGCAAATCGGCGGCATGGCTCGAGTCCGTATTCAAGACCAGCGCCCCGGTCATGAGATCCGCTCCATGCCCGGCGTATTTCGTGAGACTGGTCGCCAACACATCGGCGTATTTCAGGACATCCACCGCATAGACCGAGGCGATGGTGGGATCGACCAACATCATACCGCCCTGCGCCCATACCGCCGCCGCAATGCGCGCTAAATCACAACTCTTAATGAGCGGGTTGGAAGGACATTCCACCACGAGCGCCGCGAGTTCCTCGCCACAATTCGCAATCGCCTCCAAGACGGATTCAACACTTTCAACACGGTGACAAATTTCCAGTTCTTCTCCTGCTCCAAGATATTTTTCGAGGATCGATCCCGAATCGACATAGAGCCAGCCCAGTTGCAACCAGCGCCGGCGACCACGCGCACGCTGCACCGACTGCATCGCCCGAAATGCACTGTAAAAGGCATTCATACCGGAGGCGCAGGGCCATATTTCCGCAGGCTTCGCACCGGTCAGGCGCGCCAGTTCGCTCCGCACCGCCGTATCGGCATCGCCTGTATAAGTCGTTTCCTCAAAGACAGACGCTTTCAAGCCATGCTGTACGAGCCAGTCCTCTGCCTCCCGGGAAGAGATTCCACAACCGGTATGCTGAATATATTTCATGAGCGCCTTGCTGTCAGCAGCGCCCTCGAGCCATCCCAGAAAAAGCCCCGCTTCCACTTCGAGGGAATGGAAGTCCCCGCCCAATAAATCCCGGAGCGACGCAAGGGCCGGCTCGCCTCGCAGCAAGGCGGCATCCGTGATCTCCAACCCGGCACGCTTCATATAAAATTCCTTTAATTCCCGCACCCAAACATGCTCCACAAACCGCGGGTAACCCCCTTCCAGCGCCGACCAGACCCGCGATTCCTTTTCCTCATAGGCGCGCACATCCGCCAAGGTTGGCAAGCAACCCACCACCGAGTGCGGACTCGCCACCAGCGATTCGCCCAAAGCATACTGTCTCAAACTTGTTTCCATTCTCATGCAACAAAATCGTTGAAAGGACATTTGGCGAGCATGGATAAATTTGGGTTGGCTTTAGCAATGCATTTGATAGATTTGATCTAGATGTTTTGTAGCCGCCGAGACTTTACCCGCAATGCCTTACTCACCGCCGCCGTGAGCCCGGTCCTCCTAAGCGAGTCGCTGGCAGCTGGTTCCGGCATGCACACCGTCAAACGCGGCGACACCCTCAGCGGTCTTGCCCAGCGCTACGGTACGACTGTCTCGGCCCTTAAACGCAGTAACAACCTGCGCAGTGACCTCATTCAGGTCGGACAAAAACTCATCATCCCCGCGCAGGCCGCCGCCAACTTCGACCCCCTCCGCACTGTGCGCGCCGAGACCGCGCGCATCAACGTAAGGCGTTCCAATTGGCAGGCCATCATCGCGCACCACAGCGCCATTAAAAAAGGCAACGCCGAATCCTACGGGCGCACCCATCGCAAACGCGGGATGCAAAACGGGCTCGCCTACCACTTCGTCATCGGCAACGGCATCGACTCCGGCGATGGTCAAATCGAGGTCGGTCCCCGCTGGACCAAACAACTCCAGGGCGGGCACGTCAAAAACCACCAGCTCAATCTCATTGCGATCGGCATCTGCCTCGTCGGGAATTTCGAGATTGAGCGCCCCACCCGCAAGCAACTGCAATCCTTTACCCTCCTGGTCGATTGGCTGCAGGGCTCGGTTCTGCGCCGCAAGGTCCGCTTCGCCGGTCACCGCGAAATCAAGGGCGAACAAACCGTTTGCCCCGGTAAATACTTCCCCTTATCCACCATGCACCGCCGCTTCGGTTGAGTGCCTCTCTTTTCTAACGCGGGATCCCAAAGGTTGTGTACAGTTTGGACTTCTTCTCGAATTTTGAATCGTAGCCCTGAAATTTCTTCGCTATCAGTAGTGCGTTTGGATTTTTCTTCCAGTGCGACTTGGAGGCTTTGGTAAGGACGATATTTCCAGCGCGATTACGAATCACCAAAAGATAACCCCCATATTCAAAGCCCCCGTAATCCGGATCATAGCGGCATTGGAACGACTCCCCTTCCCAGCGGGATTTCTGGTTTGGCAAAACCCGGATTGAGAAATCCTGTTTATTCAGAATCGTATATTGGTCGTCCTCGATAATCCCCCGCCCGACCACCACAATGCTGCCCTCAACATCCGGATAGGTCACAATCTTTTCCTCGCTGGTAATCACCACCTCCGGCTCAAATTTTACGATGCGATCATCGATATCCCCGTAATCGTTCATATCGTCATCCTTCCCCTTCAGGAAGAGCAGCTTCACTTTGGAATCCGCACTGATATCGGCGTTATCCAGACGTTCCTTTTTATTAGCGAGCCATTCCCTAATATAATTGCGATCCGCTTCACAGAATCGCTCCAGAGGGACCTCTTTAAAAACCTTGCCGTCCTGCCTCCGTATCGTGATGGCAGTTGCGGTTGCTTCCAGCACCTCCGCTTTAATACGCACACCGTCTGAATTGGAAAATTCACGAAAGTCACCCCCCATCAGTTTGAGGCTGCAGAAAATAAAAAAACCTAATGAAGCAATTTTGAGTGAACGCTTTTTGCTCAAATTATATTTAATCATGACAAATTCTACA
>DKOX01000122.1 GCA_002470925.1 Opitutia bacterium UBA7350 | reverse complement strand
CAGGTGAACCTGTCGCGGCGGGCGCGTTGCCGTTATGAAGGGGCGCCGATGCAATTATATCGTGCGCTGCGCAGGGGGAATCCGGCGCCTTACGGAGCGTATCTGGACTGCGGCGACTGGCAGTTGATTTCAACCTCGCCGGAGCAGTTTTTACGCAAGTCGGGGCGGGAATTGTGCACGCGACCGATCAAGGGGACCCGTCCGCGTGGGGTCTGCAGTAAAGAGGATGCAGTTCTCGCGGCAGACCTGAAGGGCTCGGAAAAGGAACGGGCGGAATTGTTGATGATTGTGGATTTGGTTCGCAATGATCTGGGTCGAGTGGCGGAGTATGGCTCGGTAAAGGTGGAGCAATTGTATCATCTGGAATACTATGCGCGAGTGATGCACCAGACCGCGCAGGTGCGGGCACGATTGGCGGAGGGTGGGGATGTCTTTGATTGCGTGGAGGCGCTCTTTCCCGGGGGTTCGGTGACTGGTGCGCCCAAGATTCGTGCGATGGAAATCATTGAGGAATTGGAGCCGACCCGGCGGGGAGTTTACTGTGGTTCAATGGGTTACATTGGCTTTGATGGGGAGGCCGAGTTAAACATCGCAATTCGTAGTTTGCATTTGAAGGATGGCTGGCTGGATTATCAAGTGGGCAGCGGTATTGTATGGGATTCCGACCCGCAGGTGGAGCTGCAGGAAACCATGGACAAAGGTCGAGCCATCCATGAAACAATCGAAGCATTATGTCAGCCATCATAAAAATTGGAAGGGGAGGGAGCCTTGCACTGGAACCCGGTGACAGAGCTTTTGCCTATGGGGAGGGTCTCTTTGAAACGATCAAGTTGAGGGCGGGCGGGTTGTGTTTTTGGCGGGCGCACTGGGCGCGCTTGACGGCCTCTGCAGCTGCGTTGGGCTTCGTCCTCCCGAAAGAGGAGGCGGTGCTGGCGGCGCTGCGTGAATGGTTGGCGGCGGAGGGACGCGAGTCGGGTATTGTGAAGCTATCCTTGGTGCGGCAGGGCCATGCCTGCGTATTGTATATTTATGGGCGAAAGGAACCGGACCCCGTTTCCGGACCGGTGCGTCTGCAGTTGGAAAGCGTGACGCGGCTGAATCCGACCTCTTTGTTGGCGGGGCATAAATCGCATAATTATATGGAGGCGATGGCGCTGTGGCGTCGGGCACGGGCTGCAGGGTTTTACGATTGCCTGCGTTTAAATACCTCGGGTCATTTGGCGGAGGCCTGTGTTGCGAATCTCTTTTTTCTGAAGGCGGGAGTGGTCCACACTCCGGCTTTGGCGAGTGGGATTTTGCCCGGGGTGATTCGTGCGGAAGTCCTGCGTTTGGCGGCAGAAGAAAATCTGGAAACCCGTGAGGGGGATTATGTGCCCGAGGATCTAGGAGATGCGGAGGTCGTTTTTTTAACGAATTCGGTGGCGGGAATTGTTCCAGTGGCCTCGGTGGAAGCGGTTTTTGAAAGCGGTGGTTTGGAGCAGGGGTGGCTAGATTCATTGCAGGCGCGGCTTGCCTTGGCGGAACAAAGCGCTTCTATCATTCCCTGATGTCTGCAGTAAAAATATTCCACACCTCCCGCCAGGATTTACCTTTGGGTCAGCGCACATATTTGGCGGGCATTTTGAATTTAACCCCGGATTCTTTTTCAGATGGGGGGGATTACAACAATCTGGAGGCAGCACAGGAGCATTTTCATGAGATGACGGCGGCGGGTGCCGAGATCATCGACATCGGCGGGGAATCCACTCGCCCGGGTTTTGAACCAGTCCCGGAGGCGGAGGAGTTGCAGCGGGTGGTTCCCTTTATTGAACGGGTTCGGAGCGAGACCTCCGCCTTGATCTCGGTGGACACCTCCAAAAGCGGGGTGGCCGCCGCCGCACTGGCGGCAGGCGCAGACATCATAAATGACGTTTGCGGTGCGCAGGGTGATCCGGCGATGGCAGACGTGATGGGCGCGGCGAAGGCAGCTTGTATATTGATGCACAATCGCCCCGCCGAGGAGGCGGGCAAGGGAGATGTGATTGAGTCAATTTTGAAATTTTGGGAAGTCTCGGTGGCGCGGGTTCTGGCGGCAGGGGTGGCAGCGGAATCCATCATTCTGGACCCGGGATTGGGGTTTGGGAAAACCTACGAGGAGAATTGGGAAGTGATGCGGCGACTGGAGGACCTGCACGCGGCGGGCTACCCGCTCTTGCTGGGGGCCTCGCGGAAATCGATGTTGGCGCGGTTGTTGAAGATCGAGAATCCGAAGGAGCGGGACAGCGGAACCCTGGGCACCTCGGCGAGGGCGATTCAGGCTGAGGTTGCTTTTTTACGTGTGCACGATGTGCGGGAAAATCGTGAACTCGCCGATGTTCTGAATTACTGCTGCCATGAAAAAAAGAACCAAGATTGAATTAAGGGGCTTGGAATTTTTCGCACACCACGGAGTCTTACCGGAGGAGGCGAAACTCGGGCAGCGTTTCTCGGTGGACGTGGTTCTGGAGTTGGATCCCGAGATGAGTTTTGAAAGTGATGCGGTGGAATCGACCGTCAATTATGCGGAGGTCTACGCCCTGGTGGAGCGGATTTTTACGGGGACGCGCTATCGCTTGATTGAGAGGGCGGCGGAGGTCATTGCGGAACGGGTGCTCGCGGATTTTGAGAAGGTGCGTGAAGTGGGGGTGAAGGTATGCAAGCCCTCCGCGCCGATCCCCGGGATTTTTGAGTATTGCTCGGCGGAGGTGACGCAATGCCGTTAACGCGAGCTTTCGTGGCTTTTGGGAGTAACGTGGGCGATCGTTTGGGAACGATGCAGGCGGCGTTGCGCCATTTGACGGAGGATGGGCAAATGCGCTGCCTCAAGACGAGTCCGGTTTATGAGAATCGGGCGGTGGGTATGGGCGAGGCCGCATCATTTTTAAATGCGGTGGTGGAATTTGAAACGGTATTGGATGCGGAGGCCTTGCTGGAGACCTGTCTCTCGGTGGAGGCGATGCTGGGCCGCGAGCGGGCGGCTTCGTGGAAACCGCGCATCATTGATTTGGATGTCCTGCTTTTTGGGGAGGAACAGCGGCAGGCCGCGCAGCTCGTTTTGCCGCATCCGCGGATTACGGAGCGGGATTTCGTGGCGCAACCCTTATTGGACATCGCGCCGGATTTGGAGATCGGGGGCCGTGGCATTGCTGCGATCGTGGCGGCCTTGCCGGAGTATGAACTTGAGCTTTACGCGGCACAACTGGAGGCGCAGTCTGCTGAAAGATGAAACCGGAGGTGGAGATTGAATATTGCCCGGGTTGCCGCTGGTTAATGCGGGCGGCTTGGACGGCGCAGGAATTGTTGACGACTTTTGAAGCAGAACTGTTGGCGGTGCGTTTGCGGCCCTCGGAAACGGGAGGACGTTTCACGGTTCGTTTGGCGGGTGAGGTTCTTTGGGACCGGGCGGCGGCGGGTCGTTTCCCGGAGATGAAGGAACTGAAACAGTTGTTGCGCGACCGGATTGCACCGGAGCGGGACTTGGGGCACAGCGATCGAAAAGAGGAGAGCCGCGATGCCTGATCCGGTGGATGCGATGGTGCGGGCGGCGCGGGAACTCGCTGATGGAGTGGACGCACTGGATTTTGCGCCACCAACGGAGGTGGTTTACAATCCCTTGCGTTATGCCTGGGCGGCGCACGAGCAATACCTGCGCTTGCACGCGCGGGGAAAGAAAGAGGTGATTTTCCTCGGGATGAATCCCGGGCCGTTTGGGATGGCGCAATGCGGGGTGCCGTTTGGGGAGATTGCGCTAGTGCGCGATTGGGTGGGAGTTGAAGCTCCGGTTGAGCAGCCACCGGTAGTGCACCCAAAGCGCCCGATCGAAGGGTTTGCCTGCCAGCGCAGCGAGGTGAGCGGGCGCCGTTTGTGGGGTGCCTTCAAGGACCGTTTTGGCACCGCGGATGCGTTCTTTGCCGATCATTTTGTGGCAAATTATTGTCCTTTGGTTTTCATGGAAGCCTCGGGAAAAAACCGCACCCCGGACAAACTGCCGGCGGCGGAGGCAGAGGCCTTGGGGGTACTTTGCGCCGCGCAATTGCGGGCGGTGGTCGCCGCGCTGGAGCCGGACTGGGTGATTGGGGTGGGTGCGTTTGCGGAGCAGCAGGCGAGGGAGGCGCTGGCGGGTTGTTCTGTACGGGTGGGCCGGATTCTGCATCCCAGCCCGGCGAGCCCGGCGGCGAATCGTGGCTGGGCTGAACAGGCGAGCGCGCAACTGGAAGGATTGGGCATCTGGTGAAAGTGAAGCCTGTATGCATTTAAAATTGCCAAGTTCCGACAACGGTGTTTTAAATTTCACGTTTTAAGAGATGCAAATTACTCTACTCAAATCGAAGTTATTGCGTGCAGAAGTGACGGATCAGGCCCTTCACTATGAAGGCAGTTTGGCGATCGACGCAGATTTCATGCAGGCGGTGGGCTTGCGGCCCTATGAGAAAATTCTGGTGGGTAATATCAGCAACGGGAAGCGTTTCGAAACCTATGCGATCGAGGCACCGCGTGGTTCGCATTGCATCGCCCTCAATGGTGCGGCGGCTCACAAGGGCGAGTTGGGGGATTTGCTGGTGATTATGGCATTTGGAGCGTTTGAGGCGGAAGAGGCGGAGCACTGGAAGCCGCAAGTTTTGCTCCTTTCGGAAGGCAACCGCACTGCGGTGCCGAAGGAAAAGGTGCTGCTTGCGAAGGATATTAAACAATAAGAAAGGACGGACCTCAGATTCTTCAGACGAAACAGCGGGATGCGATATTGGAAGTTTTGCAGGAGGCAAAGCGTCCGCTCACGCGAGATGAAATCCTGTCATTGGCTCGTAAGAAGATTCCGCGCCTCGGGTCTTCCACTCTTAATCTCGCGATTCGCAAATTTTCCGAAGCGTTTGATTTAGTCGGGGTGGATTTTCCGGGCCAACCACGCCGCTATGAATTGCCCTCGGGTCGAGAGCACCCGCATTTTATTTGCCGGAAGTGCAATCGGGTTTATGATTTGGATTGTGTGATGCAGTTGCCGCCGCCGCGGGCGCCGAAGGGTTATGTTGTTACGGGCGGGGAGGTTATCTATTCGGGCATATGCGGGGCATGCAATCAGTGAAGCAAATCCTGCCGCGCCTGTTGTTTGCGGGGATGCTGTTTTCAAGCGCCTGCGGAGCGGCCAAAACGGAGGCGCTGAGTGACAATGAACCGGTTCAGCGTTTGGTTAGTCTGGCGCCAAGTATCACTGAAGTTGTCTATGCGCTTGATGCGGAGGATCGCTTGGTGGGTCGTTCAAAAAATTGTGATTTCCCCGCAGTTGCCTTAGCGGTGGAATCAGTCGGGCGAATCGATATGCCGAATCTGGAAAAGATAGTTTCGCTCAATCCGGATCTGGTTGTGATGACGTCTTTAACCCCAGTGGATGTCATGCGCCGCTTGGAGGATTTGGGGATGCGGGTGGTTCGTCTGAGGGCGGACCGGCTTGAGGATATTACGGAAGCGTTGCGGCGTGTAGGGGCGTTGCTGGATCAGAATGCGGAAGCGGAGTGGATGGTGGGTTTATTCGCGGGGGCGTTAGCGGACTTGACCGCAAAGGGCGAAGCCCATGCTGGTGCAGCCCCGCGTGCCTGTATTTTGTATGGATGTGACGCGCCGTATTTCAGTGCGGGAAAGGGGACTTTCCCGAGTGCCTTAGTGGAGCGGGCCGGGTTTAGTAATATTGCGAATACGGCACCGGTGGCATGGCCGCAGTTGAATTTGGAATGGTTGATCCGTCAGGATCCCGAAGTCATTTTTATCGCGGGAGATGGGGAGGCGGAATCGGGTGAATTGGAATTGCAACGCTTGCAGTCGAGTGCGCTATGGAGTCAGGTTTCGGCGATTCGGAACGGGCGGGTTTATTTCATAGGGGGCAATGCCCTTTCGGTTCCGGGGTTTCGGGCGCTTGAGGCCCTACATCGATTTTCAGAAGTGCGGGCTGAATTTCCCTAAGGGAATCCTTGCGCTCGTCATTCGATTTTAATTATAAGCGATCCGGCTCGAGGGGTTAAATCGTTAAATCTTATGGATAAAAAACTACAAGTAGGAGTGAAGGCACGTTTGGATGCGGTTGAAGGCATGTTGCCCGAGCTGGAGCAATTCTTGATGGATTTGCAGGCCGGGGATTTTGGAATTGAGACGAAGACGAATGCCTTTGATCTGGTGACGGAGGGTGATGTTGCGAGTCAGGCACGGCTCGTTGCATTCATTGAGGGGCAGTTCCCGGATGACCAGATCATCGGGGAGGAAGGCGGCGAACAGGAGATGGTTCCGCAGAAGGGGTTTTGCTGGGTTCTGGATCCGATTGACGGGACGACCAATTTCGCGAATCGCATCCCGATGTGGGCGATTTCAATTGGGATCCTGTATGACGGCGAGCCAGTCGGCGGGGTCGTTTCGGGTCCGGCGTTGGGGCTGCGTTATCGTGGTGAATTGAATGGGGGTGCACGTTGTAATGGTTGCCCCATCCAGGTGAATGAGAAGGCACCGCTACAAGCTGGATTGGTCGTTACGGGCTTTCCTTATGATCGGGCCCGCCGGGCCGAGCCGATCGCGCGGGCTTTGGCGAATATGCTGCGAGAGGCAGGCGGGGTGCGTCGATTAGGGGCCGCTTCTCTGGATTTTTGCTTTGTAGCAGATGGGCGTTTTGCCGGCTATTACGAAATGTCGCTCAAGCCTTGGGATGCTGCTGCAGGGGTGGTGATCGCGCGTGAGGCCGGGGCGACCCTCAGCAATATGTCGGGCGGGGTACTGGATATTTTTAAGGATGAGGGGACGGTTGTTACGAACGGGAAGATCCACGATGAATTGCTGGTGCAAGTGGCACCGATGCTGGAGGCGCTCGCTCTTGGCCCATCGCTCTAGGGTGAAGACATCGTGAATATACGGCTTTCCAGTCTTGACCTTTTTGCAGCAGGCCGCACTTTGTAGGGCCCTCATGCGGGTATAGTTTAGAGGTAAAACCCCTGCCTTCCAAGCAGGTGTCGTCGGTTCAATTCCGTCTACCCGCACCATTTTGTATGGAATGTATTGCTATTCTATCCTTTGGACCCTCGTCAATCTACTGATACCATGATACGCTCCCTTGGACGAACCGCGCTCGGCCTGGTTTACGAGTTTGGTGATTGGACGGTTTTCAGTTTCAGATCTTTTGTTGGTTTTTGGGCTCAGCAGCGCCGGGGACACAAACTGGCAACCGCGATTCATGAGATCGGCGGTCGCTGTGTGCCGATCGTGCTTACGGTGGGTTTATTTACCGGGCTCGTGATGGGTTTGCAGTTGTATTACACCTTGGCCCGCCTTGGGGCGGAGGCCGCGCTGGGTGATGCGGTGGGGCTTTCGCTGGTGCGGGAATTGGGCCCGGTTTTAACGGCGCTCATGATTGTCGGGCAATCGGGTTCCGCGATGACCTCGGAGTTGGGTTTTCAGCGCAATGACGAGCAGATTGATGCGCTGCAAACGATGGGAATTGATGCGAAGGGTTTCTTGGTAGGACCGCGTCTGTGGGCGGCTCTGTTTTGTTTCCCGGCGCTAACCGCGCTCTTCGACTTGATCGGAGTCGTTGGCGGTTATTTGACGGGTTCTGTACTTCTGAATGTGGATGCGGGGGTTTATTGGAACCACGTATTCGATAGTATCACGTGGGCGGATGTGCGTGGGGGCTTTATCAAGGCGATTTGTTTTGGGGCACTAACGATTTCAATTTGCGCCTATCGCGGCTTTTTCACCCATTTGAAATCCAGCCTGCGCGGGGTGCGCGGGGTCAGTGAATCTGCGACGCGGGCGGTCGTTTTTTCGAGCGTCGCGGTCTTGGCGGCCGATTATTTAATCACTTCATTTTTAATTTAGCATGAGCGAGAGTTTTCTCCAGATACGCGGTTTAAAGAAGCACTTCGGCGAGAAGCGTGTGCTCGACGGAATCGATTTGGATATTGCGCGGGCTTCAGTGACGACGATTATCGGCAAGAGCGGCATCGGGAAATCCGTGCTTTTGAAATGCATTGCCAACCTCATGATTCCGGATGCGGGAGAAATCCTTCTCGATGGCGCGTCGATCCGTTTGAATCGTAGACGTGCCGATCATGACGGGGGCTTCACTTTCAGTTACATGTTTCAAAATAATGCCCTCTTTGATTCATTGACTGCTTTTGATAATGTAGCTTTGCCCTTGCGGGAAGCAGTTGGCATGACGGCCTCTGAAGCGAAGGGTAAGGTCACGGAATTGCTGGAGCTATTGGATTTGACGGAAGCGGGGGCACGCTATCCCGCCGAGCTTTCAGGGGGCATGCAAAAACGGGTGGCCCTGGCGCGTGCTTTAGTCACCAATCCGGAAGTGGTGCTTTTTGATGAACCGACCACCGGTCTGGATCCGGAACGTAAATTCGGGGTATTTGACATGATTGCGGATTACCGTGAACGCTTCGCTTTTACCGCTTTACTGGTAAGCCATGACATCCCGGAGGTTTTTGAAATCAGTGACCGCGTAGCTTGGTTGGATGAAGGGCGCATCCGTTTTTTTGGGGACCCCTCTGAATTGAAAGCGGACTCGCCCCGATCGTGGTCGGGTCTGTTGCAATCACAGGCCACCTTGTAAGCGCGGTAGCATTTTTATATATTAAAGGCATGAAAAATACAAAAATTGAATATCTGGTTGGCTGTTTCGTCCTCGCGGGCTTGGCAGCGATCCTCTACCTCGCGATTCAAGTCGGAGGTGCGCGACTCCTTGGGGGCGACGTCTATCAACTGCAGGCCCAATTTTCCAGTGCGGCGGGGGTGAATCCCGGAAGCCGGGTTGAAATCGCGGGGGTTCGCGTGGGCACCGTAAAAAGTGTAAATCTGGATGAGGCCTACTATGCATTGGTCACGCTCGAATTGCCACGTTCGGTCAAGCTCGATTCCGATACGATCGCCTCCGTCAAAACATCCGGCTTAATTGGGGATCGTTTTATTGAGCTCTCTCCCGGCGGTTCGGATCTCTTTCTTGAAGATGGTGAGATGATCTATGACACCGAATCAGCACTTGATATTGAGGATCTCATCAGCCGTTTTGCGCTCGGCGGGATTGACAGCAATAAAGAGTAAATACAAGGATAGGTATAATGTATAAGGCAATTCTAGCAGGTTTAACAATTTTGCTCGGGAGCACTGTCGCATCCGCATCCGCCGACCCGGTTGAGGAACTAAAAGGCTCGGTCACAGAAGCAGTGGAGGTGCTCTATGGCGAGGGAAGCGAGGCAAAGAGCGTTGAACTCAAGCGGGACGAGGTCCGGGCTGCTTTTGAGAAAAACTACAACATGGATATTATCATACGCCGTGCGATTGGGAGCAATTGGAGGCGCCTTACGGAAGAGGAGCAGACGCGCGTTTTGGAATTGATCAAAGCGGTGGTGCTGAAAGCGTACATCGACGGGATGGAGGGCCGAGCGCGGCCGGAAATTCGCTATGAAGCGGCCGTTCAGCTTGGAGAGCATCGTCTTGAAATACCCTCGGTTGTTGTAATGGAGGATCGCACCGTTAGCCTGAAATACAAGTTGGCACGGATGCAGTCCGGGTGGGAACTTTACGATCTTGTTGCGGAGGAGATCAGTTTGGTCGCCAACTATCGTCAACAATTTGACGAGCATTTCCGGCGTGGTACTGCCGCCAAACTCATCGAAAAATTGGAGGGATTATTAAATCATGAAAAACTGGATCACAAAGTCACTCTGTAAGTTTAGTGCATTATCTGCATGTTGCATGTTGCCCCTTGGGTTGCCGGTTCATGGCGAATCCTATGTAACGATGGAGGAATTATTCGATGAGGGCATGGAGCGAATAGCTCCGGCGGTGCGAGATCCTTTTGAACCGGTGAACCGCGTAATTTTTAAATTCAACAACTTTCTTTACCTGAATGTTTTTAACCCCGTGGCCCGCACTTACGAGTGGGTCACTCCGGATCCTTTGGAAAAGCGATTCTCGAATTTCTTTGAAAATCTCGGCACCCCGGTTCGTCTGGTGGGTAACATTTTACAGGGCAAATGGGATGGCGCCCTAAATGAAAGCGGACGTTTTCTTGTGAATTCCACTATTGGGATTGCGGGCCTGTTCCGCCCGGCGGACGAGGTGTCTTTTCTCGAGCAAATGCCTCAGGAAGATATCGGTCAGGCGCTTGGCTCATGGGGCTTTAAGGAAGGGCCCTATATCCTGCTCCCGGTTCTTGGGCCGTCTTCATTTCGTGATCTGATCGGTCGCGTTGGAGACCGCGCCGTGGATCCCTTCAAGCTTCCTTTTGCCCAGTTCGATGAGTGGGAAGTGCGCACCGCTTACAGTGTCGGCGGTATTCTGGTGAACAGTCCTTCAATTGTGGATCGTTACAAGCAAATGAAGGGCGGGGCGTTGGATCCTTATGTCGCCCTACGCAACGGCTATTTCCAGTATCGTTCTGCTGCGATCGAGGAATAATTAAGCGCCTCATAAAAAGAAGCGTTTAAAATTTGCTTCCACCGTGATCGCGAGCTCTGTGGGGGGACATTTCCGAAGCTCCGCAATGGCTCGGTATGCCAGACCCAGATTCGCGGGGTGACACAATGCTTCCCCGTCCACTTCTAGCTCATGCTCGCGATATGCCGCCTGTGGAAGGAAGTCGGGGGCGTCGGTCTCGATGAGGAGCCGATCTGAGGGAATTGCAAATAGTCGTGCTCGCGCGGCAGGACGGTGTAACTGGCCGCCGTTAAAAGAAAAATAGGCTCCGAGAGAAGTCAGTTCGTCAATAAGTTCCAATGGTCCGCTATAGGCGTGCAGGTGAAAGCCCCGGGCGGGAAGCGTGGCGGTGCGCAGGATGTCCATGAGGGGACCGGTTGCTTTCAGGGCATGAATACTGACGGGGAGGTTGTTTTCTACCGCAAATTGTAGTTGAAATTCAAATACAGGAATTTGCTTTGAAAGATCATACCCTTCGATCCAGCAGTCGAGGCCGATTTCACCGACAGCGTGGGCACCTGCTTTGAAAGCTTCAAGGAAGGAGTCCTGCCAGTCGTCGGCGGCGCGGGGGACTTGCCATGGGTGCAGGCCGATTGCGGGAAGGAGGCGGGGGTTGGCGGCGCTCTGCTCCAGGACGAGAGGCCAGTCATGCGGGCCGGTGCCGACCACTACGGCCTTGCCGAGATTTAGGCGGCGGTAAGCCTTCTCAATCTCATTTTCATACGGGCGGAGCCGGAGGTCTGCCAGATGGACATGCGCATCGTAGAGGCGGGCAGTCATATCCGGGCTGGAATTCAGGGGGCTGCGAGGCAGGAGCGCGCAAAATGCTGAATAAACTCCACAATCCGGCTCAAGCCATTACGGCGGTTCGGGGAAAGGTGCTGCGTGACTCCAACTTCACCAAGGAAGGCAGCATCATTTTCGATTATTTCCTGTGGTGGGGCGTCGCTGTAGAAATCGCAGAGGAGAGTGGCAATTCCTTTGACGATCGCCGAGTCGGATTCCGATTTAAAATGACAACGGCCTTCCTTGAACTCCGGGACAACCCAGAGTTGCGACATGCAGCCCTCGATCCTGAATTGGTCAATACGCAAGTCATCCGGTAAGCCAGTCGCAAGTTTGCCGCGCTCTACGAGGTAGCCAAGGCGTTCGTAGGCATCAGGGATCAGTTCAATCTCCTCCACCAAAGCGGTCTGTTTGTCATTGAGGTGCATCGTATTGATAAAGGTATGATGACCGCTAAGAATGTCAAACGGGGGGATGGCGTGTGGTGTTATGAAAAAGCCCGGCCTTTGAAGGGCCGGGCTGTCGGAACGGGGAATGGCTCCCTAGACTTTGAGCTTTCCGCCGTAGACTGCGTTCGCGCCAAGTTCTTCCTCAATGCGGAGGAGCTGGTTGTATTTCGCGATACGGTCAGAGCGGCTGAGAGAGCCGGTTTTGATTTGGCCACAGTTCGTTGCAACCGCGATATCAGCGATGGTGGCGTCTTCGGTTTCCCCGGAACGGTGGGAGAGGACCGAGGTATAGCCGGCCTCTTTAGCCATCTCAACCGCGTCGAGGGTTTCGGTGAGGGAACCGATTTGATTGACTTTAACGAGGATAGAATTGGCGGTTTCAGTCTCGATGCCCTTCTTGAGGAATTTGGTGTTCGTGACGAAGAGATCATCACCGACGAGTTGGGTCTTGTGGCCGATCGCATCAGTCAGCTTCTTCCAGCCGTCCCAATCATTCTCATCACAACCATCCTCGATCGAGATGATGGGGAATTTCTTTTGGAGGTCTTTGTAGAATTCCACCATTTGCTTGGCATTGCGCTTGGAGCCATCCGATTTCTTGAAGATATATTTTTTGGTCTTGGCGTCGTAGAATTCCGAAGAAGCGACATCGAGTGCGAAGAAGATGTCTTTGCCGAGTTTGTAGCCCGCTTTTTTGACGGCCTCTGCGATGACTTCGAGGGCGGCTTCATTGGACTCGAGGACGGGAGCAAATCCGCCTTCGTCACCGACTGCGGTGGAGAGCCCCTTGCTCTTGAGGACGCTCTTGAGGGCGTGGAAGATTTCACAACCCATGCGAAGGGCTTCGCGGAAGGTCTCCGCTCCCTTGGGCATGATCATGAACTCCTGAATGTCGATGGGGGCATCGGAGTGGGCGCCGCCGTTCATAATGTTCATCATTGGGACGGGCAAAACTTTGGCATTGGTGCCTCCGATATATTTGTAGAGGGGCAGACCCAAGGCTTCCGCCGCTGCTTTGGCGGTCGCGAGTGATACCCCGAGAATCGCGTTTGCGCCGAGGTTTTTCTTGGTGGCGCTGCCATCGAGTGCGAGCATGGTTTGGTCAATCGTGACCTGATCACAGGCATCGAGTCCCACCAATTCCGGGGCGATGAGGTTGTCGACATTGTCAACGGCCTTGAGGACACCCTTGCCCAGATAGCGTTTTTTGGGGTTGGTGCCTTTGGGGAATTGGGTCGTGGGAACGGAGCCATCGCGCAATTCCACTGCTTCGTTCACGCCGGTGCTTGCGCCGGATGGTACCGCCGCGCGGCCAATGACGCCGGAGTCGAGCTCGACGTCGACTTCTACAGTGGGATTGCCACGCGAGTCGATAACTTCGCGGGCGCGGATGTCTGTGATGTAGGTACTCATATTATGAAATGATTTGGATTAAAGATTTTCGTTGGTGAAGGCATGAAGTGCAATTGCCACAGGGGCATACAAGGACCGGAGGCGCTCCTGTCAATAATGCAGGCTTTTCTTAGCGTAATTGTTGCAGGCGTTGCTGCCATGGACCCGCTTGCACAATTCCATCCATTTGTTCCGCGAGATTCGAGAAATCGGTTTCGCGATTTTCAAGATGTGCGCTGAGGGCCAAATAGTAGAGTGCCTCGGCGCGAATGATTTCGGCAGTTTCCGGTGCGGCGACCAAGGCTTCCAGTTCGCCTTGGGCAGTTTCTGAATCGCCTGCTTTGTTTGCGGCAAAGGCATGACCCAACCGCGCACGACTGATCAAAACCGGATCCTTGAGCGCCGCTACCGCGTCGGCGTAATTCTCCTTGGCGCTTTCATATGCCTCCGCTTCATAGGCGAGATCGGCGGCCTGTAGGGCCGCAAAGCCCCCGAGGTCGAGGCCGGGGTAGTCCCTCGCAAAGGATTCAAGTGAGTCGCTGGCCTGGGCTTCCAGATAAAGGGATTGTTGTTTCTGGGCGGCGTAGTCCCCGTAAATACGCACGCCGTTGAAGCCGATTATCACAAGGGCAAGCACCGCGATGCATCCGCTGACAAATGCTTTGTTCTCCATCCAATACATGGAGACACGTTCCTCAATCGCGATATCTGCCGATTCCTCCGCGTCGACCAGATTGCGCTCATCGATGTCGACGGCCTCATCTTTGGCTTCAGGTAAAAGGTTTTTGTTTTTCTTATGTTGTGGGCGTTTCATAATAAATTTTGCGCTTTAGTCGAAGACGACGGTTTTGTTATTGTAGACTAGAATGCGGTTGTCGAGGTGAAGTCGGATCGCTTGAGCAAAGACGGATTTTTCAAGGTCACGGCCTTTGCGGATTAAATCGGCGACCGAGTTGCGATGGTTGATACGGGTTACGTCCTGATGGATGATGGGGCCTTCGTCAAGAACTGCGGTGGCGTAGTGGGCGGTGGCTCCAATGAGTTTTACTCCCCGCTGGTG
>DKOX01000119.1 GCA_002470925.1 Opitutia bacterium UBA7350 | reverse complement strand
GTTGCCGCAACGAGATTTTATCGGAACTAGACCCGAATTTCACCGGTGAACCGGAGGAAACGGCGGGCGGCGGATCGGCGGTTCCAGCGGAAGAACGCAAGGATTCCAAGACCCCGGCGCTCAAAGCCTTTGGACGTGATTTGACCGAATTGGCACAGGGTGGGGAAATGGATCCCGTGGTCGGTCGCAAGGACGAAATTCGTCGCGTTATTCAAATCCTTTGCCGTCGCACCAAGAACAATCCGGTTTTGATTGGTGAGGCCGGGGTTGGGAAAACCGCCATTGTTGAAGGCTTGGCGCAGGAGATCGCATCCGGGGCGGTGCCTGAGATCCTCCAGGACAAACGTGTGATTACCCTCGATTTGGCGCTGATGGTCGCCGGGACAAAGTATCGCGGGCAATTTGAAGAACGAATCAAAGCAGTGATGGATGAAATCCGCCGCGCTAAAAACGTCATCATATTCATTGATGAGCTCCACACCATTGTGGGTGCGGGCGCCGCTGAGGGCGCGATGGATGCTTCAAACATCTTTAAACCTGCCCTGAGTCGGGGTGAGTTACAGTGCATCGGTGCCACTACGCTCGGTGAATACCGCAAGTATATCGAGAAGGATAGTGCCCTCGATCGTCGTTTTCAATCGGTGAAGGTGGACGCTCCTTCGGTGGATGACACTATCTTGATCCTGAAGGGGATCCGCTCTAAATACGAGGAGCACCACAAGTGTAATTTCACAGATGAGGCGCTTGAAGCGGCGGCACGGCTCTCCGAGCGTTACATTACTTCCCGTTTTCTGCCGGACAAAGCGATTGATGTTATCGATGAGGCAGGCGCGCGGGCTCGGATTGAATCGTTGAAACGCCCTCCCGAAATCGAGGCGATGAATGAAAAAATCGAGTCGGTTTGCGAAGCGAAGGAAAACGCCATCGGCAAGCAACAATTCGAAGAGGCCGCCCGGTTCCGCGACGAAGAAAAGAAGTTGCGTCAGGAACATACGGATGCCATCGAGGCGTGGAAGCAGTCGCGTGAGGAGAACCGCATTACGGTCGGCGCAGATGAGCTACTGCATGTTATTGCGGCATGGACCGGAATTCCGCTCTCACGCATGGAACAGGAGGAGAGCAAGAAGCTGCTTGAACTGGAAGCGAAGTTGCAGCGTGAAGTGATTGGTCAAGGGCGAGCCACCGAAGTGATCGCGCGTGCCTTGCGTCGTTCCCGCGCGGATCTCAAGGATCCCAAGCGTCCGATCGGTTCCTTCATGTTTCTCGGACCCACGGGGGTGGGTAAGACGCTTCTGGCGAAGGTATTGGCAGAGGAAATGTTCGGCGACAAGGATGCCATTATACAGATTGATATGTCGGAATATATGGAGAAGTTTGCAGTCTCCAGACTGGTCGGTTCGCCTCCCGGATATGTCGGCTACGAAGAAGGCGGGCAATTAACCGAAGCAGTGCGGCGCAAGCCCTACAGCGTGGTGTTATTTGACGAAATTGAGAAAGCTCACCCCGATGTTGTGCAATTACTGCTTCAAGTGCTCGAAGAGGGTCGTTTGACGGATAGTCTTGGTCGGAAGGTCGATTTTCGCAACACCATCCTCATTATGACCTCAAACGTGGGTGCGGAGATTCTCCAGCGCAACACCTCGATGGGCTTTGGAATCGAGCGCAGTGCTGAAAATGAGTATGACAAGATTCGGGAAAAGATCATGGATGAGACAAAGCGGGTCTTTAAGCCGGAATTCCTCAATCGCCTGAATGAACTGGTGATCTTCAAGTCGCTGGGTCGTGAGGATATGGAATCGATCGTAACGCTCGAATTACGCAACCTCGCGGAACGCCTCAAGGAACGGGAACTCGCCTTTGAGTTTGAGGACTCTGCCAAGACATTCCTTATCGAAAAGGGTTACGACGAGAAATACGGTGCACGTCCCCTGCGACGCGCCGTCGAACGTTATCTGGAGGATTCCCTGGCGGAGGCTATTTTGAATGGCGACATCAAGCCCGGCGAAGCCATAACGGTCGCGGCTAATGAGGCGAACGAAGGTCTGGTCTTCACGCAGGGTCACGCCGTCGGATAAACCGCCTCCAGGGACCGTTCATTCCTTATTCTTTGGGGAGAAAATATCTTTCCTGCTGCTCGCTGATTTCCATGCCGGTTTTGCGCATGACTTCCAACATATCCTCCCAAACGGTGCGTTTGGTTTTTACGGTATCGTTGCGTAGCAGGTATGCGGGGTGAAAGGTTATCATTAGATCGATACCCTCACATTGATGCCATTTGCCGCGCACCGCGCCCATCCGGCGTTTCGGATCATGCCCCAGGAGGCCGGTGACGGCGGTGTTGCCGAGGGCGATGAGTACCTTGGGTTTAACGATCTCGATTTGTGCCTTGAGGTAGGGCATGCAGAAGCGCATCTCCTCCACAGTGGGTGGGCGGTTGCCGTAGGGTTGGTCGTGTTCCGGGCGCCACTTCAGGATATTGGCGATGTAGACCGTTTCGCGGCTCAAGCCCATTGCGGTAATAATCTTGGTCAATAATTGGCCCGCCGCGCCCACGAACGGTTCGCCGGCGCGCGCCTCATCCGCACCGGGAGCTTCGCCGCAAAAGAAAATATCAGCGTCAACCGAACCGGTGCCAAACACGACCCTATCGTGATCGCCCAAGTGGGCCTTGCAGGTTTCGCATGCTTCTACGATTTGACGCAGGGCCTCCATTTGCTGAGTGCGGTCACCTTTGGGTAATTGAATAACCGGAGCGTCCGGAAAGGCGGTTTCCGGCGGTGTTTCAACTTTGGCTGCTTCAGGTTCGGTTGCCTTTGCTTTCTCTCTATGAGGCGCGTTGGTTTCAGTGCGTGCATCCGCCGGAGCAACGGTGCCTTGCAAGGCCTTGATCTGCTCAAGGGTTTCCGGAGCTACCGCAACACGTTCCATTCCCGCTTCCTTCAAGCGTGACAATTCTTCGTAAACTGCAGCCAATTCCTGCGACATGCTCTCAGCATCGGTTGCCCGGCGCGGGGGGTCGAGCAGGATTTTATATTTTTCTGAACTATGCCTGTCCGGCCTCCAAGATAAAGGGTGCCACTGCGGATTGAAGCCGGGCGGGAATCGCACTGACGAGATAAGTACCTTCGTCGCGGCTCTCTTCTTTCCGCACGCTACCCTCACGATGGAGTCGTGCTACAAGGTCATAGCGTTCGTGCGGAATCAGGAGACGAATTTGCGCAAATTCTGCTTCGATAATGGCCTGCATGCGTTCGAGCAGGGTTGCGACGCCTTCCCCGGTGTGAGCGCTCAGGAATAATGCTTCGGGGTATTGCATTTTCAAATCATCCAATCGAGCGGGATCCCAGAGGTCATCGATTTTATTGAAAACCGTGAGGGTTTGCTTGTCCTTCACGCCGAGTTCGCCGAGGACCTTCAGGGTGGTTTCGGCGTGTGCTTCCACTTCGGGGCTGTTGATGTCGAGCACGTGGATTAGGAAATTTGAAACAACCGCCTCCTCAAGGGTCGCCTTGAAGGCATCGACCAGTCGGTGCGGGAGGTTTCGCACAAAACCCACCGTATCGGTCATGACGAGTGCTTGACCATTGGGGAGTTCACAGCGCCGCGAAGTTGGATCGAGGGTCGCGAAGAGTTTATCCTCCGCAAGGATGTTGGCTTGGGTCAGGTGATTGAGGAGGGAGGATTTTCCGGCGTTGGTATATCCAACAATCGCGCAGGTCGGAACCGGTACCGTCATGCGTTTCTTGCGCTGGAGGTGACGATGTTGAATGACGCTTTCCAATTCCTTACGGACGCGGGAAATCTGGGTGCGCACCATGCGTTGGTCCATTTCCAATTGGGTCTCACCCGCATCGCGCTGGATTGCGCCACCGCCCCGTTGCCGGTCAAGGTGGGTCCAGGCCCGTTTCAGGCGGGGAAGGTTGTATTCCAAGCGTGCCAGTTCAACCTGCAGGACCGCTTCCTTGGTGCGGGCACGGTCTCCGAAGATATCGAGAATGACCTCCTGCCGGTCGATGACGAGGATCTTGTCCTTGGCGGCCTGTTCCCAATTGCGTTGCTGGGCGGGGGTGAGCTCATTGTCGAAAATAATAACATCGCAATTATGTGCCTGTGCTTCCTCCACCAATTCCTCCGCTTTGCCCGACCCGACGAGGAGTTTCGCTTGGGGTTTGCGGACCGTGAGTATACGCTCATGACAAATGCCAATCCCAAGGGTCGTGACCAGTTCGCGCAGTTCATCCAACAGGCTGCGGGTTTCAGAGACATCCGTGCCGGGCAGGGTGATCCCGATCAGCATGGCCCGTTCGACCATTTTGGGTTTTTCTTTTACGTCGTGCACAAAAATTCTGGTAAACAAGCCGAGATGAAAACCGACTAAGCCGATCAGCAGAACAGTTGCCTGCATGGATGGCAATTTTTGAATGGCGTGTTTTGAAATGTTGGTATTTCAAGGGGGTATGCAGGCGAGTGAATTATTTGAATTTCCGGATTCGCTTCCCTTTGGGGCTTATTTCCCGATGGAGGCGAGCCCTTGGGAATGGGTGCAGGGCATTAAGGCTGCTTTAACAGATTTCAACTTCACCGCAGCCTTACCGGAGATTCCCGCAGGTTTGCATATTGAAGGCCCGGTCTTCTTGGCGGAGGGTGTGAAATTGCCCGCACTGGGAACGATTATTGGGCCCGCTTACATCGGGGAGGGATGTGAATTGCGCCCGGGGGTATATATTCGCGGGAATGTCATCGCGGGGGCAGGTTGTGTCTTGGGGAATTCCTGCGAGTTCAAAAACTGCCTTTTATTGGATGGGGTGCAAGTGCCGCATTATAGCTATGTCGGGGATTCGGTGCTGGGAAACAAGGCCCATTTGGGGGCGGGTGCGATTTGCTCGAACCTGCGGCTCGATCAGGCGGGTGTGATCGTGAAGGATTTTGAAGGAGGAGGCCATGCCACCGGAATGCGCAAATTGGGCGCTTTGATCGGTGATGCTGCCGAAGTCGGTTGCAACGCGGTCCTCAATCCGGGGTCCGTTCTGGGACGACGCGCGCTGGTTGCACCCACCTTGTCCTTTAGGGGCACGCTTAAGGCTGGCACGATGGCATTTTGCCCCTCAGCGATAAAGACCGTCCCCCGGATGGACTAGGCCTGAAGGTCGGCGAGGAGGGTGTTCAGGCAGGGATAGCTGGCGTGTGCACCGGCCACCTGCAGTTCTGCTGCGCGGTGTGCACCGGTCGCGACGGCATAGCAGGGAATGTCAATCGCCAGCGCGGTGGCGACATCGGTGGGCGAATCCCCAATCATGATCACACCGGCGGCTTCAATGCCCAAGCGCTCAAGCACGGTCCGGCCCAGTTCCGGTTCGGGCTTGCTCCATTCCGTATCGCCGTTTCCGAGGCAAACCCTCACAAAGGTATCGAAGCCACAATGTTTGCTGACCGCACGAGCGGTCTCGCCGTGTTTGTTGGTTAAGATCGCTTGAGGGATCTTGAGGCCAGCAAAATATTTCATGCATGCGAGCGCGCCGGGTAGAATAACCATACCATCATACATCATCTCTGGAAAGCGTGCCCGGAATTGCTGACACGCATCTTCGAGTTGAGAATCCTCAACAAAGAGGGCCATCGTGCTTGCCATCGGTCCCCCCAGACTGCGGCGAATCGCCTGCGGATCGGGGGCGGGATGACCCAATTCCGCAATGACCGCTTCATAACAGCGCACAATCGCAACGGTTTGGTCGATGAGGGTGCCGTCCATGTCCCATAGAACTGCGAGGGGTTGCGGGTGCGTGGTCATCCGTGCGCGATTAAGGGAATATCCAGATTGAAAACACCCGCGCCTAGCTCAAAGAGATTTTGATAAACTTCAACCGCTGGGGTTCCTGAGATGAGCGCCTCATGGGTGTGCGATCCCGTTGCCACGAGATAACTCGGTAGGTTCCCGACATCCGCAGCAGCGGCATCAAAAGGGGAATCGCCGATCAGGCAGGTGTTTTGAGGGTCCGCCTTCAGCTGGTCCATGATGTATTGGGTGAATTCCGGCTCGGGTTTACGGTAGGGGCAATCTTCCGCGCCGAGGGTGAGCGTCAGGAAACGGTCGAGCTTCAGGTGCTCCAGCACCGCGCGCGCATGCTCGCCGTATTTATTGGTAAAGACCGCCAATTGCATTCCGTTCGCGTGGAGCGTTTCAAGCAACCATTCTGCGCCGGGAAGGATCGCGACATCTTTGAGCATGACCCGATTGAAATGATCATGAAAATGGGGCAGGGCGGCTTCGACCTTTTCCGTGCCGATTAATTTCCCCATCGTGACCGGCAGCGAACCCCCAACCGTGGCCTTGACGGTTTCGTAGCTCGATTCAGGCAAGCCCAGCGCTTTTTGGGCATACGCAATACTGGAATGAATCGCTGAGAAATGATCGATAAGCGTACCGTCGAGGTCGAAGAGAACCGTTTGCATAAAACTTATCTGAACACTCCGCACGGTTAAGGCAAGGATGTCTCCAGACATTCCTAAATGATTTCTATTGGCAAAGTGATTTTAGCCCTCGGCTTGCCCTTGGTCCTGCGGCCTGCAGCTACGATGGAGGCCGTCTCGCATTTCTGAAAGCCCTGCACCAGAAACGCTCTCGGGCCAATCAATCCCTCGCCCGACGCTATCAGTGCATCCGTGAACCGCAGTTCAAAGGGAGATTGACAACTGAGGACGGATTCGCGAAATTGCACCGCTTTATGGTGGCTGTAGCTCAGTTGGTTAGAGCACCGGATTGTGATTCCGGGGGTCGCGGGTTCGAGTCCCGTTAGCCACCCCATTTTTGCCCGGGCAAAAATGCATCTTATGATACGCGGGACGAGAATCCGCGAACCGAGCGGGTTTGACGCAATGTTTTCAGGCACGGAAGTGCCGCCCGGAAAACATGAAGATGGCGTAGCAGTCCCGTTAGCCACCCCATTTTTGCCCGGGCCGAATCGGTCGGTCCGCCTTTGTTGCGTCCAGCCCTTTTCGCTGTAACTGCGTCAAGGCTTTTACGACCCCTCTAAATGGAGGGTAGGGCCGATGGTGTAAGATGCTATGATATACCGAATGCATTTTGTTCATTGGTTCGCGGCGTCATTGGCGTTCATTTCCTACTTGGAATTGAGTCTTTGTAT
>DKOX01000026.1:8259-14199 GCA_002470925.1 Opitutia bacterium UBA7350 | reverse complement strand
AGATTAAGAGTAGGAGTAAGACTAATCCCAACTAACAAAATCACACCCCACAATGTTTTAATTGACGGGCTGGAAGAGGTTCTTGACCTGGGCGGAGGTGTAGTCGCGGTTGAGTTGTGCAATCATATCGAGGGCGATGCCCTTGGGGCAGACCGCTTCGCATTCACCGACATTGGTACAACCGCCAAAACCCTCGGCATCCATGGTGCTGACCATTGCAAGGGTGCGGCGGTCTTTTTCGACCTTACCCTGCGGGAGGCTGTTCATATGAGTAACCTTGGCGGCGGTAAAGAGCATTGCAGAGGCGTTGGGACAGGCCGCCACGCAGGCGCCGCATCCGATGCAGGCGGCGGCATCCATCGCGGTATCGGCGATCTGTTTGGATATAGGAATGGCGTTGGCATCGACCGCGCTACCGGTGCGGGCCGAGATAAAGCCGCCGGACTGGATGATGCGATCGAGGGGACTGCGATCGACGACGAGGTCCTTGATGACGGGCAGGGGCTTGGCGCGCCAGGGTTCGATGGTGATGGTTTGACCGTCTTTAAAATGGCGCATGTGGAGCTGGCAGGTGGTGGTCTGTTGCTCGAGGCCGTGAGGAATGCCGTTAATGGTAAGGGAACACATCCCGCAAATGCCTTCACGGCAATCGTGGTCAAATGCCAGGGCTTCCTTTCCCTGTGCCACGAGATCCTCGCAGAGGAGGTCGAGCATTTCGAGAAAAGAGGAGTCCTCGGAAACGTTGTCGAGTTGGTAATCCTCGAAGCGGCCCTTATCAAGTCGGCTTTTTTGACGCCAAATGCGGAGGTTTAATTTCATGATGCGTAGGGTTAATTTAAAGTTTACTTATAGCTGCGGGTCGCGAGCTCGACGTTTTCGTAAATGAGGGGTTCCTGGTGAAGGGCGGGTTCGGTGTCGTCGCCCTGATATTCCCAAACGCCCACGAAGGTGTAGTCGCGGTCATTGCGGAGTGCCTCGCCATCCTCAGTTTGATACTCGACGCGGAAATGCCCGCCACAGGATTCCTCGCGCATGAGGGCGTCGCGGCACATGAGTTCGCCAAATTCCATGAAATCGGCGACGCGTCCGGCGCGTTCGAGCTCGGGATTGATCCCGTTGGCGTCACCGGGGACGCAGAGGTCGCTCCAGAATTCCTTGCGGAGGGCTTGAATTTGCCGGATCGCGCCTTCGAGGCCTTCGCGGGAACGTGCCATCCCGCATTCGTCCCAGATGATCTTTCCGAGGCGTTTATGGAAGGAACGGGCCGATTGGGTGCCGTTGATGGAAAGGAGTTTTTCAATGCGGGCTTGCACCGCGGCCTCGACTTCGGCAAAGGCAGGATCGTCCGTGCTGACGGTTCCGGCCGAGGCAATCCCTTGTTCGCCGAGGTAGTTACCGACGGTGTAGGGCAGGACGAAATAGCCGTCCGCAAGGCCCTGCATGAGGGCGGAGGCACCGAGGCGATTTGCACCGTGGTCGGAGAAATTTGCCTCGCCGCCGACAAAGAGACCGGGGATGGTGCTCTCGAGGTTATAATCGACCCAGAGTCCGCCCATCGTGTAGTGCACCGCCGGGAAAATCATCATGGGGGTGCTGTAGGGATCGTCTCCGGTGATGCGTTGATACATCTCAAAGAGGTTGCCGTAGCGTTCCTCGATCGCTTTTTTGCCGTCGCGCTCGATGGCGTCGCGGAAATCGAGGAAGACCCCGAGTCCGGTGGAGGCAACCCCCTGACCGGCGTCGCAGAGTTCCTTGGCGGCGCGGGAAGAAATGTCGCGCGGGGCGAGGTTTCCGAAGCTGGGATATTTGCGCTCGAGGTAGTAATCGCGCTCGTTTTCGGGCACCGCATTGGGATCGAGCTGACCTTCGCGGATTTTGGCGGCGGTGGCGGGATCCTTGGGTGCCCAGATGCGCCCGTCATTGCGGAGGGACTCCGACATAAGGGTGAGCTTGGACTGGTTCTCGCCGTGCACCGGAATACAGGTGGGGTGAATCTGGGTAAAGCAGGGGTTGGCAAACCCGGCGCCGCGTTTGTGGGCGCGGTATGCCGCACTGACGTTGCAGCCCTGTGCATTGGTGGAAAGGAAGAAGGCGTTGCCGTAACCACCGGTCGCGAGGACCACACAATCGGCGGCGTGGCGGGTGATTTCGCCGGTGGTCATGTTGCGCGCGACGATGCCCTTGGCGCGGCCGTCGACCACTACGAGGTCGAGCATTTCATGGCGGTTATACATCTTAACCTTGCCGAGGCCGATCTGTTTGCTGAGAGCGGAATAGGCCCCGAGGAGGAGTTGTTGGCCGGTCTGACCGCGGGCGTAGAAGGTGCGGGAAACCTGGGCGCCGCCAAAGGAACGATTGGCGAGGAGGCCGCCGTATTCGCGGGCAAAGGGCACGCCCTGCGCGACGCATTGGTCGATGATATCGGTGCTGACTTCCGCGAGGCGATAGACGTTGGCTTCGCGGGAGCGATAGTCGCCGCCCTTGACGGTGTCGTAAAAGAGGCGATGGACGCTGTCGCCGTCGTTCTGGTAATTCTTGGCGGCATTGATACCGCCCTGCGCGGCGATACTGTGGGCGCGACGCGGACTGTCTTGATAGCAGAAACAGGAGACGTTGTAGCCTTGTTGAGCGAGGCTGGCGGCAGCAGCACCCCCGGCGAGACCGGAACCCACCACGATCACGGAATACTTCCGACGGTTGGCAGGGTTGACCAACTTCATGTTGAATTTATGGCTGGACCACTTCTCGGAAAGGGGTCCGGCCGGAATCTTGGCGTCTAATTTCATGGCAGCGGCAGGTCGTACAGTTTAAGGGGCGGCGGGCGCTTCGAGGGTTTCCTTCACCCCGCCGGTGGGGTCGAAATCGAGGGCGCCGGCGAGCACCGCGATTGGAATGATGGCGAAGCCCAGAAAGACCACCCAGCCATAGGCCCGCGCAATGAAATTGAGGCGGGGCAACCAGGTGGCGTTGCGGAGTCCAAGGGTTTGAAACATACTACTCACGCCGTGAACGAGGTGCATGCACAGGAGGCCGGTGGCGAGGAGGTAGAAACCTGAAACCCAGTGGTTTTGGAAGCCCTTCACCATCATGTCGTTGACGTTGAAGGTCGTGACGGGTGCACCGTCCTTCACGACCGGAGCGCCATCCTTCACGAGCGGCACTTTATTGGGCGTCAGGACAGCGGGGTCGTTGTAGTCCATTCCCGGGACGCTGCGAACCGTGAAATGCGCGAGGTGAAAAAAGATGAAGGCGAGGAGAATGATGCCGCTCATGCGCATGGTGCGGGCGGCGTAGGTAGCCTGCACGACCTTGTTGACGGCATAGCGTTCCGGGCGGGCGCGGCGGTTGTCAAGGGTCAGCGAAACTGCCATCCAGACATGCACCGCCACACAGGCGAGCAGAAAGAGCCGGATGCCCCAAAGCGCAGGGGTCGGGAGCACATGGTGCAGTTTGTAAGCGTAGGCGTTGATTACGTCCGCCCCCAGGAAAATCTGGAGATTCCCCAGCATATGACCCATCACAAACAGGACCAGAACCAGTCCGGTCAAGGCCATGAGAATCTTGCGACCGATCGTGGATTTAAAAAAACTGCAGAATGTGACCATAATGTTCGAACTTAATTATTATTAAGTATTAGCGGAGGTCAAAATTTTCAAATAAGAAGCGGATAATACCTTATCTATTAGGTTACCGAATTTGAGCAATAAGTTTCGCTTAACTCACCCATCGAAGCGCGATGCGGTGCCTTATTTGCTGCGGTGGTACTTTTTTTTGAATTTGTAGCCAATTCCGAAGGAAAAAGGGTTGCCATCAGTAAAGCCCGAAGTGTTGATTGATGCTCGTTATTTAGGCCGTAATTCTTCCGGTGGCAACCGAAACTGCGCGTATAAGAAAGCAATGAAACATATTTTCGTGACAGGTGGCGTGGTTTCCTCGCTCGGGAAAGGTTTGACCGCCGCGGCTCTGGGTGCCCTCCTGGAGCAGCGCGGCCTCCGGGTTCGGCTTCAGAAATTCGACCCCTACCTGAACGTCGATCCCGGCACAATGAGTCCTTTCCAGCACGGGGAAGTCTACGTCCTCGATGACGGCGGCGAAACCGACCTCGACCTCGGGCACTACGAACGCTTTACCTCCGGCAAACTGACCCGCTGCAATAACCTCACCTCCGGTCAAGTTTACGAGAGCGTCCTCAAGAAAGAACGGCGCGGCGATTACCTCGGCGCGACGGTGCAGGTCATTCCACATGTCACAAACGAGATCAAGGAACGGATCTACGCGGAGGGGCAGGAGGAAGTGGACATTCTCATCACGGAACTGGGCGGGACGATCGGCGATATCGAAGGGCTGCCCTTCCTCGAAGCGATGCGGCAATTTGCCCTCGAAGCGGGCCGTAAAAACGTCCTCTTCCTGCATTGCACCCTCCTGCCCTACCTCAAGGCCGCCGGTGAACTCAAAACCAAGCCGAGCCAGCAGTCCGTAGCGAAACTCCGCGAAATCGGCATCCTGCCGGACATCCTCGTTTGCCGCACCGAGCAACCGATGACCCATGAGATGCGCGAGAAGCTCTCCCTCTTTTGTAACGTCCCGCTCAAGGCCGTCATTGAGGAACAGGATGTCGAGACCTCCATCTATGAATTGCCCCTCGCCCTCAAGGCGGAGGAAGTCGACGACCTCATCATTGAACACTTGGAACTCCATGCGCCCGACAATTCCATGCAGGTCTGGAAGGACGTGGTGCGCCGTCTCAAGGAACCAAAACACGAGGTCGAAATCGGAGTGGTCGGGAAATACATCGAGCTCCAGGACGCCTACAAATCGGTTTACGAGTCGATCATTCACGCCGGTATTGCAAACAATGCCAAGGTGCAGATCGTGCGCCTCGATGCGGAAGAAATTGAAAGTGACCCCGCCAAGCATCTTGCGGGTCTGAATGGCATCCTGATTCCGGGCGGTTTTGGCGACCGCGGCACCGAGGGTAAAATCGCCGCCGCGAAATACGCCCGCGAAAATAACATCCCCTACTTTGGCCTGTGCCTGGGGATGCAGATCGCGGTCATTGAATTTGCCCGACACGTCGCCGGACTCGAGGGTGCCAACAGTACCGAGTTTGATCCCGAGACCGCCCACCCTGTGATCGATATCATGGAGGACCAGAAAGAACTAACCACCAAGGGCAACAATATGCGCCTCGGAGCCTGCCCCTGCAAACTCTCAGATGAGAGCTTCAGTTACCACGCCTACGAACGGCAGGAAATTCAGGAACGCCACCGCCACCGTTACGAATTCAACAACCGCTACCGCGAACAACTCGAAAAAGCCGGTCTTCACATCGCAGGGGTCAATCCCGAGCGCGACTTGGTTGAAATTATTGAGATCATGGAACACCCCTGGTTTGTGGCGGTACAATTCCACCCCGAATTCAAATCAAAGCCCAATGCCGCGCACCCGCTCTTTGCCAACTTTATCGCGGCGGCTCTCAAATATAAAATGTGAGCCTGCATGAACCACTACAATTACCAGGAAACGCTCAAGGCAATATGGACTGAAGCGGTTGCAAAATACGAAAGCGGGAACCGTGAGCCGGAAACCTACTTTGACGCCGCGGGCCTCGAGCAACTCGCGGCTTTCGGCCTTAAAACTATGGATCTCTACGATACCGCCGAAGATTGGATCAAATACGGCGAGCCGGATTTTGAAACCTTTCTCATGGTCAGTGAGGCGCGCCGTGATTACTTCATCACGGTGCAAAAGGGGCAGCCCTCCGAAAAGGAACTCGACCCCGCAACCCTTCCCGCCAAAACCGACGCGGTGCGGGGCATCGAGTGGCTCCCCCGCATCATCCCGAAGGCGATCGCCAAACTCCGGGGTGAACTGCCTCCCGTCACTATGTATAACTGCGGCGGGGACCGTGCTTTCTTTAAGGCTCACAATCTCCACCCC
>DKOX01000026.1:0-8213 GCA_002470925.1 Opitutia bacterium UBA7350 | reverse complement strand
AGTAAGGCTCACAATATCCACCCCGCCGAGTTCTTGCGCGTCGCTTGGGCCTACGAGGACGAACCCGATAAAATAATCGATTGGGTCGAAGCCCGTCGCGACAGTTCCAATGGATAAACTCGCCGAGATCATGGCCGCCAAACGGGAAGCTCTCAAGGCTTCCATCCGGCCGGTGCGTGATTCTGAACTGGAACGCTTGGCGCAGAATATGGATGCCGGGGCTTCCTTTCGCGAGGCCCTCGCGCGCCCGGACCGCCTCTCTGTTATCGCGGAAATCAAACGTAAGTCCCCCTCCGCCGGTGAGATCGCCGACCCCGCGCTCAACGCCGTCGAGCAGGCGCGCCAATACGTCAATGCCGAGGCCGATTGCCTTTCCATCCTGACGGACTACGATTATTTTGGCGGCAAGATGCAGGATCTCTGGGATGTTGTTGAATTCCTCGAGGTCCACAATCGCAAGACCCCCTGCCTCCGCAAAGACTTTATGGTGCATCCCGTTCAGGTAGTGGAAGCCGCGGAAGCCGGGGCGCGTTGTATTCTTATCATCGTGCGTGCCCTCAGTGATGACGAAATCCGCGCCCTCGACCACGCCGCCCGACTCGCGGGACTCGACGCCCTCTACGAAATCCACGAGGCCCACGAACTGGAACGCGCCCTCCAATTCGAACCCAAGATCGTCGGCGTCAATAACCGCGACCTCAAGCGATTCAAAACCGACCTTGCCGTATCGGAATCCCTGATACCGCAAATCCCCAAGGGCATCGTCCGCGTCAGCGAGAGCGGCATCTTTACTCCGGAAGACGCCGAACGCGCGCGGGATTGCGGGGCCGACGCCATTCTGGTGGGCGAAGCGCTCATGAACGCCGAGGACTGTGATGCTTTAATGCAAGCCTTCCACGAGGCCTGATCCCCTCAAACGCCGCGTGCCACTCAATCCCAGCCAGACCCGACAACTGCTCGAAACCCTCGCGCACCTTCCCAATAAAAAACTGGGGCAAAATTTCCTGATCGATGGCAACATCGTGCGCAAATCGCTTGAACTCGCGGAGTTGAAGCCCGGACAGGCGGTAGTGGAAATCGGTCCGGGCCTCGGCACCCTCACCCGCGCCCTCCTCGAAAACGGGCAGCCCGTCTGGGCAGTCGAGCGCGACCCGACCCTCGCGGATTACCTGAACCGCGAACTCGTCCCCCATCAACCAAAGCTCCACCTCACCCACGGCGATTGCCTCGACTTCCCCACCGCGCAATTGCCCGAGGCCGAAGCGGTAGCGGGCTATCAGGTCGTCGCCAATCTACCCTACGCGGTCTCGACCCCCTGGATGGATGCCCTCCTCGCCGGTCCCCTACCGGAACGGATGGTGCTCATGCTTCAAAAGGAAGCAGGCGACCGCTACACTGCCGCGCATGGCACCAAGAATTTCGGCGCAATCTCGATTTTTCTACAAGCAGCGTATTCAGTGGAAGGTCGACACCTTGTTTCGGGGGCCTGTTTCCACCCTGCCCCGAAAGTCGATTCCCTCCTGCTGCGCCTCGACCGCAAAAAAGATGCGGCCCGCTTTGACCAAGTGACCCGTGAATGCATCCGCCGGATCTTTACACAACGCCGCAAACAACTCGGGAGCCTCTGCCGCAAAGAGGACTCGCCCTCTCTCCTACAATGGTTTGAATCACTCCTTGAAGAAGGCTACCCTGCCACCGCGCGGCCCGAGGACATCCCCGGCGCAGCGTGGACCCGTCTCAAAATCTAAAACCTAAAACCGCGCCGTCTTATGAAAACCAATCCCCTGCGCTGGTCGCTCCATTGGCAAATCCTGACCGCCCTCCTCCTCGCCCTCCTCTTTGGGCGCGGGATCCTCCCAAACCTCAATCCCGCCTCCGCCGCCACGATCGAGCAAATCTGCAATTTTATGGGCAGCCTCTTCATGAATGCCCTTAAAATGTTGATTGTGCCATTGATTGTGGCGTCCATCATCTCGGGGGTGATGCACCTCGGTGCCAATAAAGGCGTCGGTCGTATGAGCCTTAAGACCTTTCTGTATTACAGCCTCAGCGGTGCCGCCGCCATTCTCGTCGGCTTGCTCCTCGTCAATCTCATCGGCCCCGGGCGGGTTGATAGCGAAACCGCCACCGCCCTGCTCGGACAAGCCAGCACCACCGCCGAAAGCGAAGGCCTCCTCCAAAAAGTGGAGGGCCGTGACTCGGGCGACCTCCTCGATATCTTCCTGCGGATGTTCCCCTCCAATATCGTAGAGGCCGCCACCGATAACGGACAACTCCTCGGTGTCATTACCTTTTCCATTCTCTTCGGGGCCTTCATTGGAGTGCTCCCGCCCGAACTGCGGAAGGCGCAGACGCAATTCTGGGACAGTGCCCAAGCGGTCATGCTGCACCTTACCAATTTCATTATCCGCTTCGTTCCGATCGGCGTCTTTGGACTCGTGACCCCGGTGCTCCTACACGCACCCTTTGCCGATCTCCTCGGCTCCATTGCCCTCTTTTTCCTCACCGTCCTGCTCGCCCTCGCAATCCACCTCGTCTTTAGTCTGGGACTCGCCCTGCGCCTCCTCGGTGGGATCAATCCCATCACCCACTTCCGCCAAATGGCGCCCGTCCTCCTGACCGCTTTTTCCACCGCCAGTTCCTCCGCGACCCTCCCCCTCACCATTGAAACCGTTGAACAGCGCGCCAAAATCTCAAATAAAACCTGCGCCTTCACCCTCCCGCTGGGTGCGACCGTCAACATGGACGGCACCGCCCTCTACGAATGCGTAGTGGTCCTCTTTATCGCACAACTCTATGCCGCCACCGGGCAAGTCGCCCTCGACCTCGGGCAACAATTCCTCGTGGTGATCCTCGCGCTCACCACCAGCATCGGGGTTGCCGGAATCCCCGCCGCCAGCCTCGTTGCGATTGCCGTCATTCTCCCCGCAGTCGGGTTGCCGGTTGAAGCGATCGGAGTGGTTTGGATCACCGACCGCCTCCTCGATATGTGCCGCACCGCTGTCAACGTTTTCAGCGATACCGTCGGGGCGGTCGTCATCGCTAAAAGCGAAGGCGAGGCACCCTATTCTGCGGAACCAACTCCCGTTGTGCTTGACTAGAAACCTGTGCCTTTAAGAAAGGATTACACCCGTCGAAAATTTCTCCTCAACACACGCCTTGTGACCGCGGGATTGCCCCTCGCATGCCTCCAGAAAAAATAACTCCATGAATATTGAAGCACGACTCAGCGAACTCGGAATCACCCTCCCCGACGCACCCCCGCCCGCCGGCAATTACCTGCCCGCCCGCCAAAATAGCAACCAACTCTACCTTTCCGGAGCAATCTGCCTCGTCGACGGTGCCATGACCCATACCGGTAAGCTCGGGGCGGAGCGCGACATCGCCTATGGACAGGCCGCGGCCCGTGTCTGCGCCCTTAACCTCCTCTCCGTTGCCCGTGCGCATCTCGGTTCCCTCGACCAGGTTGAAGCGGTCCTTCAACTCAACGGATTCGTCAACGCCGTCCCCGGTTTTCCCGATAGCCCTGCCGTTATCAACGGCGCCTCCGATATCCTCGTTGAAATCCTCGGTGATGCCGGGCGCCATACCCGCGCCGCCCTTGCCGTCACCGGGCTTCCTCTAAATTCCACCGTCGAATTGCAGGCTGTTTTGCAGGTCCGGACTTGATCGCCCCGCTCCAAACCGTTTCCATTCAATCCGTGCGCCGAATCCAAAAGATCCTCCCTTTCCTCTCTGTGCTCCTAACGGGCATCCTGCAGGGTGCGGAAGCCGAGCGCGCCGTTGTTAAAATCGTCAACTTCAGCCAGGCCCCCGACTGGCAGGAACCCTGGAAATTCTCGCAGGTGCGCCCCGGCGCCGGTAGCGGCTTTGTCATTGCCGGCAACCGCATTATGACCAACGCCCACGTCGTCAGTTGGTCGCGCCAAATTCTCGTCTTCCGATACCAGGACCCCCAGCCCTACCGCGCCTCCATTGAATACATCGGGCATGACTGCGACCTCGCGGTCCTGCAGGTTGATGACCCCGCCTTTTTCGAAGGCCTTACCCCGCTTGAGATCGGCGAACTCCCCACGGTCCGCTCCTCCGTCACGACCTACGGCTACCCCGCCGGTGGCCAGCAAATCTCCTACACCAGCGGGGTGGTCTCGCGTATCGAAATCCAACGCTATTCCCATATCTACAACCGCTCCCTCCTCACCCTGCAAACCGACGCCGCCCTCAACCCGGGCAACAGCGGTGGCCCTGCGATTCAGGATGGCCGCGTCGTAGGGGTCTCCTTTCAAGGGAACCCCGACCTCGAAAACGCCGGCTTCATTATTCCTCCCGAGGTAATCCGACATTTCCTCAGTGATATCGAGGATGGTCGCTACCACGGCTTCCCCGATGCCGGCATCAACATTGTGCCCCTGCACAACCCCGCCTTCCGCGCCTTCCTCAAATTGCCCAACGGCGAGGGCGCCCGCATCGACCGCATCTTTGAACCCTTTCCTGAAACACAAAAACGAATCCGTGAAAACGATGTCCTCCTCGAAGTTGACGGCGCCACCGTCGGGAGCGACGGCATGATCCTCTACAAGGGCAACCGTGTGCAGGCGAGCGTCCTCTTTGATGCCGCCCAAAACGGAGCAAGCGTCCCCATCAAAATTTGGCGTGACGGTGCGGCCCTTCAAATCGACCTGCCGGTCTACGTGAATACCGAGGACCGCATCAGCGGCAGCCAATATGATACGCCCCCGCCCTACCTTATGATTGGCGGACTCGTCTTTACCGAACTCAGCCTCGATTTCCTTCGCAGCCTCGGGCGCGACAAACGCAATACTGACGCCGAGATCCTCTACGAACTCTTTTATCGCAATTTCCAGGACGAGAACCGCTCACGCACCAAACCGATCCTGCTTGCCACTCAACTCAACCATCCGGGCAATATCGATTTCCGCGTCCCCTTGCGCTCCATTCTCACCGAACTCAACGGACAGCCGATTCATTCCATGCAGGATTTGCAGACCGCCCTGCAAAACCCGCCGGACCGCTTCCACCATTTTAAATTTTCCAATCACCGCATCGAAGCGCTCGCTGTCGAAGATGCAGCCGCCATCGACCACGAACTCATGGAAGCATACCAAATCCCCGCCCCCAGCCGGATCCATGACTAAGCATACATTCACAACCTGCCTCCTTTTTTTCATCTGTATCGGTACGCAGCTCGCCGCCCTTCCCTGGCGCAGTGATAAATCCTTTCAGCCGGAGGACTCGCTCGTTGAAATTGAGCTCACTAAAAAAATCCATAGCTATCAACAACCCTGGCTCAGCCATAACCAAACCGGCAATAAAAACGGCCTCGTCATCGGCCCCAACCAAATCCTGACCACCGCCGACGGGCTCAGCTCAAACGCCACCTTTCGCATTCGCAAGGGCGGAGAAAGCCGCCGTTACGAGGCTCAACTCCGCTCCATCGATTTTCAGGCCAATATTGCCCTGCTCGATGTCGAGGATCCCGAATTCTGGGACCAGATGAAGCCCGTCAAATTTGCGGGTGAAATACCACAAACCGGCAATCTCCAAATCTACCGCTGGCGCTCGGGTCGCATCGAGGAACGCGCCGCCGAAATCGTCCGCCTCTACATCGGTTCCGGAAAATTGAGCGACCTCAGCCATCTCGTCCTCCTTGCCTCCAGTGAAATCAGCGCCGCCGGTTGGGCGGAGATCGTGATGGACGGCAACCGCCTCGTCGGTCTCACCACTTCCGGTTCGAAGAACAAACAACTCACGATCCTGCCCGCCACTTTTATCGCCGCCGCCCTCGAACGCGGCCCATGTAATGACGGCCCGGGGCACGGCTTTTTTGATTTCTACTGGATGCGCGCCAGCAACCCCGCCCTCCTTCAATCCAAGGGTCTCGATCCCAATACCAACGAGGGCATCGTCGTGACCCGTGCCACCATCTTTGAGGACCACTCCAACACCCTTCGTGATGGCGATGTCATTCTCGAAATTGACGGCTTCCCCCTCGACAAAGAGGGCAAATACATCGACCCGCAATACGGACGCCTTTCCCTTGAGGGGCTCTCGACCCGCCGACACGCCGCAGGCGAATCCATTCCGATGGAGATTTGGCGCGACCAAAAACGGCTGCAAATCGACTACCCCCTGCCCCGCGCCGATTTCAACCACGGGCTCATCCCCGACCGCCAGTATGATGTCGAGCCGCGCTACCGCATCGCGGGCGGCCTCCTCTTTCAACCCCTCGACGGTCCCCTCATGCGCGCCCTCTCCAAGAAAAATTCCGGCGCGATGGAATACTACCGGGAAATGCAGCCCGACATCGGGCGGCCTTCCCTCGTTATTTTATCCACCGTTTTGCCGGATGATTACAACCTCGGCTACGAAAACATCGGCCCCCTCATGCTCGACCGCATTAACGGCCAGCCGATCCATACCCTGGAGGATGTCGCACATGCCCTCGACAACCCGCCCAACGGATTCCACCGCATCGAATTCATGCACGACGATACCTTAAAACACCTCGTGCTGGACGCCGCCAGTCTTGATGCTGCCACCGAGCGGGTCCTGCGACAGTATCGCATTCCCCGCGCCGCCTCGAAGGAACTCTAATACTTAAGCCCGGAAGGCTTCGGTCTTCGGCCCCTGATAACCCTCGGCTTGCGCCTCCACCACCACGTTCGAGCGAATCCCGCCGCGTCCGCGCCAAATCGTTTCCAGCCGTGCCCACCGGGGTTTCGCGGCGGCATACAAATCATCAAAAATCTTGTTGCTCGCCGCTTCAAAGAAGATGCCCTTGTTCCGGAAACTGTGCAGGTAGAGCTTCATCGATTTCAATTCCAGGCAAATCTCATCGGGCGCATAACTAAAAACCACCGTGGCGTAATCAGGATGACCCGTCATCGGGCAAGTGGAAGTAAACTCCTCCTGAATATGCTGGATGGTGTAGTCGCGCTCGGGACTGGGATTGGGAAAGGTTTCGATTTCCATGATCGTTTCCTGTATTCAAAGATCCGATACGCGGCTTAAGCCGGGGCGCCCGCGGGGGTGCTTTCACCGGCGAGGTCGCCGTCCTCCGCCTTCTTCGCTTCCGGTTCCTTCGCCTCCGCATCCTGTTCCTCGGGCTCCGGGTCCGCTACAACTGTTTCGCGCTTCACTACCGGCGAACGCATTTCCCCGTACTCGAGGATTTCCTGCACGTGCTTGCCGTCGATCGTTTCATGCTCCAGGAGTGCCTCCGCACACACATCCAAAGCGGTGCGGTGTTGATTCAAAATCTCAAGGGAGCGCTGATATTGCTCCTCGACAATGTCGTGAATCATCTTGTCGATCCGCTGGGCGGTGGCCTCGCTGTAATTCTGCGAACGCTCGATTTCCTGCCCGAGGAAAATGTGGTCCTTATTCTCACCGTAGGCCACCGGTCCGAGATCCGTCATGCCCCAGTCGCAAACCATGTGGCGCGCGGTCTTGGTCGCCATCCGGATATCACCCGAAGCGCCCGAGGTGATGTCACCCATCACGATTTCCTCCGCACAGCGCCCGCCCATCGCACAGCATATCTGGTTCAGCAAACGGCGCTTGGAGTGATTCAAAATATCCTTTTTGGGCATGAACATTGTCGAACCCAGACTTTGCCCTCGTGGAATAATGGTGACCTTATGAACCGGCAAGTGTCCATCATCCACCACCGCCTGCACAAGGGCGTGACCCGCTTCGTGATAAGCGGTGATCTTGCGGTCCTCCTCGTCCATCAACTTGCGGCGCTCGCGACCAAAGGAAATCTTGTCGCGGGCCTCATCGAGGTCCTGCATCTCAACCACCTTCTTATTGTAACGCGCTGCAATGAGGGCGCCCTCATTCAGGAGGTTTGCCAAATCCGCGCCGGAAAACCCGGGCGTATTGCGCGCCACGTATTCGAGGTTCACTTCCTCCGAGAGCGCGATTTTCTTGGCGTGCACCTGCAGGATCTCGTGGCGACCGTTCAAATCCGGCAAATCGATCGTGACCTGTCGGTCAAAACGTCCGGGGCGCAGGAGGGCGTTATCGAGGACATCGGGGCGGTTGGTAGCCGCGATGATGATGACCCCTTCGTGACCGTCGAAGCCGTCCATTTCAACCAGCAAGGAATTAAGGGTTTGCTCGCGCTCGTCGTTCCCGCCGCCAAGACCCGCGCCGCGCTGGCGGCCCACTGCGTCAATTTCATCGATAAA
>DKOX01000017.1 GCA_002470925.1 Opitutia bacterium UBA7350 | reverse complement strand
GGTCTGCCACTTTACGGGCATGAGTTGAGCGATGCGATTAACCCGCTGGAAGCAGGCCTCGACTGGACTGTGAAATTCGGGAAGGAAGATTTTATCGGCATGGCCGCTCTCCAAGCGCATAAGGACGGAAATAGCGAGCGGCAGATGGTGTATTTCAAATTGGAGGGTCGCCGCATCGCACGGGCCGGCACCGCAGTCCTCAACGCGAAGGGCGAAACAGTCGGCACAGTCTGCTCCGGCACGCTCTCACCCATTTTGAACGCCCCAATCGGAAGCGCCCTTATTGCAGGTACTGCTGCGGGAAGCAGCTTGAATATTGAATTGCGGGGTCACCGCACCGCACTACAGGTTGCTCAGCCGCCCTTGCACAAGACCGCGCATTGAGTTGCAGTCTGCGTTACTGGATTGACAGAATCGCTCCTGCAAATGCTATAGGCTTTTCTTTAGTAATGGAACTCGACCGTATTGTAATCACAGGCCTTGGCCTGACCGCCCCCAACGGCAACACCCTGGAGGAATTCCGCGCAAACCTGCTCGCGGGCGTCGGTCATGTGGAATCCATCGAGATGCGTTACATGGGTCAAGTACCGGCGGGGGTCTGTAATTTTGACCCGAAGCAATACCAATCGCGGAAGGAATTGCGGGTCGGAACACGGGCGGGCAGCATCGCAATCTACTGCGCGCACGAAGCCATACAAAACAGCGGTCTCGATTTTGAGGGCTTCGATAAATCCCGCATCGGAGTTTATGTAGGCACCACGGAGCACGGGAATGTCGAGACCGAGAACGAGGTTTATAATATTTCTCAGTTTGACTATGATGTACGCTACTGGACGCATCACCACAACCCCCGCACCGTGGCAAATAATCCTGCGGGAGAAATAACCATCAACACCGGGATCACCGGACCGCATTACACCATTGGCGCAGCCTGTGCCGCCGGTAATGCCGGACTGATCCAAGCAGTGCAAATGCTGCGCTTGGGGGAAGTGGACTTCGCCCTGGCGGGTGGCGTCAGCGAGAGCATTCAAACCTTTGGCATCTTCGCAGGCTTCAAGAGTCAGGGCGCCCTCGCGGAACATTCCGATCCCAATAAAGCAAGCCGTCCCTTTGACAAAAGCCGCAACGGAATCGTCGTTTCCGAGGGGGGCGCGATTTATTGCCTGGAGCGCCTTCAGGATGCCCAGGCGCGCGGTGCTACCATTCTGGGAGAAATCGCGGGCTACCGCATCAATTCCGATGCCAGTGACTACGTCCTCCCCAATCCGGAACGGCAAGCGGAGTGTATGCGGCAGGCCCTCGCCTCAGCGGGGATGAAACCTTCTGAGGTTGATATCGTAAATACCCACGCCACTTCTACCCCACAGGGTGATATTCAAGAGATTAAAGCAGTCGCAGAGGTCTTCGGCGAAAGCCCCAGCACCTATATCAACAACACCAAGAGCTACATCGGCCATGCAATGGGTGCGGCCGGAGCCTTGGAATTGGCGGGTAACCTCCCCTCTTTTCAGGACAACATTATTCACCCAACCATCAATATTGATGAACTTGACCCCGAGTGCGCTCTACCCAACCTCGTGGTCAATGAGCCACGGAAGGTTGACGCAGTGAAGGTAATCTTTAACAATTCATTTGGTATGCTTGGGATCAATTCTGCCCTCATAGTGAAAAAATTTGAATCCTGAGCCTTGCACCCAAACCCAAAAACCCTCATTTCAAGAGCATGACCGAAGATCAGGTAAAACAAATCGTCATTGATATTATCAACGAAATCGCACCCGATGAGGAAACCAGTGGCCTCAAGGATGAGGTCGCGCTCCGCGAACAAATGGATCTGGATTCCATGGATTTTCTCGATATCGTCATGGAATTACGCAAACAGCATGGCATTGAAGTACCGGAAGCAGACTACCCTGAACTGGCTTCGCTCCAAAGCTGTGCGAATTACCTGACCCCCAAGTTCAACGCCAAGTAAGGGGTTACAGCTTTATTTATAAAACCTAAGATGCGAACGGCCTCCGCGAACGCGCCGATTCGCAGCTTCACTGCGTTTCAAGCAAGGTTCGGGGTTCTGTAATTATAAACCCAAAGGAGCGAAGAAGCCGAATATCCGCCTCCAGCATCACTCGGTTTTACCGCTCACTGCGTTTCAACTATATCTCTGTTTTCTACCAACTATAGAGTTTTATAGTAATCTTGCCTTCGAAGAAGAGATCCTCAAGTTACAAAAATGCCCAGCAAAGGACTTCAAACGCACTACCAAACCATCATTATCGGCGCGGGCATGGCGGGCTTGGCAGCGGGTATACGTCTCGCCCTTGCGGGGCGCGAAGTCCTCATCCTTGAACGGCACAACGCCTCGGGAGGGCTCAATTCCTTTTACAGCATCGATGGCCGTAAATACGATGTCGGCCTTCATGCCATGACCAATTATGTCCCCAAGGGAACCAAAGGCACGCCCCTCACCAAACTCCTCCGACAATTGCGGATTCCATATGATGCCCTTGACCTCTGCCCGCAATTCGGTTCCCGCATCGCCTTCCCAAGTTGCGGATTGAAATTCTCAAATGATTTTTCCCTCCTGGAGTCAGAGGTCGCGGCAAATTTCCCGAAGCAGATCAACGGATTTTGCGCCCTTGCAGGGGAAATTCGCGAGATGGATCCTTTTCAACTGGAGGGCGGCCGGAGTTCCGCCCGCGAGGCGGTAAAGCGGCACATCAATGATCCCCTCCTGGAGGATATGCTCTTCTGCCCGGTAATGTATTACGGGAGCGCGGAGGCGCACGACATGGATTTTGGCCAATTTGCGATCATGTTCCGTTCCCTGTTTTTTGAAGGCTTCGCCCGTCCCTATGAAGGCGTGCGGGTGGTGATCCGTTTACTGCAGGATAAATTCCGCAGCCTCGGGGGGCTTCGTAAAATGAAATGCGGCGTAAAAACCATTCACGCGGAGGGTGAGCGCGCCACCGCCCTGACGCTCGACGACGGCAGCACTTTAACTGCCGACACGATCCTCTCCACCGCCGGTTCGGTTGAAACCGCGCGCCTTTGCGACGATCAACCGGAGGATGCGCAGGCCGGGAATATCGGACAGTTGTCGTTTACCGAAACCATCACGGCCTTTGAGGGGCAACCAGAAGAACTGGGTTGGGAAGAGACCATTATCTTTTTCAACACCCGTGAGCGTTTCCGCTATGCGGGGGTTCCTACCGGCGAAGAGGTGGATCCCACCAGCGGGGTAATTTGCCTGCCGAATAATTATGATTACGGAGCCGAACGGCAACTGGAGGAGGGTTTTCTACGGGTCACTGCGATGGCGAATCATGACGACTGGTGCTCCCTTGAAGAAGCCGCCTACACCGCTCGCAAGGAATATTGGTATACGGAGCTCATGCAGGTCGCGCTGGCGCAGTTGCCCGCCCTGCCCGAAGGAACCCATTTCGGCGACCGCATCCTCGCGAAGGATATGTTTACACCCCGCACCGTTCGCAAATTTACGGGTCACTTAAATGGCGCTATCTATGGTGCGACCCACAAGCAAAAGGACGGCACGACGCATCTGGAAAACCTCTATCTGGCGGGAACCGATCAGGGCTTCCTCGGCATCACCGGCGCCATGCTCAGCGGGATCTCGATTGCGAATCGCTATTTGCTTTAGCCCGGAGGCCACTGCAGGGGGCGACCACCCAAAAGATGCACATGCAGGTGCGGGACGGTCTCGCCGCCATGACTGCCATTGTTGATGGCGATTCTGAACCCCTCGACGAGTTCGAGTTTTTTGGCGATCTGCGCTGCGATCAAAAGGAGATGCCCCAGCGTGGATTGATCCCCGCTCGCCGCTTCAGCGATGCGCGGAATCGGTTTTTTTGGAATAACGAGGCAATGAACCGGTGCCTTTGGATCAATGTCGTGAATAACAATGCAGTGCTCGTCCTCGTATTCAATTTTTGCGGGGATTTCGCGGGCGATGATCTTCTCAAAAAGGGTGGCTTCGCTCATGGTTTGATATCAAATCTAGATGACGACGACCTGCAAGTTTGAACCGCGTGAAGCCCAGGCACAGGCGAGGTCATCGATCGAATCACAAACGCGTTGATATTCGGATTGGCGGGCGCGGGTCCAATAGGTTCCGTCGGGACTGAGGGCTTCGCGCAACCCTGTTACAAGCAGGAGCGCGGCACGGCGTCCGGCCAGTTCACGCATCCGGGCAACAATTTCCGAACGCAGCCAGAGCGGGTCACAGGCCTGTCCCTCCGCGATATGCCAATGACTGAAGGCGATCAGGCTCTCCGGCGGATCGCCCAAATGGAGACGGGCAAGCTCGCGGGCGCAATGACCGACACTTGGAAGGGGTTTGCCTGCTTCAGTGCGCTCCTGTTCATTGCTGAAAAAATCGAGGGCACGGCGCGCATGTTCGGCGCGCTCCGGGTCAGAAGCTGCCGCGCTGGCAAGGAGCTCGTTCAAGGTGCGGAGTTGCTCAACTGGGTCGCGGCGGGGCATTTTTGTAGAAAAGTACAAAAGTACAAAAGAGGGAAAGTAAAATAACTTTTCTGCACCGCACGCCTAGCCTTCTTCGAGGGCGTTGATTTCGCGGGCGAGTTCGGCGAGATCGCGGAAATCCTTATAGACCGAGGCGTAACGAACGTAGGCGATTTTGTCGAGGCGCTTGAGGCGTTCCATAATTTGCTCACCCACCGCTCGAGCGGGGATCTCGTGGTCGTGTTCGCGTTCCAGCGCGGCGAGGACATCCGCCACCAGCATCTCGATCTGCATCGCATCGATGGGGCGTTTTTCAACCGCTTTCTTGAGGCCGTTCAACATCTTCCCACGGTCAAAATCCTCGCGGCGTCCGTCTCGTTTGACAATCTGTAGGTCAGCGCGCAGGACTTCCTCAATGGTGGAAAAGCGTGCGCCGCAGTCGAGGCATTCGCGGCGGCGGCGAATAGAGGTCTCGTTTTTACCGGTGCGGGTATCAAGAACCTTCGTTTCAAGTGAGGTGCATTTTGGACAGCGCATAATTTTACCCTGAACAGAACTTTGATCTATTGGTGTTCAGCAATTCAAAAACACTAGATGTAGTAAAGCCGCTGGAGCAAGCCCTATATTTAGTTATCGCAAACGCTACGATCGTCCCTTTAAAGCTTCAAGAAATTCTCCAAAAGCTGCATACCGGACTCCGTAGCAATCGATTCAGGATGAAACTGGACGCCCCAAACCGGAAGCTCTCGGTGGGCGAGGCCCATGATTTCTCCGGCATCGGTCTCCGCTGTCACAATGAGGCAATCGGGCAATGAAGCCCGCTCCACGATTAGGGAATGATAACGGGTCGCTTCCATGGGGTTGGGCAGGCCATGGAAAAGATCGGTGTCCTGATGGTGCACGCGGCTGGTTTTTCCGTGCATGAGGCGATCCGCACGAACGACCCTACCCCCAAAGTGCTGCCCTACACTTTGATGCCCGAGGCAGACCCCCAGCAACGGAATTTCTCCCGCAAAAGCTTCGATCATCTGAAGGCTCACGCCAGCTTCATTGGGCGAACACGGCCCGGGCGAAATCATAATGCGTTCCGGCTTAAGGGCGCGGGCCTCCTCAACTGTGATGGTATCATTGCGAAAGACCTGTTGCTCCACTCCTAATTGACCAAAGTATTGCACCAAATTATAGGTAAAGGAGTCGTAATTATCGATGACGAGTAGCATGGCTAAGCAGTGTTAAAGATCCCCAAGGACACGGGCGGCTTCCTGCACGTCTTTATCGCCGCGGCCACTTAGATTACCAATAATAATTTGATCCGGTCCAAGCTCGCGGGCGCGTTGCATAGTATAAGCGATTCCGTGCGCGGTTTCGAGTGCCGGTACGATACCTTCGACCGAGCAAAGTTCGCGAAAGGCTTGTAAAGCCTCGTCATCGGTGGCGTATCCGAAATCGATGCGACCTTTTTCCTTATAATACGCGTGCTCGGGACCAACCGCCGCATAGTCCAGTCCCGCCGAGACCGAATGGGTAAGGTCGATTTGACCCTCCTCGTTCTGTAGGATCCAGGTTTTTGCACCTTGAAGGACTCCGAGACGACCACCCGCAAAACGGGCGGCATGATGCCCCTGCTTGATTTCGCGCCCCCCGGCTTCGACGCCCGTTAGGCGCACTTCAGCATCATTCAAGAAGGCAAAGAAAATACCAATCGCGTTGGAACCACCGCCGACACAGGCGGCGACTTCATTAGGCAAGCGCCCCGCCTTTTCGAGGATTTGGCGGCGGGTTTCCTCGCCAATCACACGATGGAAGTCGCGCACCATCATGGGAAAGGGATGCGCCCCAAGGGCGGAACCTATGATGTAGTGGGTATGACGCACGTTGGTGACCCAATCGCGCATCGCTTCGTTGACCGCCTCTTTGAGGGTTTTTTGCCCGGCAGAAACACCGCGCACTTCTGCACCGCATAGACGCATGCGATACACATTCAGTTCTTGGCGGCGCATATCCTCCTCCCCCATATAAATGACGCATTCAAAGCCCATTTTTGCGCACATCGCAGCGGTTGCGATACCGTGCTGACCCGCGCCTGTTTCTGCAATGATACGGGTCTTTCCCATGCGTTTTGCAAGGAGCGCCTGCCCCAGGGCATTGTTGATTTTGTGTGCTCCGGTATGCAGGAGATCCTCGCGCTTCAGATAAATTTGCGCGCCGCCACAGTACTCGGTGAGTCGCTCCGCAAAGTATAGATTGGTGGGGCGTCCGGCAAATTCACGCAGGTGATGCTGCAATTCCTCCTGAAACCCCGGATCCTGTCGTGCGGCATGGTAGGCTTCAGTGAGGTCGAAGAGCGGAGTCATGAGCGTCTCGGGAACATACATGCCACCATAGTTCCCGAAATGACCGCGTGCATCGGGCAAGGCCTCGGGATCAATTTCCAGTTTTTGATTCTGTTCGGCAGATTCCATTAGGTATTAATAGGGCTGGGAGGGACGGAGTTTGTCAAGCGGGCAGCGCAGCTTCAAAATGAGCGACATCCTCGGGAGTGTCGATTCCGACACTGGGTTCATCGGTGAGCGCGACATGAATACGATAGCCGTTTTCAAGGGCGCGGAGTTGTTCGAGTTTCTCGCTTGCTTCATATATCCCGGGCTTGAGCGTGGTGAATTCGCGCAGGAAATCGGCGCGGTAGGCATAAAGCCCGAGGTGTCGGTAGCATGCATGCGCCTGTAGGGCTGCGATATCCGGCTTCCCGCCGCTTTCACGATCATAGGGTATCGGCGCGCGGGAAAAATAAAGTGCGAAGCCTGCCTGATCGCGAATGACTTTAACCTGATTGGGGTCGTTAAAATCGGCAGGGTTGGTGAAAGGCGTTGCCAGAGTGGACATGGCGGCATCCCAATTTTCGAGGCTTGCGGCTAAGGCTCGAATTTGCGCGCCGGTAACAAGGGGTTCATCGCCCTGCACATTAATCACAGCCTCTGCTCCAACGGTAAGATTGGCCTCCGCGAGGCGGTCGGTTCCCGAAGGATGGGCGGGATCGGTTAGAATGGCCTCAAAACCCGCGCTAGTTAGGCACTTCGCCAGTTCCGGGGCATCGACTGCAAAAAAGAGCGGAAATTCAGGTGCCTCGGAGCGAATCCGCTCGGCGGTCCACAGGATAATGGGTTTGCCCCGCACCTCGTGAAAGACCTTGCGGGGAAAACGTTGCGAGGTCACGCGAGCTGGGCAAATTATGGAAGGTAACTTTGACATTCGCCAATAATGTTCACAAAAGTGGAGTGATGGACAAGGAAATCAGTGCGGCGGATGCATCAAAATTACTGAGCAGAGCAGACACCGTATTTTTGGATGTCCGGGAATTGGATGAACTGGCAATCTGCTCGATAGCAGGCGCACGCCATATTCCCATGACTGAGATTCCGGTGCGAATGTCCGAAATACCCAAAGAGGGTAGCTATGTTGTCTTTTGTCATCATGGCATGCGAAGCATGAAAGTATTGGAATTTTTGGTGGAGCGAGGCTACGAGAGGGTTATGAATATGCGGGGGGGTATTGACGCATGGGCGGTCTCAGTGGATCCGGAAATGCGACGCTACTAAAGCAGTTCACTTGAGTTCAAAATAGTGTGCGCCTTTCCATCCCGGTGGAACCCCATCCTCCAGATATTTGCGGGATCGAGCCAGTAAAACCGAACTGGGTGTATGGGCGATGCTTAAGCGCAGGGGTTCGTGAGATTCCGCTAATTGAAAGCCTTTGATGGCGGCAGGGAAATCCCCTTTTTGGTAAGCTTCCAGCGCGGTCTCATAAGCGGCCTTACAGGCGAGGGCACCCTCGGCATAAATACTTTCATCCCATAATTCGTAAAGCGCAAAAGGGATATAGCGACCCCTGAAGACAACGTCATCAATCTTGCGGTAACGCAGATCCGGCAGATCCTTGCATGCCGCTTGAAGCGTTTCACCGCTCACCAGGGTGTAAACCCCGTATTCCTTGGCCATCGCTTCACAGCGGGATGCAAGATTCACCGAGTCGCCAATCATCGTGTAATTAAAAAGTTCAGCACTCCCGAAGTTACCCACAAGAGCCTGACCGGTATGCACACCGATGCGGTTATGGAGAGAGGAAACCGAGGCGGGCCATAGACCTGAAGCCTGCCATTCCCGGCGGAGTGCTGCACAGCGCTCTTGCATTCGCAGCGCCGCTTGGCAGGCCATCGCAGCATGTTTGGGCAAAACAACCGGCATGCCAAACATCGCAATGATGCCATCACCCACGAATTTATCCAAAGTTGCCCCATTTGCCCGCAAAGTCTCTGACATCGTATTGAGATAAATACCCATAAGTTTGACGAGTTGATCCGGGGGTAAGTCATGTGCAATCCCTGCGAAGTTTTCGATATCAGAAAAAAGCATTGAAATGCAAACCTCAGTACCCTCGTTTTGCGGGTTATGCTCGCTCTCCAGTAATCGATTCACCAATTCAGGGGATAAATAAGAACTGAAAATATTTTGTAGGCGGCGGTTTTTTTTCTCCTCTTGATTCAGGCGAAAAAGGAGGACCACCGCGGTTGCAGTAAGCGCCGAACCAATCGGTGCAAAAAGCGGCAGCGCCAAACCCATTTTCTGTTCCACTTGCGGCACCATGACTGCATAAAGCAGTAAGCAAAAAGCACTGACGAAACCCAACCATGCACAACCACGGCGGTTGTAAAACGAGAATCCGAAAACCGGCAGAGTGAACAGCAAAGCGAGGATGGACGTACTCAATAAACCGACTCCCCTGCTCGCATTGATAGTTTCCACCAACTCGCTCTTTCCAACTTGGCCCAAGGATGAAGTTTCTGTCGCTTGAGCCTTGTTTGCCTGCAGGGCATTATACTCCAAATCACCTAACAACCCAATATTCGCCAAGCAGATCCACCCTGCCACGCTCAGTATGATCAAGGCCAGGATTAAGAAATTAGGCCTCATTACTTTGATATTATGATCTCCTGAATCCATTACAACGGATTATTCTTCCTTTACCTTCTTTTAATGGCACGGATGGGCAAGGTTGGAAACGGTGGGGGCGCGACCTCAATAACAATCGGGTGTTTCGACCTAAGGCTACTATCGGACGCTTCCTGCAAGGTATCCTTGCTGTGGTCGTTTTCCCAGATGAGATTCATGTGGGGTTTGAAAATTTCGTAATCAAACTGCGCAAGATCCAACGATGACAGCCTTTGGTCATATTGTTGGAAGATACTTCTGCTACTGTCAGAAAGCTGAGAGAATCCGAGCGCAAGCGACCCCTCTTTGCTGTAGCCGCTCAAGCGCTGACCGCTGTAAAGCTTATACTGGTCTCCTTTTCGGTCTACAAAACTGGCATTTCCCTTACTACACTCGATTTCTAAGTTAAAGCGCTTACGTTTTTCATTTTCTGAGATTGAGATACTCAAGAGGCTTTTCATGCTCAGCGTCAAACGACCAAAAGGCGTCTCAAGCACAATGTGGGAATCTGCTGCATGTCGCGATGAATCAATCACCAGCCTGCCAATTTTAAGCTCCAGAATCATCCGACTCTTTCCGCTGACGACATCTGTTTGCTTCGACGCATCCGAAATCTGATTAAAGCGCTCATAGCTCAACTCCCCCGCCCCCTCTAATGCCAGGACGACCTTATTGGAATTTAGAATCAAAAGCTCTCCGCCGTCAGCGGTAGAAATCGCCGCATTTCCCGGCCTGATCATCTTTGAATCAGGAAACGCTTCATGCATCACACCAAGGTGGTCTGAAACCTCAACTTCGCCTGACTGATCTAAGATTAAGAATGCACCTCGATACCAGTCTTGCGCCTGCAATGAGTTGAGCAAAAGAAGAGAGCAACCTAACAGAATATGTCGCATTATTTGATTAAGAGTTTTTGCTTCAATAGGCGGGCCGCATCGTTGTTCGGATTTTTCTCCAGTGATTCCTCGACTACCTTGAGCGCTATTTGTCTTCTTTCCGGCAACTGCGCCAGGAAGGCAGCGTAATAATAATTCGCATTACTGCTGTGGGGTGCCCGCTTTAACCCCTCCAAGAAAGCTTCCTCCGCCCGTAGAGGATTTCCCTGCATTGACTCCGCCAGGCCAAGATATGCCCACCCGCGCCAATTGTCGGGACTTAATTGAATCGCCCGCCGAGCATAATCTGCCGCCTCTTTTCCAATCTGTATATGATCTGAGGGTCTCAAATTATATTTTTGCAAATGCGCCGCAGTCAATCCAAGCAAAGCAGTTCCGTTTCGTGGATAAAGCATGAGCGCCTGCTCAAAATCTGAAAAAGTTGCCTCAAATATTTGGCTCCGCTCCCTGCTATCTTTACTCAAACTTAAGCCCTCATTCATCCTTTCCAAGCCATCGTAGGTATGCCCTGCCGAGCGCATAATTGGACTGAAGAAGTACACCATAAATATCCCACCGGCAGTTAGAATAACGACAAACAATGCCTGCTTCAAAGCAGTCTTTTTCATTTTAATAAATGACCCTTCCGCAGACTTCACAAGAATGGCGAGAAAGATCGCATTGTATAGGAGCAAGAGCGGAGTCGCCCAAACCCGCCCCAAAACAAAGCATTCAAAGGAGGCAAAGGCACCCCCCAGCGCGATGGTGAGAAAGAAACGCTGCGGCGGCATGACCTTCTTTTTGGAAAATTTAAGCCGAGCGCGACCGGGTTCTTTATACCAGCGTTCAAAGGCACGGCTAACAATGAAAAAGATTGGCACCAACAATAATCCGAGACCTAGCAAGCCGTATTCTGCCAACAACAAAAGCAGATCGCTGGATGGCGATTCCGCCATTTGCGGCAATTGATAACTTGCGACCTGTTCAATTTCCTGAGCAAAACTTCCCGCACCAGTGCCCCAGAGGGGATTTGACAAAATAATCCCTAAAGTCTGCTCCCAGATGAAGAGGCGTCCCCCCTCCCCTCCGATCGAAATCGCCTCATTGAAGCTGCGACCAATCTGCCCAAATTGCGTAATTAAAAAAGTAATCACTACCGATGCGATTGAAAGGCTCAACAAAGAGACATAAATTCGGGTCTTTAACTTTTCGAAGCAGAAGATAACCGCCGTCACACAACCAACCATCGCAACCAACAAAGACCAGAAAGTCTGACTCAGAACCAATCCAATAAAAAGCGTCACTAGAATATAGAATCCAAGAATCCTGAGAATGGTGGGCAGCCTTGGCACTGCGGTCACCACAAAGGCCCAGGGCAAAACCAGAAGAATCAGCATTGAGAAACTTTCCGGATCCGCGAAAACACCTGTTGCCCGTCCCACCACTTGCGGATGCAAAGCAATTGCTGAATCCTGCAAAATCGACAGTGCAAAGCCCGGCTTTTGAAAAAACTGATAAAAGGAAATCAAGAGTGCCGCAATTACCGGAAAAACACCCACAACCAGGAGCGTGGCAAAATGCATCCGCTTCTTTAGATTGTTTGTGGCGACCCAAAAAAAGATGAATGCCTCAAGGAAAAAGAGAAATTCATGCCAACCAAGCAAGGGCGTTGCACTCAGGAAAAGCGTACTACACAAAGCCCAGATAAAAAATGGAGCGAAATACAGCGGCGTTGCATTAATTTGAAGCGTCTGCTCATTTGCGGTGACCATATAAAGCGCATGGAAAAACAGCAACAAAGCGAATAAAGGCAAGTAGAAGACCTGCGATTCCACATGGCTACC
>DKOX01000030.1 GCA_002470925.1 Opitutia bacterium UBA7350 | reverse complement strand
TTATAAAGGAGATCGGAGACCGCGTTGGGGGCGTTGTGGATCTGGAAGGTGCGTTGGTCAAACTCCTGCGTTTCCACGGCGACGGTTAGGGAATACATTTTGACATCGGCGCCCGGACCTTCAATGCGGGTTTGGTTTTCGTAACGCGCGCGCTCCGCGCCAATATTGACGGCGAGGTTCTTGACTTGGGCATCGCGCCCCGCGACGGTCGTATCGAGTTGAAAGGAGGTGGTTTGCTCGTTCCAGTCCTGCACGACTTTGCGGAAGACCTGAGCTCCGGCGGCGGCGTGGAGATTGGCGACTGCGATGTTGAGTGCTTGGTTTTCAGGGCTCTCAGAGAAGAAGAAATCGACAACGGAGGCCTTCGCGTTTGCTTCCGCAATAATGAGGGTGTGCGGGAAGACCGCTGCTTTGGAGGCGCTGGTCCAGTAGTAATTGACAAAGGGTTTTTCAATTTCAAGGCCCGCGGGAATAAAGAGCACCGATCCCGCGCAGACTGAGGCGGCGTGGAGTCCGAAGAATTTAGCGGAACCGAGTTCGGTGGATTCCTGCAGGAAATAACGCTCCATGAGTTCCGGGTGTTGCGCAATCGCCTCGCGGAGGGAGCAGTAGCGGACGCCCTGGGCGTGGAGTTCCTCGCTGAGGCCATCAAAACCGACGGCGTGGTCGTCGACATAGACGGAGCGCCCGGCGTAGTCCGTGACGAGCTTGGAGCGGGCAAGCAGGGCGCTGGCGGTTTCCTCAGAGGGAGCCTCGACGGGGGCGAAACCGTCAATATTCAAACGACCCACCGAGGCGAAGCGCCAGAGCTCATCATTGGGAGCCGGGGCAGGGAGGGCTTTGAATTGTGCGAGTCCAGCCTCGCGGCGTTCGGCGAGCCATTGAGGTTCGTCTGTAGAGGGAACCGGGTCTTGCATGGTCTTTTGGGAAAGCGTGTTCATTTTGTTGAATCAGGGAAGATCGATTCGGTTTATCCGACGGAGCCTTCCATCTCCATGTCGATAAGGCGTTTCAATTCAACGGAATATTCCATGGGGAATTCTTTGAGGAGTTCGTTGACGAATCCGTTGACGGCGAGGCTCATGGCTTCGCCCTCGGAAAGTCCGCGTTGCATCATATAGAAGATTTGCTCGGCGCTGACTTTCGAGACGCTGGCCTCGTGCTGCACGGTATTATTTTGCCCGCGGGTGGTAATGGCGGGATAGGTGTCAGTGCGGCTGTGGGTGTTGATGAGGAGGGCGTCGCACTCGGTATTATTTTTACAGTTTTTGAGGTGCTTGGGCATATGAACCTGCCCGCGGTATGTGGAGCGCCCTTCCCCGATCGAAATCGATTTGGAAATGATATTACTGGTGGTGTCGTCGGCGAGGTGGATCATTTTTGCGCCGGTGTCCTGATGTTGGCCGTTGTTGGCGAGCGCAATCGAGAGGACCTCACCGCGTGCGCCGCGACCCTTGAGCACCACGCCGGGGTATTTCATGGTGAGGCGCGAACCGATGTTGCAGTCGATCCATTTGACCTCGGCGCCCTCGTCCGCCATGCCGCGCTTTGTGACCAGATTAAAGACATTGCTGGACCAGTTCTGGACGGTGATGTATTGAATCTTGGCGTTTTTGAGTGCGACCAATTCGACCACCGCGCTATGCAGGGTGGCGGTTTCGAATTTCGGCGCGGTACAACCCTCCATGTAGGTGATTTCGGAATCCTCATCAGCGATGATGAGGGTGCGCTCGAACTGTCCGAAGTTTTCGGCGTTGATCCGGAAATAGGCCTGAAGGGGCTGCTTGAGTTTCACTCCCTTGGGGACGTAGATGAAGCTGCCGCCGGAAAAGGTTGCGCTGTTGAGAGCAGCAAACTTGTTGTCGGTGGAGGGAATGACTTTTCCAAAAAAGGGCTTAAAAATTTCTGGGTATTTTTCCAATCCCTCACTGGATCCGACGAAGATCACTCCTTCTTTTTCGAGATCTTCCTTCATGCGGGAATAGGCGGCCTCGGAGTCGAATTGAGCTTCGACTCCCGCGAGGAATTTGCGTTCCTGTTCGGGGATGCCAAGACGTTCGAAGGTTTCCTTTACGTCGTCCGGCACCTCATCCCAGGTACGGCTGGGTTGTTGCCCTTTTGAAAGGTAGTAGCGGATTTTATCGAAGTGAATGTTTTCGAGATCCTTGCTCGCCCAGTTGGTGGGCATCGCTTTCTTGTTGAAAATTTCAAGGGCGCGCAGACGGAATTCGCGTATCCAGTCAGCTTCTTTTTTGACGTCTGAAATATAACGGATGGTGTCCTCGCTAAGGCCGACTCCGGCGTCGTAGGCGTAATCCTCCGGGTAGGAGAAATTGCCCTTCTCGGTATCGACGTTGATGGCGTCGTCGTGAACTTCGGTATTACTCATTGCGTGCGAGTGGTGAAGGTTTAAATAGTGGCGGTAAAGGCTTCTTTGACCCAGTCGTAACCCTTGGCTTCAAGTTCGCGGGCAAGTTCCGCGCTACCGCTGTGAACGATGCGTCCGTCAAACATGACGTGCACGACATCGGGGACGATGTAATCGAGGAGTCGCTGGTAGTGCGTGATGACGAGGAAACCGCGCTCCGGTCCACGCATGAGGTTGACGCCCTCGGAAACCGTTTTGAGGGCGTCGATGTCGAGGCCGGAATCGGTTTCATCCATCACGCAGTAAGCGGGATCGAGCATGGACATCTGGAGGATTTCGCAGCGTTTCTTTTCGCCCCCGGAGAAACCGGCGTTCAAGGAACGCGCCGTGAATTTGCGATCCATTTTGAGGGCGTCCATTTTTTCGTAGAGTTCTTTGTAAAACTCGACCGCGTTGATGGATTCGCCTTCAGGGCAGCGGGCGGCGCGGGCGGCACGGATGAAATTGGCGATGCTCACGCCGGGAATCTCGAGGGGATATTGAAACGCAAGGAAGAGTCCCGCGTGGGCGATTGCATCGGGTTCCTCGCCGAGGATGTTTTCGCCATCAAGGGTAATGCTGCCGCTTTCGACCTCGTAGTCCTCGTGACCCGCCATTACTTTGGCGAGGGTGCTTTTGCCGGTTCCGTTTGGACCCATGAGGGCATGAACTTCTCCCTTTGGAATGGTAAGGCTGAAGTCCTTAAGGATGCTTTGCCCCTCGATTGAGACGTTGAGATTTTTGATTTCGAGTGCGTTCATTATATAGCTGGATAGGTTTTGAAAAGGTTATGATTTGGACTCAATTGGAATGACCGTTAATGGCGATTTCGATGTGCTCGGCGCGGTAGCCTGGAGGCAGAGCGGCCTTGAGTTCCGATAAGATGTTTTCGTTTAAGTCGATGTCGATGATCTCGCCGGTAGCTTTGCAGTAGAAATGAGCGTGTTGGGTGAGGTTCGGGCAATAGCGAGTGGGCTCGCGCTCAAAATTCACGGCGCGGATCAGACCGCTTTCGGTGAGTGTTTCAAGGCAGTTATAGACGGTGGCGAGCGAGATGGAGGGCATTTCGCAGCGCGCGCGGGCGTAGATTTCGTCAGCGGTGGGATGATCACGCTTGTCCAGCAGGACCGAAAAAACCTGCTCGCGTTGTTTGGTAGCGCGCAAACCGGATCGCTCGAGTGCATCCTCGAGCAGGGACTTATATTCGGCGTTAAGTTGCATATTGAGGGTTTTTTGCGACTGAGGCTAAATCTCAATCATCAAAGTTTATTATAAACAAGGCTTGGGCGATTTTTCAAGCATTAATAAGAATAATTCTAAATAAAGGCAGTTTATTTTAAACAAATGGCATCCGGGCTTGTGCGAGGCGGCGGGAATCGCCATTTCAAAGGGATGGCAGGCTATCGTTCATTTTTGTTTCCCGAAGCTGAACTGGAAACGGACCATGCGGTTTTGGATGCGCGTGAGAGTCATCATTTGGTACGGGTTTTTCGAGCGCAGGCGGGTGATTCGGTTGAAATATTGGATGGGCGGGGTCGTCGTTATGCGGGACGACTGGTTGAGGCCAATGGCAAGGCGGCGCGGGTTGCGATTGAGTCGGTGACCGAGCACAAGCGCGCGACGCTCCCGGTGACATTGGTGCAGGCCATTCCCAAGGGGAAGGCAATGGATTTGATCCTGCGAATGGCGGCGGAATTGGGAGCGGCGGCGATTCAGCCGATTTTTACCGCGCAGGGAGAGGTGCAGCTTTCAGGTGATCGTTTGTCGGGCAAGCTTGAGAAATGGCGACTTGTGATGGTCGAAGCCTGCAAGCAATGCGGCTTGCCCTGGTTGCCGGAATTACATATGCCGCAAGACTTTGGTTCCTGGTTTGCGCAGCGGGAACAGGAAGATCGCTGCCTGCGGATGGTGGCGAGTTTGGGGGAGCGTTCGCGTCCCCTGCAGGCGGTTTTGAGGGAACGGTCCAACCGGGTTGAGGCGATTGAAATTGCGGTGGGCCCGGAGGGTGATTTCTCGGCAGCGGAATACGCCGCCTTTGGGGGCGTGGGTTGGGAGGCGGTGCGACTGGGGGCGAATGTCCTGCGTGCCGAGACCGCCAGCGCTTATGTGCTCAGCGTGATTGATCAGGCCAAGCAAGCCTAGGACATTTCAAAGGCGAGGCAGGTCATATCATCCTGTTGATCGGGCCTTTCGGTAAAGGTGCAAACCCGCTTATGGATGATCTCCAGGCTTGTCTGGAGGGGTTGGGTGGCGAGTTCTTCGAGATTTGCGATGAATGCATCAAGGCCGTATTCCTCCCCGTTTGGTTTTGAGGCTTCAATCAAACCATCGGTGAAGGCGTAAAAGCGGTCGCCGGGGTGCAGGGCAATGGAGGTGGGTTTGGAGGCTTTGCTGCCCTTGATGCCCATCACAATTCCCGGCGGCATCTGCAGGCGCTCGATTTTTCCAGTGGCGGCGCGCCCGATTAAAACATAGGGATGACCTGCATGGGCGAGAATGAGTTGGCGGCTCCCGTCTTCTTTGAGGTCACCAAAATGTCCGGCCAGACCGGTGACAAATCCATTCTCAATACGGCCTGACAATTCCGTATTCACGGCATCGAGATAATTCTGAGGATTGTTGCTGTAATGCTCGGCTTCGTGCGAAGACAGATATTTCAGGAGCACCGTGTAGAAGGCCGCGGTGATGCCGTGTCCCGAAACATCGCCCATAAAAAAGAGGAGTACTTTGTCGGGATTGCGGGGGAAGCTCAGAATGTCGCCGCCAACCGAGGACATCGGTTTCCATAGGTATGCGAGCTGAATGCCGGGAATCAGAGGTACGCGACCCGGGATCATTACTTCCTGAACGTGGCGGGCGCTCTGCAAATCCTCGTGGAGGATTTCGTTTTGTTCGCGCAGGCGTTGTTCGTTCTTCATTAATTTTTCGCGGGCGATGAATTCAGCGGTGATGTCGCGGGAAATTCCAATGATGCCGGCACATTCTGAGCCTTTTAGTCTGAGGGGCGATTTGGAGGAGGAAACCCAGGTGCTAGAGCCATCCGTCCAGGTTTCCTTTTCAATCTTATTGATGAAAGGAACCCCCGTTCGAATGATTTCCTGTTCGTCTTCGTGGGCCTGTTGCGCGTGTTCCTCCGTAAAGAGATCAAAGTCGGTCAGACCCTCGATTTCATGACGGTTTTCGTATCCGTGCATTTCCGCAAGGGCCTGGCTGGCGACAACAATGCGTCCTTGCACGTCCTTGATGTAGATACGATCCGCGCTTTGCTCCATGAGCGTCTCAAAAAGCTGTTGCTCCGAGGCCTTGAGTAAATTGAGCGAGGTCGTATTAGCAGAGTCTTTGCGAGCTGTCATCCTAAGTAAAAGGGAATCATATTTGAGGAGCTTGGCAATCCTTCCCGCAGGCAAATTGTTCACATTGCGCTGGCGTATTTGGAAGGGACGATTTTCGTAATAGGGATGCGGGCAGTAATACAACGCGTTAGCAAAGCGCAGGTACGGGTCGACGGAACCACCGTCGGCTCGATCGAAGCGGGTATGGTGGTTTTTCTGGGAGTGGCGGCACAGGATGATGCCGCTGCGATTGCATGGTTGGTGCCCCGGGTCGCAAAGTTGCGAATCTGGGAAGACGCGGAGGGGCGGATGGCACGAACGGTTCAGGAGATCGGCGGCGAAGTCATGGTGGTCAGTCAATTCACGCTCTTCGGCAGTTTGAAAAAAGGAAATCGTCCCTCCTTCAATCGGGCCGCCGAACCCGGCATGGCGCGCGCCTTGTATGAACAATTTGTCGCGGAGCTTCAGATGGAACTGGAGCGCCCCGTTGCGACGGGTCGCTTTGGGGCCGAGATGGCAATCGAGGTTGAGAACGACGGGCCAGTCACGCTGGTGGTGGATTCCGCTCAGAGAGACTTCTAATGGCACGCGTCTTGAAACAAGGATTTTACGGGCGTGACACCCGGGTGGTTGCGGAAGAATTGCTGGGTAAGCATCTATGCCGGCGTTTGCCTTCGGGGCGGATCATTCGCGGACGGATTTTTGAGACGGAAGCCTACGATGGTTTTGAGGATCGTGCCTCACATGCCCACAAGGGGCCGACCGCCCGCAATGTCGTGATGTTTGGTCCTCCCGGGCACGCCTATGTATATCTTTGTTACGGTTTGCACTGGATTTTGAATTTCACCACCCGTGAAAAGGGGTATCCTGCGGCGGTGCTGCTGCGAGGAGTGGAGGGAGTCGAGGGGCCCGGCCGCACTACCCGACATTTTCAAATCAATAGCCGCCACAACGAACAGGTCCTAAGCCGGGTCAATGGTCTATGGGTGGAGGATGACGGCCGTGAAATTTGCGCGGGGGCGATACACCGCGCCCCGCGGGTAGGGATCGACTATGCCGGGGCAGAGTGGGCCGCCAAGCCCTGGCGTTTTATTTGGCAGCCGAGTCGCTGAGTTTTTGCCGGAGGAATTCCAGGCCGCCATCGACATCGGTGAAAGTGCCGTCCAATTGAGCCTCGTAGGCTTGATCCAGCATCTCCCCGAATTTGCGCCCCGGTTTGGCTCCGAGTTCCATGAGGTGGCGCCCCAGCATGAGCGGTCGTGGCGCATTTGCCTCAATTTCAAGTTTGCGGGTCGACTCGAGCAGCCATTCGCCCTCCGGAAAATCATCGCTTGGAATGGGGGGTCGTCCGCATTTGTCGGCATAGGCGACCCTCACGAGGCGGTCGACCCGTTGCACTCGCGCGGCAAGGCGCCGGATCGCGGAAGGCCCGGCGCCGTTGCGGTAGAGTGCGAGCGGGCGCATATGGTGTTCAACCAAGGGTAGGACCTCCTCAAAGATTTTCTTTTGGCGGGACAGGCGTTGCAGGAAACTTTCGGTGGGCGGCAGTCCCAGGATGTCGTGGCGGGGGCTGCGGATGCGCCCGTCAGTATCAACAAAGGTGGTTTCGGGTTTGCCGAAGTCGTGACACAAGACCGCGAGGCCCACGATGAGGTCTTCCCATTCGTCGCCGGTGCGTTGCGCGGCATAGGCGTCAAGGCAATGCCCGGTGTGGGTCCAGACATCGCCCTCAGGGTGCCACTCCGGATCCTGCGGGCAGTCGACGAGCGCCTCTAATTCCGGAAAATAAGTCAACCACTGGCAGGCTTTGAGGAATTCAAGCCCCGCGCTGATTCGTTGACCCTTCAAAAGCAGTTTTTTCCATTCTTCCCAGAGCCGTTCTGCAGGCAGATGCTTTGGGTTTAAGCTGGCGCACAGTGCAATGGTTGTCGGATCGGCGGCCAAATCAAAACGGGCGATGAATTGCATGCCACGCAGGACGCGCAGGGGATCCTCGGTGAAGGCGGGAGAGACGTGACGCAGGCGACGAGCGCGCAGGTCGGCACGCCCCTCGTAGGGATCAATCCATTCGCCCTCAAGGGGATCGCAACTGATGGCATTGATGGTAAAGTCCCGACGGCTCGCAGCATCTTCGGGGCTCATGCCGGGGTCGCCCTCCACCTTGAAGTCGGTGTGCTTGGGACCGGTTTTTGACTCGCGTCGTGGCAGCGCCAAATCGATATTCAAACCCTTTAGGATGAAAACTCCAAAGGCGCGACCCACCGTATCGAGGGCGAAGGAGGAGCATAGACAGGCCTCCACTGCCCGGGCATCCAGTCCATAGACTTCCATATCGACGTCCTTGCTTTCAAGCCCCAGCAGACCATCGCGGACACAACCACCGACCAATAGCGCGCGGCCACCGGCTGCGCGAATGAGACGGGCGACTTTGAGTACTGCGTCTCTTTGAGTCGCTGGAATGTGCTCGGTGCTGTCCACCTTTCAGAATCTTTAGCTGAGGGAATCGCGAATGGCAGGTGCGCCCCAGTCCAGTTTGTCGCGCACAATCGCAAAATGTGAATGGTCCGGGTTTTGCATGAGCCGTAGCCGCGCCTCGGCCAAATGGATTTCAAGCGGCAGGCTGTGGGAGGCTTCATCGAAGTGATTGCGACCGTCGATTGTAACGCGTGGACTGGGGCCGCTTTGTCCGCGCTCCACCAGGATACGAGTATCATCAGAGAAAATAACGGAACGGTTACCGAAGGTGTGTGGACAGATGGGGGTCATCGCAATGGCGCTGACTTTGGGGTCAACAATCGGGCCTCCGGCGGAGAGATTATAGGCAGTCGATCCGGTGGGGGTCGAAAAGATGAGGCCATCACAATGATACTCCGAGACATAATTATCATCGGCGCTCACTCGCAGGCGCACGAGCCCGTTGCCTTGGGTTTCCTTAAAGACGATATCATTGAGGGCATGGATACTTTGACCCTGCGTATTAGTCCCGCACAAGACGCTGCGTTCAGCGATGTGGTAATTGCCTTTAATAAAGTCCGGCAACTTGTGGGCGGACTCTTCCTGTGAAAAAGTGGCGAGAAAACCGAGCTTGCCGAGGTTGACTCCCAGGAGTGCGCAACCGCTCTGAAGGGCGGCGTCGAGCACCCCGAGCAGGGTGCCGTCTCCGCCGATCGTGATGCAAAGATCAAATCCTTCCAAGGCGTCTGGGGAGAGGGGATAGGTCTCGAAGGATTGGGTGCGCACCCCTTCACAATCTGCAATCCCTCCGAGGTAGCGCGCCACCTCTCCCGCGCCGGGCTTGGAGCGGTTGATCGCAAAGGCTATTGATTCAATGGGATCCATTTTAAGTCATGTAAGCGCAAAGGCTCACAAAGCGCAAACTGATTCAACCGCGGCCGGCACACTCAGTTTTTGCGCAGGCCGATCAGGTATTCCAGGTTGCCGTCCGTTCCTTTGATGGGTGATTCCATGGAACCGATCAGTTCTGCTCCCTCGAGTTCGCGCAGGGCGAAGGCGGTGATATCCTCAAGGATGCGGGTTTGGATGGCGGGATCCCGAATGATGCCACGCCCCGCATCGACCTCGGATTTTTCGGCTTCAAACTGCGGCTTCACGAGGGCGATCAGACAACCGCCGGTTTCACAAAAAGACCAAACTGCCGGAAGCACCTTGGTGAGGGAAATAAAAGAGAGATCCATCACAATGCGGTCGTAGTGCTCACGGGGGAGGTCGCCGGGTTTGAGATGGCGGGCATTGGTCTTTTCAAGGTTTGTGACCCGGGGATCCTGCAGGAGTTTATTGTGTAATTGCGCGCGCCCCACATCCACGCAGGTGGCGCTCACCGCCCCGCGCTGCAAACTGCAATCCGTGAAGCCTCCGGTGGAGGCGCCCACATCCAGCAACTCACAAGCCTGCATCGATATGTTGAAACGATCGAGAAAGCCTTCCAGTTTGTCGCCGCCCCGGCTTACGAAGCGCGGCGCTTGCTCCACCTCGAGCGGCAGGTCGGCGGGCACCGTTCGCCCGGGTTTGTCGAGCCGTTCGCTGGTGCTGTGTACCTTGCCCGCGAGGATCAACGCTTTGGCTTGCGAGCGGGAGACCGCCAGGCCGCGCGCCAAAAGCAATTCATCGAGCCGGATCTTTTCAGGTGATGCCATGAGAATTTCAGCCAAATCCTTGAATATGGAATGCCCGGCTTGCAAGGGAAAGCGGATCGCTTCGCCTCGTTTCCAACCACCCCTGCTTTGCCTGATCCATGTAAATCTGCCAAATCGGGCAGTTAGGGGCCGCAATTAATTGAGAAGGCAGGGGCGCATACTTCCAAGGAATAAAAGTTTCATCGCTCTAATCCATGGAGTGAAGGTTCTTTTTTTGGGCAGTCGCCAAGACCTGCTTATCCAATCGAGTCGTATCATGCTCCAGATTGATTTGCGACCGAACCAGATGCTCAATGATGTAGGTGCGTGAACGATTCGTGAGTTTCGCGATGAGGTCAATTCGCGTAACCAAATCCCGCGGGATAGAGATGGTGACAGATTGCTTATGGGCTGCTCTTCTATTAGGCATAAGTGTATTTAACTAATAAATATAAAAAAATCAGCAAAAAACTTGACTTTTAAGTATTGTTACTTATACCCCGTAAATATGACTATTTCCGTTTCATTACCAGAAGACCTAGTATGTAAAATAAAAGACGCCGCACAGCGCGATCATCGTTCCATATCCGGGCAGATCGCTTTTTTTTGCGACCGTGGTATGAGTAACATGCTTAAAGGAGGCGTCGAAGATCCGAAAGGCCCGGTCGCTTACGGTAGCAAGCCTAAGAAACGGGCAAGCACCGGCAAAGCCCGATCGAAGAAGTAAAGCTCCGTGCCTTCGCGCCTCCGTGGTGAAAACCACTCAACAACTTTCAAGCCCCAACCTAGAACCCCTAAGGAATTACTTCCCGGTTTTGGCCAGTTTGCGGCGTTTATTGGCATCGAGTTCCCGCTTGCGCATTCGCAGGAAATTCGGGGTTGCTTCCACTAATTCATCCGGCGCGATGTATTCAATGGCACGCTCAAGAGAAAATTTGATGGGTGGAGCAAGTTGAATGCCCTTGTCGGAACCGGAGGCTCGCATGTTGTCAAGTTGTTTGGCTTTGGCGGGGTTGACCGGCATATCCTCCCGGCGCGGATTTTCCCCCACGATCATTCCGTTATAAACTTCCTCGCCCGGGCCGATGAAGAGCTTGCCACGGTTCTGAATCGCATCGAGGGCGTAGGGCATCGCCTTGCCGAGTTCCATGCTCACGAGTGTTCCCGTCAGGCGCGTCGAAATCTCCCCGCAGTAGGGACGGTATTCCAAAAAGGAATGGCTCATCACTCCGTGGCCCGATGTCATCGTAACGAGGTCGCTTTCAAATCCAATCAAGCCCCGGGTCGAAACTTCCGCTTCGACCGTGACCCCGGCATTGTGGTGTTCCATATGGGTGACCTTGCCCTTGCGCTTGGCAAGATTCTCCATGATCCCACCGAGGTGCTCCTCCGGTGTTTCGACCCAGACCTGTTCAAAGGGCTCGCAGCGTTTTCCGTCGATTTCCTTGTATAAAACAGTCGGGCGCGAGACCAGCACTTCAAAGCCCTCGCGTCGCATCGTTTCCACCAATACCGCAATTTGCATCGCTCCGCGCGCATTTACCCGGAATTTTGTACCCTCGTCGGTGTCTTCCACTGAAATTGAAATATTAGACTGCGTTTCGCGAATCAGGCGTTCCCGAATCTGGCGCGAAGTTACCTTTTTACCATCCTGACCCGCCAGCGGACCGTTGTTGACTGAAAATTCCATCTGCACCGTCGCAGGGTCCAATTCCACAAAGGGCAGCGCTTCCGCATTTTCATTAAGGGCAAGGGTGTCGCCGATGTCGACATCCTCAAATCCCGCCAATCCAACGATATCTCCTGCCACCGCCTCCGTCACTTCGTCGGTCGCCAGACCGGAGAAGGTTTTCATCTTGGTGATCTTGACGCGTTGACGGCGCCCGTCCTTGCGAAGCGCAAAGATGCCCTGGCCTTGCTTCACCTCACCGGAGAGCACACGCCCGATCGCCATGCGGCCCACGTAATCATCCCAATCAATATTGGACACCAGCATGCGGAAATCACCCGCCTCGATGGTGGGAGGGGGGATGCGCTCTACAATCGTTTCAAAAAGATCCGTCATATTTTCGCGCGGGCCCTCGGGGCTGCGGTCTGCAAAGCCCATCTTGGCGGAGGCGTAGAGGAAGGGCGCGTTGAATTGATCATCGTCCGCTTCGAGATCGAGGAACAATTCCAATACCTTGTCGTGCACCCAATCCGGACGGGAGGTGTCGCGGTCGACCTTGTTGATCACGCAAATCGTTTTGAGGCCGGCATCGAGAGCCTTGCGAAGCACCCAACGCGTCTGCGCCTGTGGTCCGCCCACCGCATCGGTCAGGAGTAAAACTCCATCCACCATTTTCATGACCCGTTCGACTTCTGCCCCGAAATCCGCGTGGCCCGGAGTGTCGACGATATTAATGGTATAGGTAATTCCGTCCTGCGGGTTTTTCCAACGCACCGCGGTGTTCTTCGCCTTGATCGTGATGCCCTTCTCGCGTTCCAAATCCATCGAGTCCATGGCGCGTTCTTCGACCTGTTGATTCTCACGGAAGGTCCCGCTCTGTTGCAGCAGGCAATCCACCAGGGTGGTTTTCCCGTGGTCCACGTGGGCGATGATAGCGATATTGCGGATGTGTTCAGCGTTCATGGTCGCGGTGTAAAAATAAAAATCGCCCCGGCGGCAGGATGCGGCGGGGCGGTCAATTGCATCTCGGGATAAGGGCGGCGTGCGCGCGGGAAGTCAATGCGAAAGCTGGTACCTCGCGGATCATTTTGAATCATCACACCGTGTAGCGCTCTCCCGGGGTCGGATCAAGGACCTTGCTCTCTGGCATGCGTTCCTTGAGTTCCTCGCAAAACCAGTTGCGTGCCTCGGTGTCGCCGTGGGTCAGCACTACCGCGCGCGCTTCGGATTGGACGGCGTAATCGGCGAGTTCTTCGCGGTTGGCGTGCCCGCTGAGGTCAAATTGTTCAACCGAGGCCCGGATTGGGGCGCGGTATTCGAGGGCGTCGAAATAGAAATGGGAGGCTTCGGGGTCGGCGAGGAGTTGTCCGCCGGGGGTGTCAGGATCGTTGTATCCCACGAAGCAGACGCCGTTTTTGGGGTGGGGCAGGAGGGCCGCTGCGGTTTTGTAGGAGGGGGTGTGTTCCACCATCATGCCACTGCTGAGGAGGTAGATCCCCTTTTGAGGGAGGTCGCGTCCGGGGCGGAGGTTGAATTCGAGGGGCTTGACGCGCATTCGCTCCAACATTTGCAGGTCGAAGTCAATCAGGCGGGTCTTTTTGCGGATTTTATCAAAGTAATTGCAGAGGTCCATCCCGAGTCCGGCGGCGAAGATCGGGCAACGGGGGAGGCGTCCAAAGTTGCGGGCCTCGTAGATGACCTTGAAGAGTTCCTGCATGCGACCGAGGGCAAAGACCGGAATGAGGCAACTGCCTCCGCGTTCGAGGATCGCACTAATGGAATTGACAAGGCGGTCGACCTCAGTGGCGCGGGTGGTTTCGGGGCAACGGGCTTTGGCGCCCCGGGTGGTTTCGAGCACAAGGGTGTCGATTTTCCCGGTGGGGAGGTGGGCGCCGGGGAGGGTACGTTGTGCTTCAAACAGGATATCGCCACTGAAGACGATGCGGCGGTGCTTGTAGATCAATTCCACCGCAGCGGCACCGATCACGTGTCCGGCGGGGTGGAGGATGACTTCGACCTGATCCTTGCCCTTGGTATGGATTTCGCCGCGTTCAAAGCGTTGCCCGTAGAGTTGACGGGAAAAGATGGCGATCTCGCGGTGGTGGAAGAGGGGGAGTTCCGGGATGCCGTGTTCCTCGCGCTGGCGTTTCATGACGTTGACGGAATTGCGCAACATACGGGGGGCGAGGAAGGTGTTGGGGAGGCTCGTAATGATGGGGGCGTGGGGATTGCGGGCCGCCATGAGCGGCATGGAGCCGAGGTGGTCGAGGTGGCAATGGGTCAGGATGATGAGATCGATGGTTCGGTCGGCGATGGCAGCGTGTTCGGGCAGAGCGTCCTTGCCCATCATTTTGGGGTGGAGTCCGGAATCTACGAGAATGTTGAAATCGCCGAGGCGGATGAAATGGCAATTGGCTCCGATCCCGCCATGGCGGTTGAGGTCGATGAGTTCCATGAGTGGAAATTTTTAGCTTCTGGATGGCGTGGCTTGACTTGAGGGCTTACATCTTAGAGCCATGTTTATTACAAAATTGCAACTTTGCATCGCTATTCCATAAAATTGCCTTTTTCCTATTTATACAACGACTCATGAGTGACCCTTTGAAGCATGAATGCGGAATTGCGATGATCCGCCTCCTCAAGCCCCTGTCCTATTATCAGGAGAAATACGGCACACCGCTTTACGGCTTCAATCAACTCTTCCTCCTGATGGAGAAACAGCACAACCGCGGGCAGGATGGTGCCGGGATCGGTTGTGTAAAACTGGACGTTGAGGCCGGTAATCCCTA
>DKOX01000031.1 GCA_002470925.1 Opitutia bacterium UBA7350 | reverse complement strand
AGGTAAGGAACGTCGAACATCGAACCCTGAACATCGAACTTTGAAGGGGTTGGCGTTGAACGTTGCTGGTTGTTAGTTGAGATTACCCTAGGTCTTACTCTTACTGTTACTCTTAATCTTACTCTCAATAAGGAGGAACGTCGAAGTGCGACAGAGGTTGCATACCGTGGAAGCGGCAATCCTGCCGCTTTGCTTGCGGTTGGAACCACGAATGGACACGAATTGGCACGAATGGAGAGGGGGTTATACGTTGATGGTAAGGAACGTCGAACGTCGAACATCGAAGTTTGAAGGGACGTTGGGTATTTCAAATCGCTTGCGTTTTGGTGGGGGAAATGCTTATTTATGAGTTAACCCTGCGGTGTTCGATTTCATCCGGAGTATCTGTCCTTTACTGATTTGAATATGGGGGCTGACCCTGGGGCTTCGCTGTCCAGCCGTAAACCGGAAGACAAACAGGCTCGAGGAAGCACCCACCTTGTATTTCAAAGGCTAAGATCTCCCATCCGTCCGGCACCTGCGGGGCTTTTTTGTGCCCGGGTCGTTTGATTGGACCGCATTTCTATTGTTGAATTAAATTTACAAATGTAAAAAATGACACCAATCTAGCTAATGTAGATGAGTGGGAAAATGAGAGCAAAGATAGATGTATCTCAAATAGCTTCGCTGGTACATTGGATGCGTGGTGAAAAGGTGATGCTGGATCGGGATTTGGCAGCTCTTTATGGGGTGGAAACGAAAGTTCTGAAGCAGGCGGTGCGGCGGAACATCGAACGCTTTCCGTCAGATTTCATGTTTGTTTTGAGTTCTAATGAATTCAAGGACTGGAGGTCACAATTTGTGACCTCCAAGGCGGATCTTAAAGGGCTGCGCTATGCGCCGATGGCGTTTACGGAGCAGGGTGTCGCGATGCTTTCAAGTGTGCTTCGGAGTGCGAGGGCAACAGAGGTAAATATCGCGGTGATGCGTACTTTTGTGCGGCTTCGCAATCTCATGGTTTCTCATAAGGATTTGGCCGATAAAATCCTAAATTTGGAAAATAAATACGAGGAACAATTCCAAGTTGTTTTTAAAGCGATACAGGCACTCATTGCCTCAGAGGAAGCGGAAGGAAGTGCTCCAAAAAGAAAAATGGGTTTCAGGGTCGATTAACTCTCCCGGGCGAGCTCGATAGAGCGATCACGAGCGGCGGTGAGGGCTTTTTCCATGAGCCCCCGGAGGTCGTTTTGGGAAAGGACCTTGAGGGCGGCGGCGGTGGTGCCGCCTTTGGAGGTAACGGCGTCGCGGAGGGTTTCGGGGTCCTGCTCGGATTGGAGGAGGAGGGCGGCGGATCCGTAAATGGTGTGGAGGGCGAGGGAATGGGCGAGGAGGGGGTCGAGTCCAAGTTGGATGCCGGCGTCGCGGAGGGCGGCGGTGAATTCGAAGAGGTAGGCGGGGCCGGAGCCGGAGAGGGCGGTGATGGCGTCGAGTTGGGATTCCTCTACTTTATGGTAATTGCCGAGGGCGTTGAGGATCGCTTTGACGCGTGGTTCGTCTGCGGGGTCGAGTTCCCGGGCGGGGGTGTAGGCGGTGATGCCGGCGCCGATTTGCCCGGGGGTATTGGGCATGGTGCGGACGATGTTGCGGGCGTGGGGGAAAGTGGATTGTAGTTTTTGGAGGGGGGTTCCGGCGAGGATGGAGAGAATGAGTTTGCCCTCGGCGGCGGCGATGAGCTCGGGGTTGATTTGGGGGAGTTGTTGGGGTTTGCAGGCGAGGATGAGGGTGTGGGCGTCGCGGATTGCGAGGGCGAGGTCGGGGGCGTAGGTGATGCCGGTGGCGGCGGCGAGTTCGGGGCCGGAGGGGTCGTCGCCGCAGGTGCAGGCGATTTGGGCGGGGGTGTAGTGTTTGTTTTGGAGGAGGCCGTGGATGATGGCGCTTGCCATGCGTCCGGCTCCGAGAAATGCGATTTGGGTGCTCATGGGATGGATTAGCTCTGAGGGGTCAGTTCGTTTTTCAAATGTTTTTGGTCGATGACGGCGGTGCGGGCGAGGAGGTCGTGTCCCATCTGGCGGCGTTTATTGAAGCAGAGGGTGAGGAGGGTGGCGATGAGAAGGAGGGGGCTAAGGAAGAAGCAGGCGGCGGTTTTGATTCCGGCGCGGAGGAGGGCAGCGAAGAAGTTGAGGGGGCCGAGGGTAATGGTACTGATGGATTGGAGGCGGCAGGCGCGTTTGCCGAGAGAGCCGCCGAGGAAGATTTCACCGATGCCGAAGTAGGCCCAGAAGGTAAGGAGTTGCACCTCGGAGGCGTAGCGGAGGGCGGCGAGGAGGTCCTTGCCGGGTTCGGGCATGGTCTCGCGGGTGGCCTCGGTGCTTTGCATCCATTTTAAGAGTTGATCGACCCATTCGTTGAGTTCGAGGAAACTGCCGGGGTGGGACATCGGGAGGAAGACCTTCCAGATGAGAAGGGTGGCAATGGCGCTACAAAGGATGAAGTCGAGGAGGAAGGCGAGGCTGCGGATCCCGAGTCGCGCGGGCGGCATGGGGCCGTCGTCGGACAGAATGGTGTCGAGGACGTTGGCGGGTTGTTGATTTGTGCCGGATTCGCTCATGCTGATGGGGGGAGGGGCGGCTCAGTCATTTGCTTGGGCGAGTTTGAAGGCGCGGAGGGTGTTGTGCATGAGCATCGCGACGGTCATGGGGCCAACGCCGCCGGGGACGGGGGTAAGGTGGCTCGCCTTGGGGGCGATGGCGTCGTAATCGGCATCACCGACGAGGCGGTAGCCGCGCTTTGCTTCGGGATCTTCGACGCGGTTGATGCCGACGTCGATGATGGCGGCGCCGTCCTTGACCATCTCGGCGGTGAGGAAATGGGGGCGCCCAATCGCGGCGATGATGAGGTCGGCCTGGCGGGTAATGGCGGGGAGGTCGGCGGTGCGGGAATGGCAGACCGTGACGGTGGCGTTGCCGGGGAGGGCTTTGCGCATCATAAGGAGGGCGGCGGGTTTGCCGACGATTTGGCTGCGCCCGAGGACCACAACGTGTTTGCCCTCGGTCTCGATTCCGCTGCGGGCGATGAGTTCGACGATGCCGGCGGGGGTGCAGGCCACGAAGCCCGAGTCGTCCTCCTGGCAGAGTTTTCCGATGTTGACGGTGTTGAATCCGTCGACGTCCTTGTGGGGGGCGACGCGGTTGAAGGTCTCGGTTTCGTCGAGGTGTCTGGGAAGAGGTGCCTGCACGAGGATGCCGCTGACGGCGGGGTCGGCGTTGAGGGCATCGATGCATTCAAAGAGGGTTTCGCGGGTGACGTCTCCGGGAAAGAGGTGAAGTTGGCTACCGATCCCGATGCGGGCGGCGGTCTTTTCCTTTTTGCGGACGTAGGAGACCGAGGCAGGGTCTTCACCGACGCGAATGAAGGCAACGGTGGGCTTGGCGTCGGGGAGGGCGCTGACCTCGGCAGTGAGTTCTTCGATGATGGATTCGGCGATGGCGTTTCCGTCGATGCGTTGCATGGCTGGATGGGTGGGTTGGTGTTGGATTAGCGGGAATTTAGAAAGAGGCGCTCGATGTCTTTGCGTGCGAGGATTTTGATACCGCCTTTTGGTATGCCTTTCAAGACCATCTGACCGATTTGTACGCGCACGAGTTTTTTGACGAAGTAACGGTTGGCTTCGAAGAGGCGGCGGACTTCGCGTTTTTTGCCGTGGTGGAGGTGCACTTCGAGGCGGCGGGCGTGGCCTTCGCCAACTTCGGGAGCGGGAATGACTTTTTCTGCTTGGAGGAATTCGCCTTCGTCCTCGACCCCGTTGAGGAGTTTCGGGATGTCCGCCTTGTTAAAATCGCGGTGGAGGACGACGCGGTAACGCTTCACGATTTGGTTGCTGGGATGGGTGAGCCGGTGGGCGAGGTCGCCGTCGTTGGTGAGGATGAGGAGGCCTTCGCTGTCCTTGTCGAGGCGTCCGGCGCAGAACATGCGTTGGCGCTGGAGGTCGGCGGGAAGGAGGTCAAAGACGGTTTGGCCGCCGTGAGGGTCGGAGTTGGTGCAGAGGAAGCCCTTGGGTTTGTTGAGGATAAGGGTGACGGGGCGGGCGGTCTCGGTGGGGAGGGGCTTCTTGTTAACGAAGATGGCGTCGTCGGGTTGACCTTTGTCGCCGAGTTCAGCGATTTTTCCGTTGTGGCGGACTTTGCCGTCGCGGATGAGGGCCTCCGCTTCGCGACGGGAACAGAGTCCGGCGTTGGCGATGATTTTTTGAAGGCGCTGTGGTTCTTGCTCGGGCATGGGAGCACTTCAGTTGAGGAAGGGCAGGGTTGTCAATGTTGCTAAAAGGTAACATTCGTGCTTGCGCTGCCTCGGGTTTATAAAAAGAACAGGTCATGTTGGCATTAAAGCCGAATGCGGACGAAAATAATCTATGACTGAAGCAAGTGAAAATAAAGTAGCGCTGGTGACCGGAGCGGGTCGCGGAATTGGAAAAGCGATCGCGGAACGATTGGCGGATGCGGGGCATCATGTCATTTGCGTGAGTCGTTCGGAAGGGTCGTGTGGCGCGGTGGCGGAAGCGATTGTCGCGGCGGGCGGTTCCGCGGAGAGCCGGGCAGTGGACGTGGCAGACCGGGCCGCGATTGAAGCGGCGAGTGCAACGTTTTTGGAAACGCACGGGACGGTTGATATTCTGGTGAATTGCGCCGGCATCACGCGGGACGGTTTGTTGTTCCGCATGTCGGACGCCGACTGGGACGATGTCATTGCGACGAATTTGAGCAGTGTCTTTGCGTGGAGCAAATATTTGGCGCGCCCAATGACGCGGAAACGCTGGGGCCGCATCATCAACATCTCTTCGGTGATCGGTTTGATGGGGAACGCCGGGCAGGCGAATTACGCTGCGACCAAGGCGGGGATCCACGGACTCACCAAGAGCCTCGCAAAGGAATTTGCGGCGCGCAATGTCACGGTGAATGCGGTGGCACCGGGTTTCATCGCAACCGACATGACCGCAGAATTGAATGAACAGCAGCAGGAGGCGATCGTGGGGATGATTCCCCTAAAGCGAATGGGGGCTCCGTCAGACATCGCTGCGATGACGAGTTTTTTAGCCAGCGAGGATGCAGGCTTCATTACCGGCCAGGTTTTTACAGTTGACGGTGGCATGGTGATGTGAGACTTCACTTGATTAAATCAAATAACCATAAAGAACCTATATATGTCAGACCAAACCATTGAACAGCGCGTCACGACTATTATCGTCGACCAACTCAACGTAAATGCGGAACAGGTGACTGCGGAAGCCTCCTTCCTTGATGATCTCGGAGCCGACTCGCTCGACACCGTCGAATTAATTATGGCCTTTGAAGAAGAGTTCAAGGAAGAGATCGACGGCGAGATTCCTGAAGAAGACGCCGAGAAGCTTCAAACGGTGGGTGATGTTTTGAAATACATCACCGAGAAAGCCGGATAAGAGCGACTCAAGATTTTTAAGGACCCACTAAGCCGCATTTATGCGGCTTAGTTTTTACCAAGACCCGAGCCTTTCTCCCGAGCGGGGATTGTAGGGTTGCTCCTCTTGAATTTGTAGGGTTGAAATAAGCCCGAACTTCGTGATTTTATACTGAAATGGAAATTGAGCGTCAAAATCATCGCGTTGTCGTCACCGGCATTGGCACAATTGCATCACAGGGAACCGGGATTGATTCGTTTTGGGAAGCGCTACTGGCGGGCAAGAGCGGGATTGATACGGTTCAGTCCTTCGACATCACGGACTACCCCTCGAAGGTGGGATCAGAAGTGCGGGATTTCGAGGCGGGTGATTTCATGGATCCCAAAGAGGCGCGGCGCAATGACCGCTACACCCATTTTGCGGTGGCGGCCTCCAAGCTCGCGCTGCAGGACGGGGGGCTCGATTGCTCCACCCCCGACCCCGAACGCTTTGGAGTGCTGGTCGGTTCCGGGATCGGCGGCATGAATACGATTCAGGAACAAAGCTTTCGTCTTTTTGAAAAAGGTCCCCGCAAGGTTTCGCCCTTCATGATTCCTTCTCTCATTGCCAACATCGCCAGCGGGGTGGTGGCGATTGAGACCGGAGCGCGCGGACCGAATTACGGCATCGTAAGTGCCTGCGCCACCGGAACGCATACGATTGGGGAATCCTTCCGTTTATTGCGCGACGGCGAGGCGGACGTCATGTTGGCAGGCGGCAGTGAGGCCGCGATTACGGAACTGGGGTACGCGGGCTTTTGTTCAATGAAGGCGATGAGCACACAATACAACGATGCCCCCCAGACCGCGAGCCGTCCCTTTGATGCGGGCCGCGACGGATTTGTGATGGGGGAGGGCGCGGGGGTGCTCCTCCTTGAGACCCTCGAGCATGCCCAGGCACGTGGGGCGCGCATCTACTGCGAAATTTCCGGTTATGCCGCGAGTTGTGACGCCTTCCACATCACTTCACCCGATCCCGAGGGCAAAGCCCTTTCCACCGCGATCCGTAAAGTCATCAAGGAGGCGGGCCTTGAGGTCGAGGACGTGGACTATATCAACGCCCACGGGACCTCCACCCCCTACAATGATAAATTTGAAACCAACGCCATCAAGATCGCGCTGGGCGAGCACGCCCATAAAATCATGGTGAGTTCCACCAAGTCCATGACGGGGCACCTCCTTGGTGCGGCGGGTGGTATTGAATCAGCAGTGTGCGCGAAAACGATTCACGAGGGCAAGGTCGCTCCGACCATCAATTACAATGACCCCGACCCCGACTGCGATCTCGACTATGTCCCTAACACCATGCGGGAAGCAGAGGTGAAGGTCGCGATTTGCAACAATTCCGGATTTGGCGGTCAGAACGCTACGATCCTCTTCAAGGGATTCGAGGCCTAGGCCTGCGCTTGGGCGCCGATGCAGTCTTGGCCGAGGTCGAGGAAGCGCAGACCTTTAAAGCGGGAAAAATCACGGTCAAAACCGGCGATTTGGATCCCGTAGGTCAGCGCAAACGCCGCGAGGTAGGCATCCATCCAACGTTTTGGAGCGGCTGATTTCAAGGCCGCGAATTGTTTCCAGCGAGTTTCAATACCCTTCGGTTCCGGGAGAAAGAGTATTTGCGGTAGGGATGCGATGCCTTCCCATTTACGCCAGGCGAGGGCGTTATCAATGGGTTCACTGCGGTAGGTTTTTTGAATGATCGGAGTGGTGACGAGGCGGAGGAATGAAAGCTGGGTAGCGCGGCAAACCGCCACCGGCGCACTGCTATGGGCCGCTTCGAAGACCGCCCGGGCAGCGGCATATCCCGGATGAGAACTAAAGGCGAGGGCGATCCAGGCACTGCTGTCAAAAAGGGTCGCGGGCATCGGCTTGGCTTTAGTGTTCGCGGAGGCTTTCCTCCTGTAGCGCGATTAATGCCTCGATGGAAAGATTGGAGGCGGGGGCGTTGGGTTCACATACGAAGAACGGGGTTTTAACTTTTTGTGCGTAAGCCCGCCCGGCAGGGATGGATTTTTCCGGTGTTGCCTGCATCACCTTCCGCAGGCCATCGATCACCAATTGCCGCAGGGTGGTTCCATTCTCCAGGGCGTGTCGCTTTGCCTCCAGACCCAGTTCATCCGGTAATTCAATGGTTGTCTTCATACCTTAACCGTAAACCCATATTTACGGGCGTCAAGCCCCTGAAGCACCCTTATCAAAGCAGGCCTTAGACCTGCAGCTGTTCGACGATTTCGAGGTCGTAACCATCGAGGCCAACCACCTTGCGGTTTGTGCCGGAGAGGAGGCGGATCTTCTTGAGTCCAAGCGCCACCAGAATCTGCGCCCCAATACCATAATCGCGGAAATCCATCTTGGCGGGGCCGACTGTTTTGAGGGCGGCGGTGCCGTCCTTTTCCTGTATGCGAATGCCGCCTTGAGCCTGCTCGATATAAAGCACCACCCCGTGCCCTTTTTCCGCGATGGATTTGAGGGCGTGTTTGAGGGCGTTGTAATTCCCCATGCCCTTGGCGCGGAAGATATCGGCGAGGAGGTTCTCACTCTGCACCCGCACAAGGGTCGGCTCGGCGTCGAGGGTCCCCATACTCAGGGCAAAGTGTTGACGGTCGTCGAGGACGCTGCGGAAGAGGTGGAGGTCGAAGGTGCCGAATTCCGATTCAAAGGGTTCGGTCAAGAGGTGCTCGACGAGGCGGTCGCGGGTGTGGCGGTATTCGATAAGGTCTGCAATCGAGATGAGTTTGAGACCGTGTTCTTCCTTGAAACGCAGGAGGTCGGGAAGGCGGGCGAGGGAACCGTCCTCGTTCAGGATTTCGCAAATCACGCCGGCGGGGCTCAGTCCGGCAAGTTGGGCGAGGTCAACCGCCGCTTCGGTGTGCCCGGCGCGTTGCAGGACGCCGCCCGGTTTGGCGCGGAGGGGAAAGACGTGGCCCGGTTGCACAAGGGCATCGGCTTGGGTGGCGGGGTCGCCGAGGAGACGGATCGTTTCAGCACGGTCTGCGGCGCTGATACCGGTGGTGATTCCTTCTGCGGCATCGACCGAGACTGCAAAATCGGTTTGGTGGGATTCACGGTTTTCCGCTGCCATGGGATTGATCCCGAGGCGACGGAGTTGCGGCCCGAGCATCGGGACGCAGATCAGGCCCCGGGCGTGGCGGATCATCATATTTACCGCTTCGGGGGTTACCTTTTCCGCCGCGAAGATGAGGTCGCCCTCGTTCTCGCGCGCCTCGTCGTCGGTCACAATGACGAGTTTGCCGTCCGCGATATCACGGATTGCGGCTTCAATGGAATCGAAGGGACTGTCATTTTGCTGTGCCATAAATTGGAAGGGGATAGTGTTGCGACAAATGGCGATGGAGCAAGCGTGAAGGAGGGGGTGTAGGCTGTTAGTTGGACGTTGAAGATTCGATGTTGCTCAGCTTAAGCATTGCGTGTCCTCAGTGCCACGGTGGTGAATTTGGAGTGAGATTAAGATTAAGAGTGGGATTAAGAGTGTGAGGTTGGGTGTTGGGATTAAGAGTAAGATTAAGATAAAGAGTTTTGGGGAAGGGGGGTTGCGTTTGATGGGGGAAGTTGGCAAGGGTGTTGTGATGGAAAGTAAGGGTTTACCGATCCACGTGGTGGCGGGGGAAATTGTGGAGGGGATCCGGAAGGTGGGTCGGGTGGTGCTGCAGGCTCCGACGGGTTCGGGTAAGTCGACGCAGGTGCCGCAGATTTTATTGGATGATGCGGGGATTGAGGGTGTGATCGTGGTTTTGCAGCCGAGGCGTTTGGCGGCGCGGATGTTGGCGGCGCGGGTGGCGCAGGAACGGGGGGTGAAGCTGGGGGAGGAAGTTGGGTATCAGATTCGTTTTGAGAATAAGACCTCGAAGACAACGCGGATTCGTTTTGTGACGGAGGCGATTCTTTTGCGTCAGTTGTTGGGTGATCCTTCGTTGCGGGGGGTGGGTGCGATTGTGCTGGATGAATTTCATGAACGGCATTTGACGAGTGATTTGAGTTTGGCCGGTGCCTTGGAATCGATGCGGACGGTGCGTCCGGATTTAAAGTTGGTGGTGATGTCGGCGACCCTGGATGTGGCAGGGGTGGCGGGTTATCTGGAACCGGCGGCGTTGGTGGAGGCAAGTGGTCGGACACATCCGGTGCGGGTCGAGTATGCGGGGGCGTCGTTGGGTCGGGAGGCGGCGCCGGTGTGGACGCGGGCGGCACGGGCCTTTCGGGAGGTGGTACGCGGCGGCGAAGCGGGGGATGTTTTGATTTTTATGGCGGGGGCGTACGAGATTCGGCGGACTTTGGGGGAGCTGGAGGGTTTGCCGGAAGCGCGGGGCTATGATTTGTGTCCGCTGCACGGGGAATTATCGCCGGAGGCGCAGGATCGGGCGGTGGCGCGGGGGGAGCGACCGAAGGTGATTGTCTCGACGAATGTGGCGGAGACTTCGATTACGATTGAGGGGGTGCGGGTTGTGATTGATGGGGGTCAGGCGCGGGTGGCGCGGTATGATACGCGGCGGGGGATCAATGCGCTTTTGGTAGAACCGATCAGTCGGGCGGCAGCGGAGCAACGGGCCGGTCGGGCGGGTCGGACGGGGCCGGGTTTGTGTGTGCGTTTATGGTCGGATGCGGAGCACGGGGGCCGGGCGGAACGGGACACGCCGGAGTTGCAGCGGGTGGATTTGGCGGAGACGGTCTTGTTGTTGCGCTCGGCGGGGGTGCATGATTTGAAAGGTTTTGCCTGGTTTGAACGCCCGGAGGGGGCCGCTTTGGAGAGGGCGTTGGCTTTGTTGGAAAGTTTAGGGGCACTGGATTCGGGGGGTGGTTTGACAGATCGCGGGTTGGCGATGGCGCGTCTGCCGCTGCATCCGCGGTATGCGCGGATGTTGTTAGAGGCAGCGGAGCGCGGGGTGCTGGGGCCGGTGTCGCGGATTGCGGCTTTGAGTCAGGGTCGGTTGGTGTATCGAGCCAATGCGACGGGGTCGTTGCGGGGGGAACAGGTGCGGGAGATTGAGGATTATTGTGGGGAGGATTCGGATTGGGAGTTGCAGTTGCGGGCTTTGGAGGTCGCGGAGGCGGCGCATTATAAGCTGGAGCGGTGCGCGGTTTTGGGGATTCATGCGGGGGCGGCGCGGCAGGTGGGAACGGCGGCGAAGCAGTTGCGGGGATTGGTGCGGGACGCCGCGGGTGATCGGGATGATTTGGATGGGAAGGGAATGGCCGAAGCGGTGGGGATGTGTTTGCTTTCGGCGTTCTCGGATTATTTGGCCTTGCGAAAGGATGGGGGGACGCGGCGTTGTCGTTTGATCGGTGAACGGGGCGGGGAATTGCGGCGCGAGAGTGTGGTAGAAAGTGAACTTTTTGTGGCCTCGGAACAAGAGGAGCGACAGGTGCGCGGGGAGGTGACGGTATTGCTGGGGATGGCGACGCGGGTGGAGTCGGTATGGCTGGAGGCGCTTTTCCCGGAGGATTTCAGGGCGGTGGTGGAGACGCGTTATGATGCCCCGACGCGGCGGGTGGTGAGTGTGCGGGAGCGGCGTTTTCGGGATTTGGTATTGGAACGGGTTGAGGCGGGGGAACCGGAGGCGGAGGCGGCGGGGGAATTGTTGGCGGCGGAGGTGCTGGCGGGTCGTTTGGTATTGAAGCAATGGGATGCCTCGGTGGAGGGATGGATCAAGCGGGTGAATTTTGTGGCGCTTCATTGTCCGGAAACGGAGATTGCGATGATTGATGAGGAGGCGCGGGAATTATTGATCGGTCAGATTTGCGCGGGGGGAACGAGTTACCGGGGGATCAAGGACCGGGCGGTGATGCCGGTGTTGCGGGAGTGGATCGCGCCGGAACAGATGTATTATTTGGAGACCTATGCGCCGGAGACTTTGGAGTTGCCACGGCGGAAGCGCCCGGTGCGCTTGCGGTATGAGGCCGATGGACGAGTCTTGGTGGCGTCAAAGCTGCAGGATTTTTATGATGTGAAGGCGGCGACTTTACGGGTGGCAAATGGCCGGATTGCGCCGGTGGTGGAGTTGCTGGCACCAAGCGGGCGTCCGGCACATGTGACGGATGATTTGGACGGCTTTTGGTCGGGGGCATATGCGCATGTCCGGAAGGAGTTGGCGGGGCGCTACCCGAAGCACGAGTGGCGTTGAGGGACGGTATTTGGAAAGCGATTGGGAAAGTAGATTCAAGACGGCGAGCGTGAGGGCCCTGAGGAAAGTGGGTATGGTTTGATTTTCGGCTGGTCAGGGGGCTCAGGTAGGGGTTTCCTAAAATTTGCGAAATGCGTTTGCTCTGTCTATTCAGTTTATTGTCTTTATGGTTGCCAGTTCTGAACGCGGGACTGGATTCGATTACACCGAGTGCGCCGGTGAAGGATTTTCGTTTCCCGAAGTTTGGGGCAAATGGTTATACGCAATGGGTCTTGCAGGGGGCCAAGGGGATTTACGACGGGCCGGAGCAGATCCGGGTGGAGGAGATGGGCTTGCGGGTCTATACGGGGGATGAACGGATGGCGGTGGAGCTGAGTTTGGACAGTCCGGCGGCGGCGTTGCGGATGGAGGAAAACCGGGCGGAATCGAGCGAGTCGATTCGGATCGCAGGTGCGAATTTTGAAATTACGGGGAAGGGTTGGACTTGGGACGGGGCAAAGAAGGATATTGTGGTGTCGAGCGCGGCGCAGGTGGAATTTCGGCAGTCGATTCTTGAAGGGTCGGGGTCGCAGGCGGAAGCGGGCAAGACGCTCGTGCGGAGTGAATCGCTGGAATTGAAAACAACGGTGGAGGATTACGCGTTTGACTTCAAGGGAGGGGTCGAGGCGGAATCGGGGGATCTGCGTTTATGGAGCGATCGTTTGTTAGCGCGGGCGGATACACCTGCGGGTGGAAACGGGGACGCGGGACCGGTGAGCGGGAAGTTGCGTGCTTTGCGTGATTTATTGGCGGAAGGCTCGGTGGTCGTGGAAGAGGGCGGGCGTCGTTTAAAGGCGGAGCGGGCGCGTTTTTTTCCGGGGACGGAAGTGGTTGAATTGAATGGCTCGGTGCAGGTTGAAACCGGAGGTGCCTTGATCAACGGGGAGCAGATTTTGAGCGAGGCGAACACGATAGTGGTAACGGGCGCGGCGGATGCGGGGCGGGCGCAGATGGTTTTGGTACAGGCGGGGGGCTTGGGTTTATCGGGGGCATCGAGTTTGAGCGAGGTGACTTTGATTCATGCTGACCGGATTGTGATGGAGGAATTGGAAACGGTGACGGAGTTTGAATTTGAGGGCCGGGTTGAGATATTTTCCGGAACGCTGACGTTGCGGGCGGAGCATTTGACGGTGTTTTCAGCACCGGCGAAGGCGGTGCCTTCGGAAGCGGAGGATGCCCTGCCGGTGGGGGAAGTGCGGGAATTGTATGCGCGCGGTTCGGTCTATATTGAGGATGAGGGGATGGAAGTGCAGGCGGATGAGGCGCGTTTTTATCCCGGTCGGGAGCGTGCGAAGTTGAAGGGGAATCCGCGCCTGAGTCACGAGGGAGCGGTGGTCTCCGGGGCGCGGATGGAGTTGGCGCCGGAAAAGGCCTTTGTATATGGGGACGGGGAACGACGGGTGCGGGTGCTCTTGCCGGAGTTGCCGAATTTAGGGTATGGGAACGAGACCGCTCCGGAGGGCGAAGCAGCGGAGGCTGAGGCGCAGGCGCAAGTTGAAGTGGAGATGGAGGCGACTTTGATTGAGAGTGACCACTTGGAGATGCGTGAGGTGGAGGGTCAGCAGCAGTATATTTTTGAGGACGCGGTCTCGGTGACAGGGACAAATCTGGCGGTGACTTGCGATCGGATGGAAGTGCTGGCCAGGCGGATGGATGCGGAGCGTTCGGGAGAGTCCGGTTTGATGGGCGCAACGCAGATCGAGGAAATTGTGGGGACGGGCACGGTGCGAATTGAACAGGAGGGTCGGGTGGCTCGTTCGGACAAGGCATGGATTGATCCGGTGGCTTCGCGTTTAATCCTGGAGGGCAATGCGGAGGTGGATGACGCGAAGGGTCAGGTGCGGGGCGGGCGCCTGGTGTTGAATCAGGGTGAACGCCGTGCGATTGTAGAAGGCGGTGTGGACGGAGAGCGTGCGCGGGTGACCTTGCCGGAATTGCCGGTTCGCAAAGATTGACAGTTGCCAAGGTGGGAGTTGCGAACAGCGTAGGAGTAGATTTTTAATTACAATAATGGAAGCAGGAGCGACAAGGGAGCGAATCAAGACGCGTGATCTGGCAAAGGATTACGGGAAACGCCGGGTCGTGGACGGCGTGGATCTCGAAATTGCGGCAGGGGAGATTGTGGGCTTGCTGGGGCCGAATGGGGCGGGCAAGACGACCTCCTTTTATATGATTGTCGGTTTGGTGCCGGTCTCGGGTGGGGAGGTCTTTTTGAATGAGGCATCCCTCACGGACTTGCCGATGTATCAACGGGCGCGGCTTGGGATGGGCTATTTGCCGCAAGAGCCGTCGGTGTTTCGCAAGTTGACAGTGGAGGAGAACATCCGTGCGGTGGTGGAGACTCTGCCTTTAAGCAAGGCGGAACAGTCCTCGCGGGTGGAGGAACATTTGGCGGAATTGGCATTGACGGAGCTGGCGGATCAGAAAGCCTTTACCCTGAGCGGAGGCGAGCGCCGCCGTCTGGAGATTTCCCGTGCCCTCGTGACGCGACCAAAGTTTTTGTTGATGGATGAACCCTTCAGCGGGGTGGATCCGATTAGCGTGAGTGAGGTACAGAAGATTATCGTGCAATTAAAGGAGCGCGGAATTGGGGTTTTGATCACCGACCACAATGTTCGGGAGACGCTGAGCATCGTTGACCGCGCTTACCTGATGCACGAGGGGCGGGTCCTGAGCGAAGGTACCAGTGATTTTTTGATTAACGATCCGCAAAGCCGGGAGTTCTACCTTGGGGAGGATTTCAACATCTAGAAAGAGAGGAAGGGGATGCCAAAGAATCAGAAACTACAGACGAAATTCGTGGAAGCGGTACCGGTGCGTGATTTTTATGAGTCCTTTAAGGGGCCGCTGGAGTTGGATTGTGTGGCGGGTGACAAGGGCTTGGACGGGATGATTCGCGAGCGCAGTCTGAATCGTCCTGCGCTGGCGGTGACGGGTTATTTCAAATATTTTGCCTCGAAGCGGATTCAACTTTTTGGGGCAGGCGAGATGGCCTACCTGCGCGATTTAAAGCGGGACGAGGAGGCCAAGGTATTAAGGGATATGCTGGAACGAAAGGTGCCGTGTATTTTGGTATCGCGCAATCTATCGCCCTCGAAGGTGATGCTGGAACTGGCAGAAAAATACAAGACCCCCTTGATTCGCTCGCCCTTGAAATCGAAGACCATCACGACCGAGGCAACTCTACTCCTGGAAGAGAAGTTTGCGCCGCGGACGCACATTCACGGAACTTTGGTGGACATCAAGGGCATTGGTACCCTTATCTGCGGTGAAAGCGGGGTGGGTAAGAGCGAGTGCGCGCTCGCCTTGATCGAACGCGGGCACAGTTTGGTAGCGGACGACCTCACGCATATCCAACGTTTGAGTGACCGGGAATTAATCGGGACCTCCGCAGAGTTGAGCCGGGGTTATATGGAATGCCGGGGATTGGGGATCATCAATATCGCGGAATTATTCGGGGTGCGTTCGGTGCGCCTGCGGAAGGGGATCGATTTGGTGATCAACTTCGTGGCATGGACACCCGGGATGCACGAGGAGCGGACCGGTTTGGAGGAGAACACGGTGGAGATTCTAGGATTGAAGGTTCCGACGATGGAGATTCCGGTGCGCCCCGGTCGGGACATGGCTCGATTGGTGGAAGTGGCATCGATGGCGCAGGCTCTGAAATTAATGGGGCATGATTCTGCGAAAGAATTCAACGAGCGCCTTATCGCCAACATGGCAGAAAAAAAATAATTTCGTGCCAAAAATTTTCGTGAGGCACGATACGAGGGCGCCGCTTGATCAGGGGCATATTTTTTGCTTTTGGAAAATGCGTGTTTTCAGGGATTAACAGAATCGTGACTTTCGGCTGTCATGATTTTGTAAAGCTACAAAAACTTATTCAGTTGTGACTGTGAATAACTTGTGCAGAAGTTGCCCTTGCCAAGCCTTAATGGCTCTCTTTTTTTCATATTGTCCTAGATTGGTTTTTATTGGAAGATCCAGTTTTTACCAATACAACGGATACTCAGAACACTACTTCCCGCACTTTTCAAATTTCATAAAGCATTATAATACAGTTCCTTGAAGGATTGTATTGCACAAAAACAATTCACTTATTTTCATTTCACACCTAGTTTAGCATACGGTTGGACTCCAATTTTTGACTTGGTCATCCGTTTTCAACTCCGCTATTCGCAAAGGTGTGAATAAAAACGTCTTTTAAAGTAACATGTCGACTCCCGCCACCACGCTGAATCTTTGGAGCAGCTTAACTCTAGAACTAAAAGAAATTTTACCGAGCGAACTTTATGATATGTGGTTTGAGGGTCTCTCCTTTGTGAGCGAAAGCGACAACCACCTTACGATCAGCGCACCGAACGATTTCAACGCGATCTGGATTGAGAACAATTATTTGGATGTGATTGCGCAAAAGGCGCGGGATTTGTCGGGTCGGGCCGTGACCATTAAAGTAGAGGTGGATTCGGGGAACAGCGCGCCGGGTCGGGATTCCGATCAAGTTGGCAAAGAGGTGCGCAGTCAGAAGAGTGGGATTCGCGGCAACGGTCGTGACGCGCAGGACTCGGAGAACAATACCAAATTCAGCTCGAAGAAAAACAAAAGCGGGGCGACTTTAAACCCGCGCAATACCTTTGACAATTTTGTGGTCGGTTCGGGCAATCAACTGGCGCATGCCGCCAGCATTGCGGTGGCGAACGCCCCGGGCCGTGCCTATAATCCGCTTTTTGTTTACGGGGAAACCGGCTTGGGCAAAACGCACCTCATGCACGCGGTGGCGCACCAGATGCTCAACAACAACCCGAATGCGCACATCGCTTATGTGTCCACCGAGAAATTCACCAACGAATTCATTCACGCCATTCGAGAAAAGAAGCTGGCGAAATTCCGCAAGTATTATCGCAACGTCGATGCCTTGCTGGTCGATGACATCCATTTCCTTTCCGGGAAGGAAGGCACCCAAGAGGAATTTTTCCACACCTTCAATGATCTCTTTGAGTCGGGCCGTCAGATATTTCTGGCGAGTGACCGTCCTGCCAATGAAATCGAGCGCCTGGAGAACCGTTTGGTTTCGCGCTTCCAATGGGGATTGGTGACCGATGTACAGGCGCCGGATTTTGAAACACGGGTCGCGATTCTGCGGAAGAAGGCGGCTGCGATGCGTCTGGAAATGGAAGACGACGTCATGGAATTTCTCGCGGAGCGGGTCTCGCGCAATGTGCGCCGCATGGAGGGTGCGCTCACGCGGATCGCGAGTTACAACTCTTTGATCGATCAATCCCTGGATTTAGAAGCGGTGGAGCGCCTCTTGAGTGACCTCTTTCAGGAGGAGGCCGCTACACAAGTGACGGTGAACCAAATCCAAAATAAGGTTTCGGATTACTACAAAATCCGTTTCAGCGAATTGGTGGGCCGCCGCCGCACCAGCGCGATTGTTTTCCCGAGGCAGGTCGCGATGTATATTTCGAGAACCTTGACCAGTGATCCGCTCAAATCGATTGGGGAAGCCTTCGGCGGACGTGACCACGGCACGGTGATCCACGCCTGCAAACAGGTGGAGAACATGATGGAGCAGGACGTCACGGTGAAACGCGCGGTGGATTATTTGATCAAGCAATTGTCCAGCAACCGCGCTTGAGTGCGGTACGTAACCAAGGCCTTATAGGCGCAGCCGGCATACATTTATGGAATTAACGGAAGCACAACTGGAGACGGTCAAGGAATGGGTCCGGGCGGGCGAATCGCTGGCAACGGTGCAAAATCGCCTGCGCGAGGAAATGGATGTGGCGATGACCTACATGGATGTTCGTTTTCTGGTGGATGACCTGAACGTGGTTTCGGAGGTTGTAGAAGAACCGGAACCGGAGGAAGGGGACGCGAGCGCGGCGGATGCGGCGATCGAGGATGCGGAATTGGTTGAACCCGAGGGCGGGGTGCGCGTCGAACTCGATGCGATCAAACGCCCGGGTGCCTTGCTCAGCGGGACGGTGGTCTTTAGTGATGGCAAAAGCATGAGTTGGCAACTGGACGCAAGTGGTCAGTTGGGACTCTTGCCCGGCGAGGATCCCGAATACCGTCCGAGTCCTGAGGATGTGCAGGCTTTCCAGAGCGAGCTCTCGAAAGTAGTGCAGTCGCAAGGTTACTAAACCTCGAGCGCGATTTTATTTGGTGGCTTCGTGGATTGCCACGATAGAAAAGGTGAGGGCGATCGCCTTGACCGCGGAGAAACCCGCCGCACGCACCTGCTGGGCGAGTTGCGGTCTGGATGGAAATGCTTCGATGGAACCGGCGAGGTAATCATAGGCGCCCTTGTCGCCGGTCGCCAACGCCGCGAGGCGGGGGAGGATAAATTTAAGGTAGAGGTAATAGAAGGGACGGAACCAGAAATGGGGTTGGGAGAATTCGAGAATAAACAAACGCCCGCCCGGGCGAAGGACGCGGTGGATCTCAGAGAGGCCCTTGTGGCGGTCTTCAAAATTACGCACCCCGAATGCGATCGTGATGGCATCGACCGAGGCGTCCGGGAGCGGCAATGCCATACAATCGCCAAAGGTGAACTCGAGGTCGGCGTATTCGGCGCGCTCCTTTTTTTTGAGTCGGGCCGTTTCCAACATCGGTTCACAAAAATCCATCCCGCACACTGCGACATCGGTGCCGAGGCGGTCGCGTAATTTAAAAGCGACGTCGCCGCTCCCGGTGGCGAGATCCACAATGCGGCGCGGGGCGAAGGCCTGTACCTGATCGGCAAGGACCTTGCGCCAGTAATAATCGACCCCGCCACTGAGGAAGTGGTTGGCGAAGTCATAACGGTTCGCAATATTTGCGAACATGCGGTTTACGCTTTTGCCTTCAGGCATAGGGAGAAAAGTTTTAAATTGTTGGTCAGACGGATGTTTTCGAGTTTGACAGTATTTACCACGCTCAAAGTATCGTAGGTCTAGTGATTGCACAGTCTATCTTTTAATTGATTTCAAGTAATACGAGTATGTCCAAAAACCTTACCAAGCGCGATATCGTCCTCGACATCTATGAGGGCACCAGCATTCCACAAAAAGATGTCAGGGAAACCGTGCAGCGTACCTTGAACGCAATCGCAAAAGCACTGGCGGAAGGTCGCAATGTGGAACTGCGCAACTTCGGAGTCTTTGAGGTGCAGGTGCGCAAGTCCCGGATTGGACGCAATCCCAACAAGCCGGAAACCGACGTCGTGATCCCGACGCGAGCCGTTATCAAATTCAAGGCGGGCAAGGAATTGAAGGAACAACTCGCGGAGCTTGATATTTCCGCTTTAAATGACGGTGAGGGTTAGGGTCGAGCATCGGAACGGATTCCCCGCAGACAGTCTCTAACCAACCGACCGACCCTGGCATGAGTTTTGAAACCCTTCCTGGATTCCGGGCCTTCTATCCCGAGAGCAGCGCGCGCCGCGCAGATATTTTTGAGAAGTGGCGGGCGGCGGCACATAGTTTCAACTTTCTGGAATACGATGCTCCGGTGCTGGAACCGCTCGAGTTATATATCGAAAAATCCGGCGAGGAAATCGTCGGCCAGTTGTTTCACTTTGAGGACCGCGGGGGACGGGCGGTGGCACTCCGTCCGGAGATGACGCCGTCGCTGGCGCGTTTGGTGGGCGCGAAGGCGAACAGTCTCAAACGTCCGATCAAATGGTTTAACATCGGGGAGCACTACCGTTATGAACGGCCACAGAAGGGTCGCCTGCGTGCCTTTTACCAGTTTAATGCCGACATTTTGGGCGAGTCCGGTGCGAGCGCCGATGCCGAATTGATCGCGCTACTGATTCAATCCTTGAAAGCCTTCGGCTTGGGGGTGGAGGATTTCAAGCTGCGTTTGAGTGACCGTGATCTTTGGTTGTTCCTGCTGGCCGCGGAGGGATTGGACGCGGCGGGTTCGGCGCAGGTCTTGGGGATCATCGACAAGCTGGAACGCAACAGTCGGGAAAAAACCCTTGAGCAATTGGCCACGGTCTTGGGCGAATCGGCGGCGGTGTTTATGACGAAGGTCGAAGCGGTGGTGGCAATCCGTGATTTTCCCGCACTGGTCGAGTATTTCACGGCGCTGCCGATAGAGGGGACGCAGACCGAAGCGATTGAAGCCCGGCTCGCGGAGTGGCGGGTACTCTTAACAGCATTGGACAACAGTGGGATGGGGGAATTTGTCGAGATTGATTTGGGGATCGTGCGCGGTCTGGCGTATTATACCGGTTTTGTCTTTGAGGCCTTTGAGGCGAGCGGAGAGGGTCGCGCTCTGGCAGGGGGTGGTCGCTATGACGATTTGGTCGGCAAGCTGGGTGGACAGGCGATGCCGGCGGTTGGTTTTGCGATGGGTGATGTCACCTTGGGCGATTTGCTTGAAAAGAAGGGTTTAATGGAGGTTGCCGAAGCGGGGCCGGATTTCATATTCATCATCGGAGGGGTGGCGGAACGGGCACAGGCTTTAGCGGACGCCGCTTGCCTGCGGGCGGCGGGGTATCGGGTGGAATATCCGCTGAAGGAGGTGGCTTTCGGGAAACAATTTAAAGATGCGAATCAACGGGGCGCGCGTTTTGCTGTTATTTATGGCTCCGAGGAATTGGCATCCGGGGTTTTCAAAGTGCGCGATATGGCTGCCGGTACGGAAAGGGATTATCCGCGGACGGATCTGGTTGCACTGGCGGAGTCGCTGCTTGAGGAGGGACAGGATTAGGGGATGTCGGAATCGGGAATAGCGGCGCTCTTGAAAACGGTGGCAGCCCTTCGCGACCCGGAGAACGGTTGCCCTTGGGATATCGAGCAGGATCACCAGTCGATCACGGATTGCCTGATTGATGAATGCAGTGAATTACTGCAAACAATCGACCGGGGCGACATGGATCACATGGAGGAGGAATTGGGAGACGTATTGTTGCAGGTTGTGATGCATGCCCAGATGGCGAAGGAGGCGGGGCATTTTGATTTTGATTCGGTTTGCCGGGAGATTAACGCGAAGTTGGTACGGCGGCATCCGCATGTTTTTGGAGAGGGGAATATTAAGGACAGCGCCGCCCTGCTGGAGCAATGGGAAGCGATCAAAGCGGCGGAGAAGAAACGCGGACCGGCGGAAAGCGGGCGCTTCAAGGATTTGCCGCCGCGCTTGCCGGCCCTCATGTTTGCGCAGGATGTTTATAAGCAGATCGTGAAACAAAAAATGGAAACAGGTGATTTGCTGAATCGGGAAGTGATTGAAAGAGAAGCGGCGGAAGTGGAGGCCGAGACCCTTGGGACACGGCTTTTTGAAATCGCGGCGGCTTGCCAGGAGCGCAAACTGGATCCGGAGGCTCTCCTGCGGCGGCATGCGCAGGGAATTGTAGATGCCTTGGAAAAGAAGTAGGCCGTTGGCTTGCATCGGTGCAACAATCCGCATAGCGGTATTTTGATGGAGCTTGCTGAACGAGAGGGTATTGCGGCGAGACAAGCGGGGACCTGTCCTGCGCGGGAGCTTCCCTGTGGTGTGGCGAGTCCGGGTGTAACGCGGGCCTGGTTACATGTGGGTATTGCGGCGGTTTTTGCGGGGCAAAGCATGGTGCTTTCGCTGGCGCTGAACATGACGCCCCCGGTTTTTGGTTCGACTGTTTATTGGGTTTTGCACGGGGGATTGATTGCCTCGGCACTTTTGGTCTTTTTCTTTCTCGGCGGGAATTTGCTGCGGGCCACGATTGGAATGTGTCGCTCAGGGCGGCTCTCGATTGACGGGCTCTTTATGTTGAGCCTCTTGGGGGCTTTTGCCGGTTCCCTGTTATCAAGCCTGACGGGTGAGGGCGCGATTTTTTACGAGGTGGTCTCGGTGGTGATTGCAATTCATGCGCTGGGGCGGGTGTTCAGTGAGCGTTCCTTTGCGCGCCTCAAGGCGGCAACGGACGATTTGAGCGAGCGCTTTGACCGGGTGCGGGTGCGGCGCGGTGAACGCTGGGAATGGAGTCCGCTCGCGACCTTGCAGGCGGGCGAGACGGTGCGGGTTGAGGCGGGGGATCCGATCTCGGTGGACGGGCTTATTCTGGAGGGCCGGGGTTACGTCAATGAATCGGCACTCTCGGGTGAACCGTTGCCGATTGTGCGGCAGGCGGGAG
>DKOX01000052.1 GCA_002470925.1 Opitutia bacterium UBA7350 | reverse complement strand
CTGGCAGGTGCAACCGGCGATTCCCTTAATTTTGATGCCTTGGGCCACTTCATAGCCTTGAACCCGGATAACCCGCTGGTCTTGATTGGGGCGTTGTTGGTCTTGGCGGGGCTATGTTTCAAGATCGGCGCGGTTCCGTTTCAAATTTGGGTTCCGGATGTTTACCAGGGTGCGCCGACCCCGATTACGGCTTATTTGGCGGTGGCTTCGAAGGCCGCGGGATTCATGGTGCTGTTGGGCGTCCTTCATGGCCCCTTTCTTCCCATTCAGGACTTTTTGGTTCCGGTCTTGGTCGTCATTGCGGCAGCGTCTATTTTGTTTGGAAACATTGCAGCCGTTACGCAGAGCAATCTCAAAAGACTGCTGGGTCTCTCGGGGGTCGCGCATGCGGGTTACCTCCTGATGGGAGTGGTGGCATCCTGCACGATCGCATGGGCTGAAAGTGCCGTGATCTTTTATTTGATCACCTATTTGCTCGCATCGTTTGCAGTATTCGTGGTCATCTCACTGAACGGGGAGGGTGACGACGCAGATTTAAGCGTGGAGCACTACCGGAATTTCTCACAGCAAAAGCCCTTTCTCAGCGGGGTTTTGACCCTCGGCCTGGGTTCCTTGGCGGGGATTCCTCCCTTGGGTGGATTCGTCGCGAAGCTTTTTCTTTTTGTGGCGGCTTTCCAGGCCGGGCTATACGGCTTGCTGACGGTGGCGGTGATCGGTGTGGTGATTTCGATTTATTACTACTTCGGCTGGATTCGTACGCTTTATTTTAATGGCGCGGGCAGTGAAGCGGCGAATCAAAAAAGTGCACCGCCAACGATTCAAAATCGATGCCTGCTGGGCCTGCTGGTTGCCGCAATCATTGTTTTGGGTATTTTCCCGGGCGTGCTGGGCTTTATTTAAGCTGGCTATTCCAACGGGGTGTCGGTCGCAGCCTCCTGGAGTCGTTGAATCCTCTGTCGCACTTTTTCTGCTTCGAAACTTAGGTTTCGAAATTCAAGAAAATCGGCAGCTTCCTCCATGAATGCAATGTCATCCGTTCCCTCGCGCAGAATACGGCGATATTCCCGCAAGGCATTGTTCGGTTGGTTGGCCTCTTGCATGGTGCGCGCCATAAGTTTACGGATTTCAAGGCGATCCGGTTCTTTTTCAAGCAGGGCTTGCATCATAAGAATGAGTTTATCTTTTCTTAACTCGTTATTTTCTTGGCTTACTATGCTTTCGAGGTAGGCGATTTGCGCCTGGCTGGATTCGGGCCACTGCCGGGCAATGGATTGCCACATATTTTGAGGATTCCTAACTTCCAAGGCGAAGGTGAAGCTAAAGATGGAAAAAATTCCTGCGGTCGTATAGAGTGCAACAATGCGCAGCATTCCCATGGTTATGCCAAGTTTGCTGCTCAGTTTATGGAGGGCAAAGGCACAGGAGACGCAAAGAATTGAGAGTGGGGTATAGTAGGCGAATAATTCAAAAGCGGGCGTACCGTCGATAAAGGATCCAGTCCTGGAAATCACAGGAATAACGAGCAGGATATAGCTGAGGACGCCAAGCAAGAGGTTGCGCGCCCATTGACGCTGCCGGTTTAAAACACCCAATACAATAAATGGCGGGAAGAGTAGAAAAGGAGCAAGGTTGATCCCGGTGTTCACTGAATAAGTTATATTCTGCGGGAGGGGCTTGTAGAATATCAGTTCATTGGGGATAAAGCTTTGCCTTAGCAAATGCTGCATATAGTGCCCACTTTCAAAACTCCACTCGCTTAAGACAAAACGAGTCACTTCCAGGCCGTCTTTGCTAAACAACCAGACTCCAACGAATAGATTGAAGCAAAGTATCGGCAGGATCCAGTTATACTGATTTAGTCTTGCGGGATAATCTTTACTGTAGGTTATCAAGGCAAAAATAAGGGGAAGAAAGAGCAGGTGCTTGTGGATCAGCAGACCAATCATGGAGAGTGCCATCAGTAGCAAATAGCGCCGGGGGTTCAGCTTATCTTGCGCAAGATTAAGCAGTGTTATCATTATGATAAAGCCAAGTATAACATGCCGATGACCCGGCCATAATAGTACCGGTATAATTGCCGGATGCACCGCAAACAGCAACACCGCTAGCCCGGTACTTTTTAGTCGCAATTTTCTCAATAAGGACCAGAGCAGACAAACTGCTAAAAGGTGTAGCGCGAGATTGATGGCGCGATGCGTAAAGGCCGGGTCGAGGGGTAAATATGATTCCAGAAAATAAGAACTCAGGCTAAAGGGATCATATTTTCGGATCATTTCCGGTGTCCAGGCCTCGGTCCATGAACTGATTTCGTGAAAGCCGCTCTTGGTCGCCGGGTCATTCTTATTCCATAAGTCTGTTGATAGGAGGAGGGGTCCAAAGGCGAAGAGCACCAAAAGAAAGAGCAGGGCATATTCTCGGGGAGTCGCCGATTCTTTTTTGCGCCGCTGCGATTTTTGAGCTTCGGTAGGGGCGGTATCTGAGTCTGGGGTCGCTTCGTACATTACGGATTAGTGTGTATATATGATTTCGGATCAAGCCCTCGGGATGTGAGCGCCTGCACTAGTGCTTTTCGGTCCAGGGAGTCGCCGGTTTTGATCCCGAGCGCCGTCATTTGGCCTTGCTCAAGTTCAAGGGCAAATTTGATTTCATTACTGCGCGAAAGAACCGGTTCTTCGTCATGTGGATACAAGCGGTGCGATTCCACGAGCCTTCCCTCCGCATCAAAGTAAGCAAGATCCAGCGGTAGCAGGGTATTGCGCATCCAAAAAGAACGTTGCTTGGGTTCTGCGAAAACAAAAAGCATCCCATGGCGGGGAGCAAGTGCCTCGCGAAACATCAAACCGCGCGCCTGTTCTTTGGGATGAATCGCCAATTGTAATTCCAGTTCCGTGTCCCCGACTGTGATGGGGAAGTAGACTTCCGGGCCGGCAAAGGCGGACTCCCGTGGCGCGGGGGAACACGCGACAAGGCCGAGCAGGAGCAGCCATTTCGTGAAGGGGATTTGCGATAAAAACTTGCAGGCCATGCTTAAAATCAAGGTAATTGAATCAGTCCGCTTCAACACAAAGATGCTTTTCATCCGGAATCAAACGTTATGAGCCGTCAAATGTCCAAGGCTCGCTTTCTTTATAGCAGCACCGCGCAAAGCGCCGATCTTTATTATCTGTGCGGCGTTCAAGTGCCGGACGCATTTCTCGCAGGGGTCATCCGTGGGGAATCGTTCGCGGTGGTCAATCGTCTGGAGTTTGCCCGGGTCGCTTCAAATGGCTTGTTGGGCGAGGTGCGTTTACTCGAGACGGAGCAGCGCAAGGCGAGTGAAATGTTGGGCATCGCACTCGTTGATGTCGGCCCCTCGGAACTGATCCTGTATTATTTGCGTCGTGCGCGTCTGCGTTCGATTGAGGTTCCATGTGATTTCCCCGCGGCACTCTACGCGCGATTGGTCGCTGCCGGAATTCGGGTTGATTTTGGCACCGCGCCTTTTTTTAAGGAACGGGAATGCAAAACCGAAGCGGAGGCAAAAGCGATTCGCGCCGGGAATGCTGCGAGCGCCGCCGGGATTCGTGCTGCGGAAAAAGTACTGCGGGAAGCGGTCATTGCGGGGAACTACCTAAAATACAAAGGGCGCACCCTAACCTCGGAGGTTTTGCGAGCAGTGATCGACCACGCTTGCCTCGAACGCGGGGCGCTCGCGCAAAACACGATCGTGGCAGGCGGTGATCAGGCATGCGATCCGCACGAGGCCGGGCACGGGCCCTTGCGCCCCAATCAATTGATTATCGTGGATTGTTTCCCCCGCATTCAGGCGACGGGCTATCATGGCGATATGACGCGCACCTTTCTCAAAGGGCGGGCAAACGAGGCCCAGCGAACCATGGTGGCCGCGGTGCGCGCCGCGCAACTTGCCTCGCTTTCAAAGGTGAAACATGGCGCACGCGGGTCCGCGGTGCACGCCGCCGGGGAGATCGTTTTTAAGGAACGCGGTTACCGGACCGAGCGCCGGGGGGAGGCTTTTGTTGGATTCATTCATTCCACTGGCCACGGCCTGGGCCTCGAGGTGCATGAAAGTCCCCGGGTCTCAAGCGGGGCTCCTGCCCTGAAAACCGGGCAGGTCATTACGGTTGAGCCGGGACTTTATTATCCCGGCCTTGGAGCCTGTCGCATTGAGGATGTGGTCTTGGTGACCCGCAAGGGCTTTGAACCCCTTTCCTCCATGCATTATCGTTGGGAGATACGCTAGTCGGCCTCTAAAATTCAAACTGGTATTTCGCGAGGCGCGTGCCGATCTCCTTGAGAATCGACGCTTCCCCTTCCAAACCTTCCGCGGCAAAGGTTACCGAGAAGCGCACAAAATGACCACAGTCATCCCACGGCACAGTACTGATCAATTCATTCGTAATGAGCCAATGACTGAAGGCTTCGCCGTTTTCGAAGCTTTCGGTCTCGCCCGCCAGCGTCGCAGATTTTGGAGCGGCAACATATAGGAAGAAACTCCCCTCCGGTTTGGTGGCGTTGAAGCCACTCGCCCCGAGGATTTCAACCAGATGATCCATGCGGCGGGAATACTTCGCCGCAATCGCCTCCGTTATTTCGGGGTGCTCGAGCGCCGCCGCTCCGGCTTTCTGGATTGCGAGGAATTGCCCGGAATCAGAATTGTCCTTCATGTCGCCGTATGCTTTCACGATCAGGGGATTGCCCACGACAAAGCCGATGCGCCAGCCCGTCATATTGTAGCTCTTCGAAAGCGAGTGGAGTTCCACCGCGACATCCTTGGCGCCTTCCACTTGTAGAATGGACTGCGGTTCGCCGTTAAAGATGAGGGAAGCATAGGCAGCGTCCTGCACGATGATGAGGTCATTGGCTTTGGCGAATTCGATGGCCTCGAGGTAGAATTCACGGGTCGCGGATGCCCCAGTCGGGTTATTCGGGTAATTCAGCACCATCATTTTTGCCTTCGCACACACCTCGGACGGAATCGCCTGGAGGTCGGGCAGGAAATTATTGGCAGCCTCGAGTGGCATATTGTAGACCTCGCCTCCATAGAATTTTGCATGGCTGCCCAGCACCGGATAACCCGGCACCGTCATCAGGACCACATCACCCGGATTAATGAAACAGGCGGGCAGCATCGTGAGGGCGGTTTTTGAGCCGATGGAGTGGATGACCTCGCTCTCCGCGTCGATTCCCTTAACCCCAAAGACTTCCTCCATATAGCGTGCCGCGGCGTGCTTAAACGCGTCGCCCCCGTTATCGGCGTAGCCTCGGTTCTCCGGTTTGGCGGCCTCCGCCTGGAGGGTCTCTACCACTACCGGAAAGGCCATTTCATCCGGTTCACCGACGCCCATATCAATCAGCGTCACCTCCGGCTTCGCTGTCATTGCCGCCTTTTTGGCGCGCTTGATCTTCTCAAACTTATAGATTGCGGTGGATTTACCGTATTGATTGCCACCGATGCGCTCGGCGAAGAGTTCCTGAATATATGGATCGCTCATGGATAATGCTGTGGAGGTTACTAATTGGTTACTATAGGGTTGAGATGTTTAAGGTCTTCGTTAAATTTTGGCACTTCAAAAATTATGCAAACAATACAATCGATTCATGAGATGCAATCTTCTGCGATCGCTTTGCGTTCAAGCGGGCATTTGATTGCGCTCGTGCCAACCATGGGTTGCTTGCATAAAGGCCACGCAGACTTGATAGATATTGCCCGCGAGAAGGCTGACAAGGTCATAGTCTCAATTTTTGTCAATCCCGCTCAATTTGGGCCCAACGAGGACTTTGCAAAATACCCCCGCGCCTTGGATGCCGATCTGGATCTCTGTCGTGAACACGGGGTCGATTTTGTCTTCAACCCGCAGGCCGAAGCACTCTATCCTGCAGATTTCTCCACCTTTGTCGTGGAGGAAAAACTCAGCGCGGGCCTTTGTGGGATTTCCCGCCCGAATCACTTCCGCGGGGTCGCCACCATCTGCCTCAAGCTCTTCAATATAACCCGCCCGGATATCGCGGTCTTTGGGCAGAAGGATGCCCAGCAACTCGCGCTCATTCGCAAGATGACTGCCGACCTCAACCTTCCCCTCGAAATCGTCGCGGGGCCCACCCGCCGCGATCCGGACGGCCTTGCCACCAGTTCCCGAAATCGTTACCTCAGCGACAGTCAGCGCGCGGATGCCCTGCGCATTCCACGCGCCCTTGAAACGGCCTGCGAACTGGTCGCATCCGGGGTGCGTCAAGTGGATCGCGTCATCGCTGAGATCACCCATGAACTCAGTCAATCCCGCCGGATTCGCGTGATCTATGTGCAGGTCGTGGACCGCGACACGATGGAACCTGCCCGTGAAATCGTTCCCGGGCGGCATCTTGCAACCGTTGCGGTATGGGTCGAAGACACCCGTTTGATCGACAATATCGAGCTTTAAACAAGCATGTCGCATCAATATGACGTCGTAGTCGTTGGCAGCGGAATCGCCGGCCTGAGTTTTGCCCTCAAGGTCGCGGCGGCGGGTCAATCGGTTGCGATCATCACTAAGAAAAACTCGGCGGAATCAAACACCAATTATGCCCAAGGCGGAATCGCCGCGGTCACTTCTCAAACCGATGATGTTGAGACTCATGTCGCCGACACGCTCGATGCCGGTGACGGGCTTTGTGATGCCGCCGCAGTTCGCGAAATTTTAAAAGACGGCCCCGCCTGTATTGAGGAACTGATTGAATACGGAGTGGCCTTCAGTCAACTGGAGGACGGGCGCGTTTCCCTTGGTAAAGAGGGTGGGCATACCAAGCGCCGCATCCTTCACGTCAAAGACGTCACCGGCAAAGCAATCGAGCAGGCGCTCTTGCAGGCCGTGGCGGACAGCCCCCTGATCCACACTTTGGAGCACCACTTCGCGATCGAGTTGATCACAACCGTAAAGCTTCGCTGCGCGGGCCCCAATCGGGTGTTGGGGCTTTATGTACTCGATACCCAGACGGAACGGGTTGAAACCTTCCATGCAGGGGCGGTCTTGATGGCGACCGGTGGCATTGGTCAGGTCTATGCTTACACCACCAACCCTGCCATTGCGACCGGCGACGGTATTGCGATGGCTGCCCGCGCCGGCGTCGAAATCCGCAATATGGAATTCATCCAATTCCATCCCACCGCTTTTTATTCTCCGGATGGCAGTCGTTTTCTTATCAGTGAGGCGGTTCGCGGCGAAGGCGGGATCCTGCGCAACCTGCAGGGCGACGCGTTCATGGCACGTTATGACGCCCGCGCCGACCTGGCCCCCCGCGATATCGTGGCCCGCGCCATTGATACCGAAATGAAGGAATCCGGTTCGCGGCACGTCTGGCTCGACGTGCGTCATCTTCCCGAAGCGACCCTTCGCGAACGTTTCCCAAATATTTATGATTATTGCGCCGGGCAGGGCATCCGGATCGAGGAGGCCATGATCCCGGTGGTTCCCGCCGCGCATTACCTCTGTGGAGGTGTTGCCACCGCGCTCGATGGTGCCACCGATTTGCCCGGTCTCTACGCCTGTGGCGAAGTCGCCTGCACCGGTCTGCACGGCGCCAACCGTCTCGCCAGCAATTCCTTGCTCGAAGCGGTCGTGATGGCGCGTCGGGGTTCGGTTGCGGTGAACAAATACCTCGCCCAGGGTAATTTTGAAGCTGTCACGATTCCCGGTTGGGCGGATGGTGACCTTCGCGATTCCGACGAGCGAGTGGTGCTCACGCACAACCGTGACGAGTTAAAACGCACCCTTTGGGATTACGTCAGTATTGTACGCACCGATAAACGCCTCGAACGCGCCCGCACCCGCATTCAAGTGCTGGAGAAGGAGATCAATGACTACTACTGGAATTTTAAAGTCGATGTACCGCTCCTTGAACTGCGTAACATGATCCTCGTCGCCTCCCTGGTGATTGATTGCGCCCTCCAGCGCCGCGAGAGCCGCGGCCTCCATTTCACGACCGACCACCCGGAGCAAACCGATCCCGCAGTTGATAGCTCCATCCGTCTTTCATAATTCCGTTCCCCCTATGCTGAAAGCAGAACGCGTCGCCCATATCCAAGAGACCCTCGAACGGCTTTATCCGGAGACCCCCGTCCCGCTGGACCACCGTGACCCCTACACCCTCCTTGTCGCAGTCCTCCTCTCCGCCCAGTGCACCGATGCCCGCGTCAACCAAATCACCCCACTGCTCTTTGCAAAGGCGGATAACCCGCACGACATGGTTAAACTTTCCATTGAGGACATCCACGCCATCATTCGGCCCTGCGGACTCGCTCCCATGAAATCCAAGGGCATTGCGGGACTCTCGCGTATCCTCGTCGATCAATACGGCGGCCAAGTGCCGGCAGACATGGCGGCGCTGGAGGCTCTTCCCGCGGTGGGGCACAAGACCGCTTCGGTGGTCATGAGTCAGGCCTTTGGGGTGCCCGCCTTTCCGGTCGATACCCACATTCATCGCCTCGCGCAACGCTGGGGTCTGAGTTCTGGAAAAAACGTTGTGCAGACCGAGAAAGATCTCAAACGCCTCTTCCCCCGCGAAAAGTGGAACGCCCTGCATTTGCAGATCATCTTCTACGGTCGCGAATATTGCACCGCCCGCGGTTGCGACGGCACGGTCTGTCCGCTCTGCCGCGAGCTGTACCCCCAGCGTAAAAAACCGGTTGTCACCCGAAAGGGCTAGGGAAGAAAGCTACACAGGAATCACTAAAACGGCTTTCTATTCAGGAGTGCGTTGTTTAAAGTAGGCTCCGGTCCCCGTCCTAGGGCGTCACCGATTAACTTTGCCTCGGCATCCGTCAAAGGTTGCAAATTATCCATATCAGGCCCGCCGCTCTGGTAGCCATCTTTACCGAATAATGGCTTCTTGCGCTTAATGGGTGCCTTTTTCTTCGTGGAAGTTTTCATAAGTTGTTTCCCCTTTTCTCCAAAATCCTGCCCCAAAAATGCGAATTTTGCCAGCTCTAATTACGTAACGAACGGTGCAAACTCTTTCTTTGATCTTTCCATAGCGAAAAAGCCTAAATTCTTCGCTTGAATGCAATTTATTTCTTGCAGAAAAGCCGCCCGGATCATCAAAAGCTTTCCGCGCTTCGTAAAGCGTGATGCCGTGCTTTCTTTTATTCTCGGCATTTTTTATGGGGTCGGGGGGTTCGAATTTCGACTTCATTTTAAAAAGGACACTCGGTCCCGCCGCCTTTATCGTTTGCAAAACTCTTTCCTTATCTTTTTAACAACCGGGTTACTTTCAGATGCTACTTCCCATTGAATGCCGCCGAGATTTTCAGCCTCTTCTTATTAATCGCTTTGTCGGGTAATCTTTTAGACATGATTCGGATCGGAGGGGAAAGTTGAGATGTATGGGCTAAAAACGTTAAATGTAAAGTTTTTAATTTCTCTTCGTCACAGGAGCAAAAATCGGCTTGGTGCCTGGAGTCTTACTTGCTCCACTCGAGCATACGCTTGATGGGGGCGTAGGCTTTTTGGCGGATGTCTTCGGGCATCTCGATGGCCGGGCCCTCGTCGCGGAGGCAGTCGCGCAATTTTTCGATGGTATTCATCTTCATGTAGCGACATTCGTTGCAGGCGCAGGTATCGGTGGGGCCTGCGATGAATGTTTTGTGGGGGATTTCGCTCCGGAGGCGGTGAATCATTCCGGTCTCGGTGATTACGATGAACGCCTCGGCGGCATCGTCGCGGCAATAGTGCACCATTTTCTCGGTGCTGCATACGACGTCGGCATTGTCGCGGACGGTCTCGACGCATTCCGGGTGGGCGACCACCCTGGCGTCGGGAAATTTGAGTTTGAGTCGTTCGATAGCCTGTTGGGTAAAGAGGACGTGGGCATAACAGGACCCCGGCCAGAGTTGCATGGGGCGGCCGGTTTCTTTGCTGACCCATTGCCCGAGGTTTTGGTCGGGGACAAAGAGGATCTCGCGGTCGGCGGGGATGCGCTCCACGATTTTGGTGGCGTTGCCGCTGGTGCAGATGACATCGCTCAGGGCTTTGACGGCGGCGGAGCAATTGATGTATGCCACGACGTAGGTATCGGGGTGGGCGTCTTTGTAGGCTGCGAGTTTTTCGGCGGGGCAGGAATCGGAGAGGGAACAACCTGCGGCGAGGTCGGGCAGATAGACGGGGGTCTGGGGATTGATGATTTTAGCGGTCTCTGCCATGAAGTGGACCCCGCAGAAAACAATGGCATCGCAGTCGGCCGCTTCGGCGTGATAGGCGAGGCCGAGGGAATCGCCCACGTAATCGGCGACCCGTTGGATCGCTTCGATTTGATAATTGTGGGCGAGGATGACGGC
>DKOX01000006.1 GCA_002470925.1 Opitutia bacterium UBA7350 | reverse complement strand
GCGAAAGAGGAGTTGGTGCCCTAAATGCCGGGCTTTTTGCTTGCTATGTGTGGATGCACGGCTACTACTTTTCGGCTCTTTTGATGATTGGTATCATCACATGGGAAAATCCACTTAATCATTAACCATCAACCCAGTTGTCCTTCGGGAACGACACACAGTCAAATATGAGTCAACTCATGGAAGAGCTGCTCCAAGGCAGCAGCATCGAGAACCTTAACGAAGGTTCTATTATTCAAGGAACCATCATCGAAATCCGTCCGCTTGAGGTGGTGGTCGATATTGGTGGAAAATCCGAGGGAATCGTTCCCGCACATGAATTTGTCGACATTTCCGAACTGCAAGTCGGTTCCGAAGTCGAGGTATTTTTGGAAAAACTGGAGGACCGCGAGGGCAATCCGGTTATTTCCTACGACAAGGCCGAACAGAAGAAGAACTGGGAGAAGATCGTGGAAAACTGCGAGGAAGGTTCCATTATTCCCGGTCGCGTTCGCTCCAAGGTCAAGGGTGGCTTGATCGTTAGCATCGGGGTTGATTCCTTCTTGCCCGCTTCCCAAATCGACGTACAGCCGCCTAAGAATCTCGATCAATACGTGGGCCAGACTTACGATTTCAAGGTCGTTAAGATCAACCTCGATCGCAAGAACATCGTCGTTTCCCGCCGCGAACTTATTGAGGAACAACGCATCGAGAAACGCCGCACCCTCCTGGAAGAGGTCAAGCCCGGCGACAAACGCCGCGGCCAAGTCAAGAACATCACGGATTACGGTGCTTTTGTCGACCTCGACGGCCTCGATGGCCTGCTCCATATTACCGATATGTCCTGGGGTCGCATCCAGCATCCCAGCGAAATGCTCAAACAGGGCGAAGAAATCGAAGTGGTTGTTATTGAGATTGATCGTGATCGCGAGCGCGTCTCATTGGGGCTCAAGCAGCTTCAGGACAATCCTTGGGAACGCATCGAAGAGAAATATCCGATCGGCTCCACTGTTTCCGGGAAGGTCGTCAATCTCGTTCCTTACGGTGCATTTATTGAAATCGAAACCGGGGTGGAAGGCCTGGTGCACGTGACAGAACTCTCGTGGACGAAGCGTATCACGAAGCCCGGCGAAGTGCTCCGTATTGGCGAAGAAGTTCAAGCGGTGGTGCTTGGCATCCAAAAAGAGGATCAAAAGATCTCCCTCGGAACCCGCCAGCTCGACACCAACCCCTGGGATATGGCCCGCCACAATTACCCCATCGGGGCACGCATCCGTGGCAAGGTCCGCAATCTTACCACCTACGGCGCCTTTGTGGAGCTCGAGGAGGGAATTGACGGGATGGTTCACGTTTCCGATATGTCTTGGACGCGCAAGATCAACCATCCCAGCGAAGCGCTTAAGAAGGGTGACGAAGTCGATGCCCTCGTCCTCGATGTGGATGCCGATTCACAGCGCATCTCGCTCGGGATGAAGCAGACCACTACCGACCCGTGGGAGGAAATTGAAACCCACTTCAAGATCGGTGACATGGTCAATGGCAAGGTTTCCAAAATTACCAGTTACGGTGCTTTCATCGAGCTTGAAAACGACATTGATGGCCTCGTTCACATCTCCCAGATCAGCGAAGAGCGCGTCGAGAAAATCAAGGACCTGCTCAAGGAGGGTGACGAAGTTACTGCACGGGTAATCAAGATTGACAAAGACGAGCGCCGCATCGGCCTCTCCATTAAGGCTGCCAACTACAGCGAGGACGAACTCGCCAAGGAGCGCCAGGCTTTTGACAGCGTCACTGCGGACGAAGACATGACCAACCTCGGGGACCTCCTCGACGAGGCGACCAAGTAAGTCGTTGATTCGTTTTGCCCGCGATGCCATTCCAGCCCCCGCTTGTCGGGGGCTTTTTTGTTTTTCGCAGGTGATCAAAGATTGAACCATCCCGCCGAAAAAGATTCGATACCTCCAATGACAAAAGCCGCGCCCAGTTTCAGTCACCGTTTTTGTGTCGATCTCGCCGGTGGCCAGGTTTACCGGCAGGCTGAAAAACTCTATAACAGCGGCGCGGTGCTGGCATCGGAGTGGGTGAGTCCCATCCTCACCGGAAAAGTAAAAGGCGCGGCAGGTGTGTATCAACCGCGTCTCAATTTGCGCTCCACCGTCTTTGCGGAGAATGAATGTACTTGTCTGGTGGGTCGGAAGGGCCGGATCTGCGCACACGCTATCGCCCTGTGTTTGCATTATGAGGCGCATCGGAGCGAGGCGGGTTTGCCGGTTGAGGACCGTGGCAGTATTGGGGTGGGGCGAATGCGGGAAGCGTCGAAGCCGAACCGGCGGCGGCAGGCAGAGGTCTCAATTCAAGGGCGATGGTCGAGTCGTCCACAGGATTACCCCGATGCGATGCCGGCGGGCGATCCCATGGCGGATTTTCCCGAAAGTAAGATTGTGGTGGATGGTTCAACGCAATATCTTGCATTGCGTTTGCCCAGCGGGGGGGATGATTCCATTCGGCCCCTGCGGGAGATTCTCAGGACGGAGGGTTTTCAACTCGAACCGAGAAACCGTCGCTGGTGGTTGCGGGATCGGCATAAGGTTTTGAACTTTCTCGCCTTACATTGGAGTGCCTTGCGTGAGCAATGGCGTGCCTGCTTCACTGATAATTTTGAAAAAAAACTGAAGGGCGTTGAAGTGGCGGGTCTTGAGGTGGAGGCTGCGGAATCGGAGGGGAGCTTTCGCTTGGAGTTGAGCTTGAGCCGTCAACAGGATCCCGAGGCGATCCGCCGCGCCATGGGCGGAGGAAAACATTATCTAGAGAGTGAAACGGGGACGATTACGTTGATTGACCGCGGGGCGGTGGAGCATTTGCACCGGATTGAGCGCGCGGTAAGTGGGCAGGCTGACCGGCCCTTTACGCCGGGATTCTCCAAACAACTGGGCACGGCAGAATTAGCGGCAGTCGAGGGGATGCTTGATGAACTGGCGCCGGGTTGGGAACCGCCGCAAGCGTGGCAATCCCGCAGTCGGGCCCTGCGCGACATTGCAGCCCTGGACCCGCCACCAGTCCCGACCCATTTTGGTTCACTGCTGCGTCCGTATCAACGGGTCGGGGTGGCATGGCTCTGGCATCTTTATCGGCATCAATTGGGCGGTATCCTGGCAGACGAAATGGGTTTGGGGAAAACTTTGCAGGCGCTCGCGCTGGTTAGCTGTATCAAAAAAACAAATACAGACCTGAAGCCGGCGCTCGTGGTTTGTCCGGCCAGTCTGGTGGAAAACTGGTGTCGAGAGGCGGCCCGATTTGTGCCGGACTTACAGGTTTTGAAACACCATGGTCCGGCGCGGGCGAGGGAAGCGGTGGTGATGGAGGATGTCGATTTGGTGGTGACCTCTTATGGAACCCTGCGGCAGGACGGGGAATTGATGGGGGCGCTTGATTGGTCCGTCGTGATTGGAGACGAGGCCCAGCACATCAAGAACCGCCGCAGTCAAAATGCTCGAATCCTGACCCGCCTCCATAATGGCGGTCGCTTTCTCCTGACGGGCACCCCGGTGGAAAATTCTCTGGACGATCTATACTCACTCTTTGAATTTTTGATGCCCGGTTATCTCACGGCGCCCAGCGGGAAGTTGTCGGGAGCAGATCGTGCCTGGCACAGCGAGGGGCAGAGTCGCCGTGCCGCTGCCTATATTTTGCGGCGCACAAAAAAAGAGGTCGCTCCGGAATTGCCGGAAAAGATTGA
>DKOX01000002.1:6238-10915 GCA_002470925.1 Opitutia bacterium UBA7350 | reverse complement strand
CGCGGCGGCACCGGCGGCGCGGGCGGCCTCCCACGCGGCGGGGTCCCCGCCGTTTTCCGGTAGGGCAATGTGCGGGGCGGGCTCGAGGCCCTCGAGATTCACCCCACCCTCGTGCGCCCCGAGGACGTGCGTCTCCACGAGTTGCGCGACTTCCTGCAGGTCGATCGTAGCGGCTTGCGCGAGGAGGGCTTCCTGCGCGGCGGGCGCCAACGCTGCAAAATATTCAAAGACCTGTCCCTGACCGGCGTCTTTAAAGGCTTGAATCAATGTCTCGGCATTCGGGGCGGTTTTCATGGCTTCACCTTGCTAGGCAAGCGGGAAAAAATTGCAATCTTTGAAACGATACCGCCGCGATAAATTTCCACTCCGAGGTCCTACTCCGGGGTAAAACGAAAGATGATCTCATCGGGGCGGGTGTAACCGAGGCGCTCCCGGGCGACTCGTTCAAGAAATTCCGGGTCTTCCAGTAATTGACTCAGATACATTTCCTTTTGAATGAATTCCTCTTCGGCCTGCTTGAGCTTTGTCTGGAGGCGCAGCTCGCGATCATTAAATTGTTTTAACTCGCGCTGCGTCTGCAAAATGATGCTGCCAAAGAAAAAGACCAATATCAGGAAAGCGACCGCCAACATCAACAGCACCGCATTCGCGGGGCTCAGGGGCTGCTTTCTTTTTCCGAACATACCAGCAGCATAGCCGAGCGTGGCCGCTTGGAAAGCAAGAAGCGTCGCCCTTCCGGCAGCGGTTTATCAGAGGGTGTCGAGAGCGTCGTTAAAGATTTTACTGGGTCGCATCGCGGCGGCGGCACGGGCCGCGTCGGGCCGGTAGTATCCGCCGATGTCCATCGCGGCGCCCTGAGCCTCGTTGAGTTCCGCAACGATGGCGTCCTCGGAAGCAGCGAGTTGCGCGGCGAGGGGTGCGAAGCGGGCTTGCAGTTCGGAATCCACGCTTTGCGCGGCGAGGGCCTGCGCCCAATAAAGGGTCAGGTAGAAATGACTGCCCCGGTTATCGAGTTCACCGACCTTGCGGGAGGGGGATTTGTTCGCTTCGAGGAATTGCGCGGTGGCGGCATCGAGGCTTTTGGCAAGCACTGCGGCCTTGGGATTTGCATGCACCGCAGCGAGGTGCTCGAGGGAAACCCCGAGGGCGAGGAATTCCCCGAGGGAATCCCAGCGAAGATGATTTTCCTTCTCAAATTGTTGCACGTGTTTGGGCGCGGAACCACCCGCGCCGGTCTCGAAGAGGCCCCCGCCATTCATGAGCGGGACAATCGAGAGCATCTTGGCGCTGGTACCGAGCTCGAGAATCGGGAACAGGTCAGTGAGGTAATCGCGGAGGACGTTGCCGGTGACCGAGATGGTGTCTTCCCCCGCCTTGGCGCGCTGGAGGGACAGACGGGTCGCCTCGACGGGCGAAAGAATGCGGAGGTCGAGCCCCTCGGTGTCGTGATCCTGGAGGTAGGCCTCGACCTTGGCGATCAGTTGGGCATCGTGAGCACGGGCGGGATTGAGCCAGAAAATCGCGGGGGAAGCGGTGGCGCGGGCGCGGTTGACCGCGAGCTTGACCCAGTCGCGCACTGGAGCGTCCTTAACCTGACAGGCACGCCAGATGTCGCCTGCTTCGACGCGATGACGCAACAGGACTTCACCGGAGGCGTTGACAATGCGAACTTCGCCGTCGTGCGGAATCTCAAAGGTCTTATCGTGCGAGCCGTATTCCTCTGCCTTTTGCGCCATGAGCCCCACATTTGCGACGCTCCCCATCGTGGCGGGATCAAAGGCGCCGTTCTCCTTACAGAAGGCAATGGTCTCGGCATAGACCCCCGCATAGCAACGGTCGGGAATGATGAAATGGGTGTCCTGTTGTTGTCCGTCCTTGTTCCACATTTGTCCGGAGCTACGAATCGCGGCGGGCATCGAGGCGTCAATGATAACGTCACTGGGGACATGCAGATTGGTGATACCCCGGTCCGAGTCGACCATCGCAAGGTCGGGCTGCTCCGCGTAAACCGCTGCGAGATCTGCCTCGATCGCGGCCTTTTGATCGGCGGGGAGGGTTTCAATTTTGGCGAGGAGGTCGCCGAGGCCGTTGTTGGGGTCCACCCCCAGGGCGGCGAGTGCCTCGGCGTGTTTTTCAAAGACGGACTCGTAAAAGACCGTGACGGCGTGTCCAAAAATGATGGGGTCGGAAACCTTCATCATGGTGGCCTTCATGTGGAGGGAGAAGAGCGTCCCTGCTGCGCGGGTGGCCTCGATTTCGGCGGCGAGGAATGAACGGAGCGCCTTGGCACTCATAAAGGTAGCATCGAGGATCTCCCCTGCCTGGAGTTCGAGGCCGTCTTTCAGAGTGGTGGTGGAACCGTCGGCAGTGTGGAGTTCGATGCGGGCGGTGGTCGCTTCGGGGAGGGTCAGGGATTGTTCATTCGCAAAGAAATCCTGCGCGGGCATGCTGGCGACCTGCGATTTGGAATCGGCGCTCCACGCTCCCATGCGGTGCGGGTGGTTGCGGGCATATTGCTTGACGGCGGGGGCACAGCGGCGGTCGGAGTTCCCTTCGCGAAGAACCGGATTTACGGCGCTGCCTTTGATTTTATCGTAGCGTGCCTTGATGGCGCGTTCGTCCTCGGTGCGGGCTTCCTCGGGGTAATCGGGCAAGGCGAACCCCTGGGACTGGAGCTCCTTGATACATGCCTGCATTTGCGGAATGGAAGCTGAAATATTAGGCAATTTGATAATGTTGGCGTCCGGTCTTTGGGCAAGCTCTCCGAGTTCCGCGAGGGCATCCGGTATGACCTGATGGGATTCGAGGCAATCCGCGAAATTTGCGAGAATGCGGCCCGCAAGGGAGATATCGCGGGTTTCGACTGCAACCCCTGCCGCGGTGGCGAAGCGCTCGATGACCGGAAGCAGTGAATGAGTGGCGAGGGCGGGTGCCTCGTCCGTGATGGTGTATAGGATTTTTGCGTTCTTACTCATGGCGGAAATTCAACTAACGGTTCGCGCAGAAACGAGTCAATCGTTCCAAGCCCTTTTCGATTACTTCGTCGGAAGTCGCGTAACTGAGACGCATGTAACCGGGCGCGCCGAAACCCTCCCCGGGCACAACCGCGACCTTTTCGGTTTCAAGGAGTTCCGTGGCAAAGTCTGCGGCGGAAACCCCGAGGGCTTCCATCTTGGGAAAAAGATAAAAAGCCCCCTCGGCACGGGCACATTCCAACCCGTCAATCGCACGCAAACCCTCAAGGAGTCTTAGGCGGCGACGGTCAAAGACTTCCAGCATCCCGGAAATCGCGGTTTTTGAGGCATCCCAATTTTGCATCGCGGCGAGGGCACCGTATTGCGCAAAAGTGGTCGCGTTGGAACTGGTCTGGCTTTGGAGACTCGCGACCGCTTTCGCGACCTGCGGGTTTGCCACCAAGGTCCCGAGACGCCAACCCGTCATGGAAAAGGTCTTACTGAAACCCGCGACCGTGATGGTGGCGGCGGCGGCTTCCTTGGAAAAAGACGCGGGACTTACATGCTGCACGCCATCGTAGAGCAGGTATTCATATATTTCATCGGACATTATATAAATGCCGGCTTCGAGCGCGACCTCCACGAGGGCCGCCAGTTCCGCCCCGGTGTAGATCGCTCCGGTGGGATTGGAGGGGCTGTTGATTATGAGCATGCGGGTGCGGGGTGTGATCGCCTCGCGCAGTTGTTCCGGCGTAATCTTAAAGCCGCGCTCGTGACCTGCGAATACCACCCTGGGCGTGCCGCCCGCGAGCTTCACCATCTCCGGGTAGCTCACCCAATACGGTGCCGGGATAATGACCTCGTCCCCCGGGCTAATCGTTGCGAGAATCGCGAGGTAACAGGAGAATTTTCCGCCGGGACTGACGACAACTTGACTGGGCTCCACCCCCTCGATGCCATTCTCGTTGCGGTATTTTTCAGCGAGAGCGGCACGGAGGTCGGGAATACCGGGCGCGGGGGCATATTTTGTTTTACCATCCGCAAGGGCTTGCGCGCATGCCGCCTTAATAAATTCCGGGGTATCGAAATCAGGCTCACCGGCCCCAAATCCGCAGACGTCTTCCCCGGCGGCCTTGAGAGCTTTGGCCTTGGCATCGACCGCCAGCGTGGGTGAGGGCGCGACATTGCGTGCCCATGAAGAAAGGGGGAGTGAGTTTGTTTCAGTCATAAAAATAAAAAGCGCTCCCGGTAATGGCCGTTCTTGACGACATTACCGGAAGCGCTGAGTGAAAACTTCTGTTTCAGCAAAAGCAAGCCTAGCCTAAGAAGGGAGTCCAGGACTCGTTACTTCTTGCGAGCCTTGGTCGCCTTTTTAGCGGGTACTTTTTTCTTAGCTGTTTTCTTTACGGCCTTTTTGGCAGGTGCTTTTTTCACCGCTTTCTTCACGGCTTTTTTAGCAGGTGCCTTTTTCTTGACCGCCTTCTTCACGGCTTTCTTGGCAGGTGCCTTCTTTTTAACTGCTTTTTTTACCACCTTTTTCGCGGCTTTTTTGGCAGGTGCTTTCTTCTTGGCAACTTTCTTCACTGCTTTCTTTGCGGCCTTTTTGGCAGGTGCTTTCTTCACCGCCTTTTTCGCGGCCTTTTTGGCAGGTGCTTTTTTCACCGCTTTCTTGGCGGCTTTTTTAGCAGGTGCTTTTTTCACTGCTTTCTTGGCGGCTTTTTTG
>DKOX01000002.1:0-6180 GCA_002470925.1 Opitutia bacterium UBA7350 | reverse complement strand
TGCTTTTTTTACGGCTTTCTTAACAGCCTTTTTCTTGGCTGGTGCTTTGCGGACTGCTTTCGCAGGCGCTTTTTTACTGGTTACTTTTTTCTTAGGCATAGTTTTTGTTTTGGGGTTAAAAGTAGGGTCTACTTTCGAAATTTCCAATAAAGCTTCGCGAAGAATTTCACCCGCACTCAGCTTGTATTTGCGGCTCAATTGCGTGAGGTGACTGCGTAAGTCATTTGGCAAGCGAACAGAAATTTGACGATGCTTCTTTGACTTGGCACTGAGCCGACCCGGATTAAAAACCGCCAGCGATTCTCTAACAACTTCGCTGATTGATCGCGCTCCACTCTGCCGTTGGAGTTGCTGCAACTTGATTAATAAATCTTGGTGCAGATCAAAAGTTAAGGGGCTGTTCGCAACTTGCGTCATAGAGTAGTTACGGAACAAAAGAAGTGACCGATGTAGCTGTATTGTCAATACATTTTAGCACGCAAAAGTTTTCCAGCTTGCGTTAAAAAAATGCTTACAGTTCGGTAAATTTTTCCGGCGCAAATTCAGGTGCCTTGATATTTTCTTCAGCGTCAAAAATTTGCACCGGCAATGCCAAATTAAGGACCGCTGCCGTCACTCGAAAACGGGTGCGCTCGCCACTCGTTTCTTCGCCGAGGGTTATTCGTTTAACAATGTATTGCCCCTGCACCTTCTTGAAACTTTCCACCTCGAAACGCGTGAGCAACTCGCCCGATGTATCCAAAATTTCAATACGCATCAAAGCCCGGTATTCGCTGTCCAAACTAAGCCGCACGGCGTGGACCTGCGGCAGGTCAAGCCCCGCGGGCGGTTTCATGAGAAACTGGTGCGCGAGCCGCGTTCCAATTGCCTTGGGTCCCTCGTATTCATAGTCATCCCAGTATATAAACGGCATCAGGAGATCAAAGGGCCGGTAAAGCACGCCCTCAAAAAGCGGTTCCATGAGGGCAGTTGTATCGATTGGTTCAAAGGTGCCATCCGTAGCTTCGCGCACCCAGGCCTGCTGCTGCCCTCCGTTTTGAACAATCCACTCCCTCGCGGACGGGCGACCGCTTTCCTGATCTGTCACCCCGGAATCAATTGCGAAACGACTCACCGGACCATGCTGATTCCATGAGCCCCAGAGGGTCCCCTCATAACGCATGGTCCTGCCACGGCGCGGGAGGTGCTCCAAAAGAAACCTGAAGCTGTAGTCTCCCTGCAAACCCTGTGTGCGAAAGCTTTCCAAAAAGGGATGCACCGCTTCCGGAGGCAGCGCCTCCGCAAAACGGGGACGCGCCCCATCCGCCCCGCATTGATTCGTAGTCAGGATAAGCGCAAAAAAAAGACCTGTGATTAACCGGGTGCAATCAGTTGACCGCAGGATCTTTTGGGCAATGCGCTTATGAAAAGGAAACATTAAGGTTGTTGAGGGGCGCTGCCGGGTTCGGCCTCCGCATCCACCTCCGCGGGCTCGCCTTCAAATAAATCGTCCGCGGTGCTGAGCTCGACCTCTGCGGGCGCTGCCTCGGTCGGCGCGGCGGGTTCCGCTGCTTCAACCGGCGCCGCCAGAATGATCGGGTCGGTCGCTTCGAGTTTTTCGGTGGAATTGGCCTGGAACAAAAGAAAGAGCACCAGTGCCAGAATGAAAAAGACAATGATGGAATAGATGGTGGTCTTGGTAAGAACGTCGTTGGTGTCCGCCCCAAAGGCAGATTCTGCGGCGCCGCCGCCGAGCGCTGCACCCATGCCCCCACCCTGTCCGGTGCGCTGCATCAAGACAATCAAGACCACGAAGCCCGAAGCGAGAAGGAGGAGTAAAATTAAAAGACTGATGAGAAGTTGAGTCATGAGCTATGATTTTTTAGCAAAGTTAAGACCATGGAGAGGGAAGCTTCGAATTCAAGCGAGAAATCAGGAAAGGAATCGAGCCTGAAATTCAATTTCGTTTTGACAGGGAGCCACACAGGAAGTTCTTTGTAGGCCTTAGTTATGGAAACAATGATCTACCAGAAATTACTCGGCAAGGGGCAAATCGCTTTGGGCGTGGTGCTTTCCTTGGGATTTTACGCCTTCATGTGCAAAACACTGGTGCCTTATACATTTTCACCAGACCCGGTGATTGCACAACTGCAGGCTTGTTTTGCGGCGGTTCCGGTTGCTACAACGTTTTGGTTTTCCGTCAATATGTTCATGATCGTCCTGGCGGATCAGCGGAAGCAGAAACAGGAAAATCAATAATGGGCACGCGCCTTGACTAGAAAAGCAGCGTCCTGCGGGGCGCTTTTTTTATGCCTGCAGACGACGCGCCTCAATACGTCCACCCACGAAAATGGCCAATTCATAGAGGCTGTAAAGGATCGCAGTCGTCAGCGGAAGCGAGAGGAAGTCGCCCCCCGGAGTCAGAAATGCGGAAAAGATCATCATGCCAACAAATACGACGCGGCGCAGGGACTTCAATTGTGCGGTCGCGAGGACTTGAATGAAGATTAGAATAACAAGAATGAGCGGGAATTGAAAGATCGCACCGGTGGCGAGGGAAAACCACACGACCATGTTATAATATTCTGAAGCTGCCAGGAGCACTTGAAAGTCCATTAACTGATTAAACTTCACCGAGACCATGAGGGTGAGCGGCAGGATAAGAAAGAATGCGACCGCGACCCCAAACAGAAAAAGGATGAATGCGGCGAGGCAAGCCGGACGAATGACCCTACGTTCACGCTCGGTGAGGCCCGGCGCCACAAAACAGGCGAGGAAATAAAGTACAAAGGGCATCGATAAGACCAATCCACCCAAGAGCGCGATCTGAATAAAAACCGAGAAGACGCCCATTGGTTTGTAGGTGATCAATTTTTGCGCGACCAAATCGGGCGAGCCATAAGCCTGCACCAAGGGCATCTGCAGAAAACCGCCGATTTTTGGCATCAATACCACCACCACGACGACTCCCAGCACAAAAGCCAGTAAACTGCGCGCTACCGTCCAGCGAAATTCTTCCATGTGCTCTAAAAAGCTCATGGCGTCCGAATCGTCCTCCGCAGGATCCGATTCATCCGAAAATAAATCATCCGGGAAGTCATCGATTGATTCATCGGCTTCTGCCGCTGGGTCATCCTCACGCATCGCACCATATAAGTTCGCATATCCCTTCTGAGGCAACCCCTTATGCCAAGTTTACCCAAAGCTCCAGGGGTTTTATAATAATTTACATAATGAATTTTTATGCCCATATTAGTAAATTATTAAAACAATCAGACCGTATCACTCGCAGCGAGGTTTTGCGATTGTAATCTGCCTGCTTCTAACGGGCCTGGTACTGTGTTTGAGCTTGAGCCTTGGGACTTTGCTGGAGACCGAACTGCGCAGCGGCAGCCGCCACGCCCTCCGCCTGCAGGTGAAGCAACACGCCCGCCTAGCGCTCAAGCTGGCAGCTGGCACCCTTCAGGAAGCTCTCGGTCAGGACCGGAGGATCAGCGCGCGGGCAGATTTACTCGGAGAGCATTGCAAGCCGGGAAACCGCCGTTGGATTGGCGTTTGGGATACTGCCAAACCGGATGCAGTGCCGCAATGGTTGGTCTCCGGAACACAGGCCGGCCCAGGTTTGGAATATCCTGAATTTTTCTGCGAGTTTAGCCCGGGCTACGATGCGGACCGCGACGGTCAATTTACCAGCGCGGAGGATGTCGCCCCCGCCCGGGTACCCTGGCAACGGGTCGATGCATCCCTTGAGATCGCCTGGTGGATTGAGGACCTCGGCTTGCGCGCACCCCTCGCCTATACCGATGGTATATTGGACACGCTCGCGAAGGGTGCGACCCTCCCCTACCTCGACTATCGCAAACCGACCCTCGATTTGGCAGAATTGCGACAGGACCCGCTCTTTGATTGCCCCTTACTCTACGATTGTGCCAATCCCGGTGAGACGAACCCCGTCCCCCAATACTTGCGCCGCGCCCGAAACTGGGGTGAGTTGAAACTTTCCTTTGAACTGCTGGAAACCCCACCCGCGCCCGAAGTCTGGACCGAACTCCGGGCCAGCCGTTGCCTGCGCAATGCCTTTGTCTTGAGCAATCCCCTCGAAGGGGGCTTGAAGGATGATCTTAGCTATCTTAAAGCCCTCGATTTGGGAACGATTTCAGGCGCCGAACTTCAAGCCCTCTACCCCAAACCAACCGGCCTGATCAATCTCGACATCGCCCGCATGGTTCAAACCCGTCGCCCGCTCGACCGACAATTCAAACTGCTCGACTGCGGCATCCTCCCACCAAGCACCGCGACTCCTACCGGCGGCCCCATCCATACCCTCACGCCTGTTCTTACCGAATTTCGACTGAGTGCCGGCCTCGCCGCCGATGCCGATTCCAAACCCGGCGCCCTCTATCTCGTCAGCAAAGTTTACCTTGAACTTTGGAATCCCTACAACGTTCCGCTGTCCATCGGTGACCCCGCCTGGCCCGCAGCCCTCGGTTCCTCCGACCTTGTTGTTAAAATTGAAAACCTGCCGCGCTATACCCTCATAAACCAGGACCGCGGGAACAGCCTCAGCGGAAGCCTTGCCGATCTGCAATTCCGTTGGAGCGAGGAAGCACCCGGCAAAGTCCTGCGCGCCGGAATGGTCTTTAATAAATCCCTGCCGGAAGACTCCGCCGACGGGGGCGTGGGTACCCGCCGCAGCGCCCTTGGCTTGGAATTCCCTATTGATCCCAAAGACCGCGTCGAGGCGCACTACCGCTTCAACCGCGATCCGATACGTATCCATCTCTACGCCGAAAATTCAAACGGGGATTCCGCCCGTCTGTTTACTGCAGAAGTTGCAAATTACCCGGACTTCACGATCCATTATCAACACGGCAATGCAAACCGGGCAGCATGGTTTCAACGGGACCTGGACTCCGCAGACGGTAAATTCGGAATGAATAATGATTCCCTGGAAGAGCCGGGCTACGCATTTAGCCTGCGCTTTAAGGTGCTGGACCGCACCCGCGCCGACTGGCAACGCTACCTCAACGAGTATGAATTTCGAAATCCGGAATTGGAGGTGGATCTCGCAAACTGGGATCCCGCGCAAGCATGGGACCGCGATCCACCTCTACCCTACGACTTTCGGGTCAACGACCTTGACTGCGACCCCGCAAATTTCGACCCCGCGCAATTCTTTTCGGCCAATGATTTGTTTCACTATGAGAACGCCGGCAGCAGCGTGGGACGCCGTCACCGTATCATACGGTCCTGCGACGCCCCCACCGCCGAGAAAATGAACCCCGGAATTTTGCAGGATTTACAAGCCTTTCCTCCCGCTGCCAGTCCTCATGATTATTATTTCTTCTCAACCCTCCCGAACCCGCAGCTCGCGGACTGGGACGGCAAACAAGCCTTGTTTCACGCCCGCCTGCGACCCCTCGATCCACAACAACCGCCCCGCTTGGATTCCCCCGCAAGCGCCGAAAAATTCCTCCTTCACAACGGCTTCAACTGCAACAGCACCGACCTTGCCTCTTGGATCGCGGTGCTCGCGGGACAATCCTTTCCCGCCTCCAGCCTGCAGTTGCGCTATGAGCAAAATCCGGAATGGTTCAAACCCTCCGATGCCCTCCGGCATCTCCATTTCAATCATCCCCAAAACGCGGTTTATGGTTTGACCGAGCAAAGCGAGGATCCCGCCTACCAAATCCAGACCCGCGCTGAAACAAAGGATTATCCCGCCTGCTTCGCCACCACCCCCACCAACTGGCGCAACCAGCGACAACATCCCGCCTTTATTCAAAACTTTCGCGAATTGAGCCCACCCGAAATTGAGGCGCTCGCCCAGGCGATCCTCCGCGAGCTCAAGGATTATTACCGCACCAAGGGGCATCCGCTCCTCAGTATGCAATCCTTCATTGAGGCGCAAGTGCTGCAAAACGCGATTGATGCGGTCCCCACCCTCAACCTACGGGATAGCGGATTCGATTTGATCCCGCCCGGCAGCCCCGCGCATTTTTCTCAAGCTACCCTCCTCAACTCACTGGCTCCCTTCGCCTTCGTACGATCCGACAGCTTTACCCTGCATGCCGCTGCCCGGATGCGTGACCCTTCAAGCGGTGCTATTGTCGGTGAAGCCCGTTGCCGCGCCCGCGCACAGCGTTTGCCCGAAACACACCCACAGGCTGCCTTTGGAAGGCGCTTTCATATCTCCAACTT
>DKOX01000092.1 GCA_002470925.1 Opitutia bacterium UBA7350 | reverse complement strand
GGGTCCGCGCTGCGGCGCAGGATTTTCCAGAGGGCTTCACAAATCCCACCCACGCCATAAACGAGCGGGAGGGGCAGCTTTCGCGTGACCGGTTTGATTTCCAGGGCGCGCAGGAGCTCATTGATCCAGGGCCAAAGGGCAACCGGATCACCCTGTGAAATAAAATATGCCTTGCCGGCGGCACGACCTGCCGCGAGGGCGTCGAGGGCGTTCAAATGTGCGTCCGCAACATTGCCCACGTAGCTCACATCGACCCGCGATTGTCCATCGCCCACGATGCGCAGGCGTCCGGCGCGCGCTTTTTCCACGACGCGGGGAAGGAGGTGCGGATCGCCCGGGCCAAAGACGAGGTGGGGGCGCAGGGCGACTACTTGCAGGTCCGGGCGGTTGGCGGCGAGGGTTTCTTTTTCTGCAATCGCTTTGGTGTGGGCGTAATGACAGAGCCAGCGGGAACCGTAGGGGAGGGATTCGTTTGCGCCGGAAAATGCTTCTCGATTAAAGACTACGCTGGGAGTGCTGGTATACACCAAACGCCCGATGCCATGCTTGCGGCAGGCCGCCACCACGTGCCGTGCGCCCAGGACGTTGGGTTGATAAAAACTGTTCCAGTTACCCCAGATGCCCGCTTTGGCGGCAACGTGAAAGACCGCGTCCATTCCCGCGCAGGCAGTCGCGACGGCGTCGGCGTCAGCGAGGTCGCCAAGATGGCATGCAACGCCCAGCGCTTCCAGTTCCGGTTGGGGGTTGCGTCCAAAACTGCGCACCGTGTAACCGCGCGCCAGAAGGCGGTCGATCAAATGCCGCCCGACGAATCCACCCCCTCCGGTTACGAGGACTTTCATGCGCGGCCCTCCTGCTTATTCCATTTGCGGCGGAGGCTGAGTCGGTGAATTTTGGCATTGTGCCGCACGTCCACCGGGAATTTTTCTTGAAAGAAGAATGTTTCAATGAGTGCAGTCATGGTGTGCTCCTCACAGAGGGTGCGCAGTTCGTTTTCAAAGGCAAGGCGCTGGTCGGAGTTTCGGGGAAAGGCGCCCGGCTCCGGTTCGATGACGACTGCGGCTTCAGTGCCATATTGAATGAGGGCCGAGCGAAAGACGCGGGGGTGTTGGTTTACGATCGCCTCGCAACAATCGGGGTAAAGTGTTCCGGAGGCGGTCTCAACTTTTTCAGCCTGGCGCCCGCAGAACCAGAGACGACCCTCCGCGTCGAGGTAACCGAGGTCGCCCATGCGGTGCCAGAAGCCGACCTCGTCCTGAATCTTGGCGCGGGTGGTGGCGTCGGGTAATTGATCGTAGCGGCGCGTGGCACTGGGACTGTGGGCGATGATTTCACCGACTGTTCCGGTGGAGCAGGGGTGGGTGGCGCGAAGCTCCGTGATGGCGCCGTCAGTCGCTTCGATAATGCGGATCTCGACTCCGGGAAGGGCTCTCCCGACGCAGGAGCCCGCGCCGGTGCGGGTGCGGTCGGCGGTCTCGATGAGGATTTCGCGCGCCTCAATGGAACAGAGCGGGAGGGCTTCAGTCGCCCCATAGGGGGTATGGAGTTCCGCGCCCGGGAAGATCGCCTGCATCTTGGCAAGGAGGTCGGGCGGAACGGAAGCTCCGGCGAGGAGGATGCGCTTCACGCCGGGCAGGGTGATGCCGTGTTTGTCGCAATGGCGGGTGATTTTTGCCCAGAGGGCGGGTGAACCGAAACTGTTGGTGACTTGGTTTTGCCGGATCGCTTGCACGATTTTTTCGGGATCGACGCTCGCGGGTCGACTGGGGTTCATCTCTGGAACGACCGTGCACATTCCAAGGGCAGGATTGAAAAGCGCGAAGACCGGCAGCATCGGGAGGTCGACTTCGCCCGGCGCGATGCCGTAACCGTTGCGGATCGCCTCCACTTGGGCGGCAAACATTCCGTGTTCGTAGCAGACCCCTTTGGCGGGGCCGGTGGAGCCGGAGGTGAAGAGGATTGCGGCGAGTTCGTCGGGCGCGGAATCCACCACGGGAAAAGCGTTGCGCGGGGCGTTGCTCGGGAGCTTTGGCGCGAGGCGGATGCGGACTCCGGAGAAACTGCGGCGGGCGAACAGAGCGACCAGACGGGCGGCGGGGATCCCGATGAGGGCTTCCGGTTGGGAATGCCGCACGCAATTCAGGAAACGGCGAAGCCCCATTCCGGGATCAATCACGATCGGAACCGCGCCCATTTTAAAGAGGGCAAAAACGGTGCGGATGAGGTCGAGCCCGGGGCGCACCATAAGGAGGACCCGGGTACCGCGTTGAATGCCACGGTTTTTAAAGTGGTGGGCGAGGGCGGCGGCCTCCGTCTCCAGTTCCGCGAAGCTGCGCTCGAGGTAGCGGATCGCGCCTGCGGGTTGACGTCCGGAGGGCGCGCGCACCGCGGCCTGCCCAGGGTGAAGGCGGGCTTGCTCGGCGAGGAAATGGGCGACGTTGTGCGGCATGGCAAGGCTCCCTATGACGAAGCGCGGAGCCGCTCCTGCCAAGCTCAAAGCGTGCCTTGCCGCACCGGCGGAACTTAGAATTTCAAGCGCGCCCCGAGGTAA
>DKOX01000084.1 GCA_002470925.1 Opitutia bacterium UBA7350 | reverse complement strand
GGCGATGCCCTGCCGGCGGTCATTATAAAAACACCCCAGCCCATCACGGAAACACAGACGATCATTCAGGAAGTGTGCCGCACCCAAACCACCCAAAAAGAAAGCCGCATCGAGGGGCTTCTCCTGAAAATCGAACTGCCCGGGGATTTGGCGGCCTTTGCGGAATTGTATCGCGGATTGGAAACGGTACTGGCGGCTTTTTTCCTCGAACTCAGCGATGCGGTGGATCTCTCCGACCTCGAGGCCTTTGAATGGCCCGGCGGCGAATTGTGCGGGATCACCCTCGTGCAACGACTGGGGGCGGAGGATGCCTTTTACGCCACGCAATTGCAGCAGTTCTGTCAAAAACAGGGCTTTAATTTCGCGCTCGATTGCAAGGCGGAGGATCTCGAAAACGGAATGGGAGCAAGCTTGCAGGCGACTGGTGCTGAATCCTTGATCCTCACCTCCAGTTCGGGAAGTACCTCCGGGAGGCATCCCCTCGGAGAATACCGTGCCCTGGTGGAAGCGGCCGCGAGTTTCCTGCCCAGCGCGCCATTGTGGATTCGCAACTGCGCCTCCAACACCCTCGACCCCCAGGATTATTTCAGCGACCGCTTGCTCGAAAGCAGCATCCTGAGCGGGGCGCTCCTCAGTGACGGCCTCGGGGATGCCATCAGCATTGAAACAGAACCCCTCATCGAAAAAGCAAACGCCCTTGCCTATAATATTCTACAGGGCGCCCGCGCCCGCATTTCAAAAACGGAATTCGTCGCCTGTCCCAGTTGCGGTCGCACCCTCTTTGATTTGCAGGAGGTTACCCAAACGATTCGGGCACGCACCAACCACCTCAAAGGGGTAACGATCGCCATCATGGGTTGCATCGTGAACGGTCCCGGCGAAATGGCGGATGCGGACTTTGGCTACGTGGGCGGCGCACCCGACAAGATCAACCTTTACGTGGGGCGCGAATGTGTGGAATACAACGTGCCGGCAAGCGAAGCCCTCGAGCGTCTCATTGACCTCATTAAAAGCCACGGCAAATGGGTTGAGCCGGACGCAGGCTAATCAGCCCTTGCCAGAAAATCCCGCAGGGCGTGCACCGCATTGGCGCGGTGACTGAGGCGCTGCTTCACGGATTCACCGAGCTCCCCGAAAGTTTTGGTGTAGCCCTCCGGCATGAATATGGAATCGTAGCCAAAGCCTTCCTTACCCCGTTCCGCTTCCGTGATAGACCCCTCGCAACTGCCCTCGAAATACTGCGCCTCGCCCTTGGGCCCGAGGAGGCAGAGAACGCAACGGAAGCGGGCGGTGCGCGGTGCGTCACCTGCACCCGCCAAGGCGGTGAGCAATTGATGGCGGTTCTCGGCATCACTCGCCTCCGGCCCGGCGTAGCGCGCGGAGTAAACCCCCGGTGCGCCATTGAGCGCGTCGACCTCCAGCCCGGAATCATCCGCCAAAACATAGGCGGAAGCAGATGCGAGGGCGCGCAAAGCTGCCGCCTTTAACAAAGCATTCGCGGCAAAGGTCTGCCCGCTTTCCTCGACCTCCGGCATCCCGCCAACTACCGCCGCTGATTCAACCTGCACCCCGAGGCCCGCGAGCAGTTGTTCCAATTCAAGCACCTTGTGGGCGTTGCCGGTCGCGATTATTATTTGCATATCCGTATTCGTTTAGAGCCAGCCACGCTGCAATCGATCTTCACCGAGCTTTGCTTCCCGCATCTCCCGCAGCGTGTAGGGACCCGTTTGCGAATCATGCCTTTGGTCGCTTGCAGTGATGGGTGCGATGTAATGAAAGAGGTAATCGACCTCCCCCTGTGCCAAAAGACCCGCGCTCAAAGTCGGCCCGGGTTCGAGGTAAACTCCATAAATTTTCTCGACACTGCACCGCTTGCGGAACGCGCCCCAATCCAAATATCCCTCAGGGTGCGGCAATTCCCAAAGTGTAATACCGCGCGCTTTGAAAGTGGCGGCGTTGTCCAAGCCCTCCGTGCAAACAACCACGGTTTGTCCGGTATGGGCATCGGTGTAGAGTTTTAAACGATCAATCGCTCCCGCTGTTTTTAATTCGCGGTCAAAGATAAAACGTTGCGGCGAGGTCTCTGCCTCACCCTCCAAGCGCACCGTGAGGCGGGGGTCATCGGCGAGCGCGGTGTTGGCGCTCACCCCAATCGCAGGGAAATACTGCCGCCAACGCATGACGTCGGCGCGCGCTTCCGGCCCCGTGACCCAAGGCGTCCCGCTTCCCCCGGAGGGCGCAAAGGCACCAGCTGCGGTGGTGGCAATCTTGGCGGCGAGGAGCGGTTCCCCCCGTGTGATCCAATGCCTGAAAATCAAATTCAAATCGGCGCAATCCGCAGCCATGACGCCCGCCAAGACTTCGATCCCGGCAGCGCGTAACACTTCCACGCCCTGACCCACATGCGCGGGATTGGGGTCCTCCGCGCCGATGACGACTCGACCGATTCCCGCCTCGATGATTGCGGTGGTGCAGGCACCGGTGCGCCCCTGAGTCGAGCAGGGTTCCAAAGTCACATATAGGGTGGCATCCTTTGCGGGGGTGCGGCCCAGCGCCCGCAAGGCCACGACCTCCGCGTGCGGCCCGCCATCAGCACGGTGCCAGCCCTCCGCGACCGCTTCGCCCGATTCAACAATCACCGCGCCCACCAGCGGGTTCGGGTGCGTTTGCCCCCAGGCGCGGCGCGCCAAGCTCAAGGCATACCGCATCCATTTTTCATCTGTGCTGGTTTCGGGCATCAGCGATCCATTATTCCGGACGAACAAAAGGGTTATTGCTTTTTTCCTGCGCGACGGTGGTGGTGGGGCCGTGCCCGGGATAGAGGGTGGTGCCTTCCGGGAGGGTGTAAACCTGTTCGCGAATCGAGCGTTCCAGCACTGCAAAATCCCCGCCGGGCAAATCATACCGCCCAACGCTGCCGGCAAAAATGACATCTCCCACAAAGGCGGCTTCCTGCGCGGGAGCGTAGATTAAAATATTGCCCGGGCAGTGCCCCGGCACGTGGCGCACTTCCATCGCGTGCCCGAGGATTTCAAGCTTTTGACCGCCCTCGATCCAATCTTGAACGCTGACGGGGCGCAGTTCCAAACCGGGTATCGCAAAACTCGCCATGCGCGCCGGGTCCTCAAAGAGCGGTCGGTCCTCAGCATGACCATAGATTGGAATTCCGGCATCCGCAAAGGCATGGGCATCGATGATATGATCCCAATGCCCGTGCGTGAGGACGAGGCCCTCAATGGTACAGCCCCGCTCCGTTGCGAGCGCGGTCGCCCAGCGGTAGGCATCCTGCGGCGCATCAATGACCCAGGCCGACTTTTGCGATGGATCGATAAGGACGATCGCGTTGGTGCCGATGGGCGGCAATTCCTGAACGTGTATTTCCATGCGCCACACAATGAATGCCTTATTCCAGCTTTCAACCCCGAAGCTTGGCTCTGTTCTTGCTTCTCTGATTTTTCCGTAATAAATTTGTAATCATTGACATGTTTTATTCACGCCAGCCGGCAGGTGGCTGCTTTCGAGCCATCACATTTTGCCTGAGCCTCCTTCCATTGGCTCCCCTCACGCTAGTGGGCGAGGAAGAAGCTCCGCTACCCAGCGTGCAGACTCGGGTCGATACCGCCTTTCAACTGCTCAATGAGGGCGCCACCCAGGACGCCCTCCTCGGGTTTCAAACCATTCTGGAGGCGGATCAAAACAACCTGCAGGCGCGTCTGGGTGAGGCTATGATCTTCAACAAACTGGAGCGCTATCCCGAGGCCTTTGCCGCTTATGATCGCCTCACCGAGCAACTTCCAAGTAACGCTTTTGCCTGGAACGGCCGCGGACTTGCCGCCTTTAACCTCGAACGATTTGACGAGGCCCTCAACTCCTTTCGTCAGGCCAGCACCATGACGCCGAACGGGTATCATTTCGAATCATTGGCATGGACTTACATGTGCCGCGGGGAATTCAACGAAGCCGCTCAAAGTGCCAAGCGTGCCAACCTGCTCTATACCCGCGAAGGCGAACAAACCCTCTACCCCCTCCTGCTGGCATACTTTGCGCACCTTGAGGACGGCGATGCCGAAAATGCCCGACGCACCCTCGACTACAGCCTCGCCAATCTTCCCCGCACCGGATGGCCGCTCCCCGTCCTGAATTTCATCATCGGCAAATCCAACGCCGCCGAGCTCATCAGTCATGTCCGCAACTCCGCGCAGGAAACGGAGGCCCACACTTACCTCGGGCTTTATTGGCGGGCAAAGGGCGAACATGAGCGCGCCCAAAAACACCTCCACTGGGTACGTGAAAAAGGCGATCCCAGTGTTTTTGAATTTATCCTGGCGCGCGCCCTTCCGAAAAGTTCCAGCATCGCGATGCTACCCGTTTCCACGCCCTAAGGCTGTTTTTTAAGAAGGAAGAAAAGGGTGATTCCAAAAAAGGGGTCATT
>DKOX01000098.1 GCA_002470925.1 Opitutia bacterium UBA7350 | reverse complement strand
CGTTGCTTTCGCCATCCTTTTTATGGGGGTCGTCTTTGAGTCGTTCGCGGGCCTGATGGTAGAAGTATTGGATGAGGCTGGTGCCGTGGTGCTGTTTAATAACATCAATGATAACACGGGGCATTTTGTTTCCCCGCGCGAGTTCGACGCCTTCCTTGACGTGGGCTTTAATAACGAGGGCACTCATGGAAGGGTTCTGTGCGTCATGGGGGTTGAGTCCGCCCCGTTGGTTCTCGGTGAAGTATTCAGGTTTTACGAGTTTGCCGATATCGTGAAAAAAGCTGCAAACGCGGCAGAGGAGGGGGTTGGCTCCGATCGCGGCGGCGGCGTTTTCTGAGAGGTTTGCAACCATGAGGCTGTGGTGGTAAGTGCCGGGGGCCTCAATCTGCATGCGACGGAGGAGGGGGTGGTTGAAGTCGGTGAGTTCGAGAAGGGTGATGTCGGTGGTGATTTTAAAGAGGCTTTCAAGGAGAGGCAGGACGCCCACCGCGATAATACCGGAAAGGAGTCCGATCAGGAGGCTGACTGCAACGAGTTCGGCGATTAGTCCGGCGGAGAAATTACTAAGGATGCCGGTCATGATGGCGGCGAGGGCCGCGGCAAAACCGGCGAAGAATCCAGCGCGGACCAATCGGGTACGGGAACGGATATTATTGGAATAATAGGCCCCGACGACCCCGGAAAGGAAAGCGATGAGGGTGAATTCAATGGAGTTGCCTTGGGAAATACCAAAGAGGGTGGCAATGACAAGGGTGGTGAAAATGGCAGGGGTCATGCCGGTAAGGGCGGCTACCAGAATCGGGGCAAGCGCATAGGGAACGAAATGAGGCAGGATACTGAGGACGCCGCGGTTGTTGACGGCGATGAGTTCTCCGATTTCCAGGATCATACGAATCGCAAGGAGATTGACCAGGAGGCAAACTGCTCCGATGACAAGAGCGCGGGAGCGGTTGGGATAGTGGCGAAGTCCCTGCTTGAGGTAGAGGCCAATCGCAATGAGGAGGAAGGAAGCGAGGACGAGTCGCTCGAGGAAGAGGGTATTGAAGAAGAGAGGGTCGTTTCCTCCTTCAAGGGCCGCGGCCGTGTATTGCCGCATACGCTCGAGGTCGAGATCGTCCACAATGGCAGCGGGCTCAATAAGGGTATCTCCTTCTTTAAAGGTAAAGTGGGTGGGTTCAATTTCCTGAATGGCGCGGTCAATGGCGGCGGCGGTGTCGCTTTCACTGTAAACGAGGTTGTCGGTAAGGCCGGCGTTAAAGATTCCGAAAAGGGCGCGGGCGGTTTTGTCGTTGCGCGAGAGGGAATCGATTTGGCGGCGGAGCGCGATCTCGGCAGCAGAACGGGTACGGGCGGCGGCTAGATTGTTGTTGCCGCTCTCCTCGAGGAGTTGGATTACCGCAATACTGGTACTGGAGTTTTGTTTGTCGCGGGCGGTGTAGATACCGTCGTTGTAGAGTACTTGGAGGGCGGCGAGGGCTTTTTTGAAGAGTTCAGCGCATTCTTTGGGGTTGGTGCGCTGGATGAGTTCAATAATAATGGCGGGTTCGACGGCGACTGCGGTGGTTTCGATCCACTCGCTGACCGCTTTGCTTTTTTCGGCATTGAGGCGCTCTTCGTCTTCATCCTCAAATTCAATGAGGACTTTCGCGATGCGGTTTTGAAGGTTACTGAGGTCGGTGCTGAATTCGAGAAAGGGAGAATCGCTGCGTTTGAAAACGGGGGGCACCTGAGCGCGCACCGCAGTGGCCTGTTGCTGGCGAACGATATCACTGGTGTATTCGAATGGGAATTCCGCGACAATACGAGCTGGGGCGGGTTGGTTGAGCAAGATCTGAGGCCCTATCGGTTGGCGTCCAAGGAAGGCGATACAGATGATTCCAAGGACAAGAAGGCTGAAGAGGCAGGCTTCCAGGATTTGACGGGAATCAAACTTGAGTTTGCGGTTTTTGCGTTTGCGGAGGCGGCGCGCCTCTTTTTTGCGGCGCTTCTGGGAGGAGTTGCTTGAATCGGCCATTGTGCAGGGTGTTGAAGTGGTTTTAATCCGGAGGGATCATTCCGGGGTATGCTGTGTGTAGGCCCGAATGATCGATTGCACGAGGGGATGACGGACAACATCATCGCCGGTAAAGTGGAAAAGTTCAATATCCTTAATGTCTTTCAAAATGCGGGCTGCTTCGATGAGTCCCGAGGCTTTTGCGCGGGGCAGATCGATTTGAGTGCTGTCTCCGGTAACGACCATGCGACTGCCGTCTCCAAGACGGGTAAGGAACATCATCATTTGCTCATGGGTGGTATTTTGAGCCTCATCGAGCAGGACAAAGGCATTCGAGAGGGTACGACCACGCATGTAAGCGAGCGGGGCGATTTCGATAATGCCGCGTTCCAGGAGTTGGCCGGCGCTCTCCTTGCCGATCATTTGATACATGGCGTCGTAAAGGGGGGTAAGGTAGGGCAGGATTTTTTCCTGAAGTTCACCGGGTAGGAAGCCGAGGGCTTCCCCGGCTTCGACCGCGGGGCGGGTGATGATAATGCGTTCTACGGTGCCGGAGAGCAATTCCTTGAGTGCCATCGCCATGGCGAGATAGGTTTTTCCGGTTCCGGCGGGTCCGATGCCAAAAGTGATGGCGTGTTTGTCAATCGCCTGAAGGTAGCATTTTTGGTTGAGGGTCTTGGGGATGATGCTACGCTGCTTGAGCTCGATCACGTAGGGGTTTTGGTAGATTTGGCGCAACTCGCCGGCGCGTCCCTCTGCGACCGAGCGCAGGGTGTGGTGGAAGTCGGAGCCGCGAATGCGGAGGCCTTGTTTTCGGGCGGTGTCCAGCAATTTAAAGACCTGGGCGGCTTGAGCAATGGCATCGCTTTCGCCTTCAAAGGTGATCCAATTTTCCCGAGTGACGGTTTGTACCTGCAGGGTGCGGTCGATTTCGTCAAGGTAGCGTGGATCGTTGGCATAGAGCTGACTCAAATGCCTGGCATCTGGAAAATGTAAGGTTTCGGATGGCATGAGTACGGTTGGCGTTGGGAAGGTGTAGCGCGAATTGTGCCTAAATGTGTTGGCGGAGGCGTTCCCACATCGATTGTAGGGCGTCGGGCAAAACACGGGTGTTTCCGATAACCGGCATGAAATTGGTATCGCCATGCCAGCGCGGGACAATATGGCAGTGCAGATGTCCCGGAATACCAGCGCCGCCGGCGGTGCCAAAGTTGTAACCGGTGTTGAAGCCATCGGGCTTTAATGCCCGGGTAAGGAGGTCTTGAGCTGCAGTGATGCAATCAATGTGTTCGTGGCGAGCTTCGGGAGAGAGGCTTTGGAGCTCGGAAACTTCCTGATAAGGTACCACAAGGAGGTGGCCGGCGTTGTAGGGATAGCGGTTTAGGACGGTGTAGTTGTGTTTTCCGCGCAAAAGGATGAGGCTTTCAGCGTCATCCTGATCGGGAAGGGAGGCAAATGGATTGGCGGAAGTGGGGTCGGATTTGGGCGCGAGGATATAGGGCATGCGCCAATGGGCTTGCAGGCTTTCGAATCCCTGTGAGGTTTGGGAGTGGAGGTTTGGATGGTTCGGGTCTGGCATGTAATCTCGTCCTAAAATAGTCCGGGTGGAGTCGGGGTCGAATCAAAAGCACCGTCTCCGGGATGGCTTTGAAGCCGTATTTATGTGGTTGCTTTTGAGGGGGGTAGGAGCTTTTTTCTTAAAGTCGCACAGATTAGCCACTAATTTCTAATTAAAATCGTGACTGAGAATAAATCCGACACTTCCTTTATGAGTTTACCGAGGCAGACGCTTTACGGCTGCTGCTTGATTGTGGGATTAGTGCTTTTCACGATTTGGGATCAGCTTCATTGGTGGCAGACCAATGACGAATACAGTTTTGGTTATTTGGTTCCGCTTTTTGCCGCCTACGTTGTCTATGACCGTTGGCCGCAAATACAATCGTATCTTTTCCGGGGGATTCGTTTGGGGGATGCCACTCCGGCGGTGACTCCGAAAAGGGGGATATTGACGGTGCTTTTTGAATGGGCGGCGCTGATTGGATTATTGTCGGGGATCGTGCTGTTTTTGATTGGGGGCTTGTTGCGCTCGGTTAGCGGACCGCAAAACCCGGCTTCGTTGGCGATCTCTGTGGGTTTGGCATCGATCTCTTTATCAATGGTGTTCATTTTTTCGAAGGAGCGTGCCGATGGCGTGGCGATCAGTTTGAAGGGACGCTTGGGGCTGACCTTTCTCTTTCTCTTTCCGGCGTTGATCTGGCTTTTATCGGCACCCTTGGTGGGAGTGGTACAAAAAGCGATTTTGGTGTTTCTGCAATCACAGGTGACTTCGGTGGTATTTACGGCTTTTGATTTGGTGGGTGCGAGTTTGGAGCGAGAGGGCAGCGTTTTGGTGCTGAACGGTGAGGACCGGGTGGGGGTCGAGGAGGCCTGCTCGGGAATCCGCTCGTTGACTGCCTGCCTTTTTGCGGGGTCGTTTTTGGCCGCGGTTTTTCTGCAGAAGTTTTGGAAGAAATTACTGTTGATTGGTGCGGCGATGGGTCTCGCCTTTGTGACCAATATGTGCCGCGCGCTCTTTCTGACGTATTGGGCTTACAACCACGGATCCGGTGCGATTGATGATCATTGGGTGCTCCCTTTGGTGGGCGATATCGGCTCGGTGCATGACGTCACGGGATTCCTGATTCTGGGCGTGACCTGTGTGGGGCTAATGGTTCTTTTGCCGATTTTTAATTATTCTCCGCAAATTCCGAGTGCATTTTTGGATGAGGGATCCGGCGGGCAGGCCGAAGGAGCAGGTGCTTCGAACCAATAGCTTGTGAGCGAAGGCCAAAAAATTCTAATGGTGGCACCGGAGGTTGTGCCGCTGGTAAAAGTTGGAGGTCTAGCCGACGTGGTCGGGGCTCTCTCAAAGGCATTGAGTGGGCGCGGGCATGATGTGCGGATTGTTTTACCAAAATATAGGGCCTTGCGCGAAATCGAGAATGCCACCCCGCTTGAATCCGCGCCTTTGATCGTGCACATGGGCGGACACGAAGCCTATGCTCGGGTATGGGAAATGCCGCTTCCCGGTTCAAAGGCGATTTGTTACCTCATCGAGCACAATTTATACTTCGATGGGCCTGAGGTGTATTGCGGTCCATCGGGTGAGGAGGCCGACAATGGGCAGCGTTTTTCATTTCTCTCCCGTGCAGCGATCGATCTATGTTATCATTTAAACTGGATGCCGGACGTGGTACACTGCCATGACTGGCCAACCGGGCTCTTGCCGGTTTACCTAAACACCACCGAGGTGGATCGACCGATGGGGCGCGCCGCTACCGTGATGACGCTACACAACATGCAGCATCAGGGTAATTTCCCCCGCGACACGATTCATTTTGCAGGCTTGCCGGAGTCGACCTTCCGTTCCGACAGTATCGAATCGTTCGGGCAGGTCAACATGCTGAAGGGCGGGATTTATCACTCCAGCAAGATTACGACGGTGAGTCCGACCTATGCGCGGGAAATTCAGGGCTCGGAGGGCGGATGCGGCCTGCAACACCTCTTGCATTTTCGGGCAGCGGATCTAATCGGCGTGATCAATGGAATTGATGAGCTTGAGTGGAATCCCGCCACGGATCCGCATTTGCCGAAGTGCTACACTGCGGATGATCTTACCGGGAAATCGGCATGCAAAGCTGCCATGCAAAAAGCGTATGGTTTGAATGAGGCGGCGGGAGTGCCGCTCTTTTCAGTGGTCTCGCGACTGGTGGATCAAAAGGGTTTGGATTTATTGGTCGCCATGGGGGATCGATTAATGGAAACAATGGATGTACAGGTCGCGGTTCTGGGGACTGGCGACCCTGCACTGGAGGAAGGTTTCAAGGCCCTGGCAGCGCGCCATCCCGGGCGTTTTGCCGCTTATATCGGCTTTGATAACCGGTTAGCGCACCTCTCGGTGGGGGGCTCGGATTTTTTATTGATGCCCAGTCGTTTTGAACCCTGTGGGCTGAGTCAGATGTATTCCATGAAATACGGGGCGCCCCCCATTGTGCGTGCAACGGGTGGTTTGGTTGACTCGGTCGAGCAATATGTTGAGGGCTCGGGAATCGGGACGGGCTTTCGTTTTGATGCGTCCACTGCGCAAGCCTTTTACGATACGATTGGTTGGGCCTGTTCGACTTATTATGATCGTCCGGAGGAGTATGCCCAATTGCAGGCAAACGGTATGACTGCTGATTTTAGTTGGGATCAGTCTGCGGATACTTACGAATCGGTTTACGGTTGGGCGATGGATGCCCGCCGTAATGCTTATGCGGCAAAGTCAGGCATTGGTGCGGTTGACGCGCCGCAATAAGTGCGTTTTATTTGAATTGTGACGGATTCGAATCGAGATTTCAGCGAGGTAGTGCGTGCAATTCGCAAGGATGATCCCCGTTATGCGCGCGGGGCCTATTATTTCCTGCGGCAAGCCTTGGACTACAGTATAAAAAGCCTGCATGAGAACGGACAACTCTCTCAGGGGCATCACCTCACGGGGCAGCAATTGCTGGAGGGAATTCGGGTTTACGCGATTGAACAATACGGGCCGATGGCGCGTTCGGTGCTGGAAAGCTGGGGGGTGAAGCATTGCAGCGATTTTGGCAACATTGTCTTTAATCTGGTGGCCTGTCGGGTCCTGGGAAAAACCGAGAGTGACAGTCCCGAGGATTTTAATGACGGCTATGATTTTGAGGCGGCTTTTGATTTACCGTTTCGTCCGGAAGCACAACCGAGCACGCGCCGGCCGCGCATGCTCTAGCGGATAATGGCTTATTGCGCTGAATGCGGCGGGCTGCGGTGCGCGCGAAAGCTAAAGCTTTTCCCGTTTTGAGCAGTGCGCAGCGTTTCTGCCTCCACGCAGAAGTAGCGTTCCAGCAGGGTATCGTTCAGGACCGTCTCGACATCGCCCTCCGCAACCAGTTTGCCGCCACAAAGCACTAAAAGGGCGTCAGCGTGCGCCGCTACCTGATTGGGATCGTGCAGCGCCGCGAGGACCGTGGTATTACGGCGGGCGGTTTCCCTGAGGAGTTGGAGGAGTTGCTGTTGATGGGAGAGATCGAGGCTGGTAGTGGGTTCGTCCAAGAGTAGGCAGCGGGGGGAATCGTCGTCAGCCTCGCGCCAGATCTGGGCAAATACCCGGGCGAGTTGCACCCGTTGTTGTTCGCCGCCGGAGAGATTGAGGTAGGAGCGCTCGCGCAGGGTTTGCAATTGAAAGGCCTCGAGGGATGCCTCGATCGCCTGCGTGCCTTTTGTTGCTTCGTTTGGGGCGGTACCGAAAGGACTGCGACCCAGCGCGATGACTTCCTCAACCGTGTATTCAAAGGAAAGTTCGGCCCGTTGGGGCAGGGCACCGCGGATTTGCGCCAGTTCATTGAGCGGCCAATCCGAGAGCTTGCGTCCGTTGATTGAGACCGTTCCGGTTTGCGCTTTGAGCTCGCCGCTGAGAATGCGGAGGAGAGTGCTTTTACCTGCTCCGTTGGGGCCAAGGAGTCCGTAGAAACGCCCGGGTTCCAGTTGGAAGTTCACCGAATTGAGAAGTGTGCGTGCGCCTACAGAGTAATGGATGCCGTTTGCTTGAATCATACGATTTCCTTTCGTCTGGCATTGAGGAGCAGGTAAAGAAAGAAAGGGGCCCCGATGAAGGCAGTCAAAATACCGATGGGAATATTGGCGTTGCTAAGCAGGTTGTGTGCAAGGAGGTCGACGATTATCATCAGGATGGCACCCGCAAAAAATGAAGCGGGTAAAAGGTAACGGTGATTGGGGCCGACTAACAGACGAACGAGGTGCGGAACGACGAGACCGACAAAAGCGATCGACCCACAGAGCGCGACCGAGAGGCCCACCAGTGCGCCACAAAGCAGGATGAGGCGGCGTTGAATCGGGTGGGGATCAAACCCGAGGTGGAGGGCCTCTGCGTTTCCGAGGAGGAGCACATTGAGGGGATGGCATTGACGCAAAAGGAGCAGGATTAATAGGAGAAAGAGGGGGCTGGCGGCAAAGACTGCGAGATGTGGTGCCCGGGAAAAACTCCCCATCCCCCAAAAGGTGATTTCGCGGAGGGTGTCGAGGTCGGCGCAATAAAGCATGACTCCGACCAGCGCGCCGCCGAAGGCATTGACCGCAATGCCGCACAGGAGCATCGTTGGGACATGAATACGCCCCCCGGTTTTGGATAGGCTGTAAACCAGTTGAGTGCTTGCGACGCTGCCCAGCATAGCCACCAACATGAGGGTATAGGGACTACTCCAAATGGCGGAGGTGAAAGTTAAGGTTGAACCGAGGAGGAGTACCAGACTTGCGCCCACCGCACCCCCGGAACTTACTCCGATCAAAGCGGGGTCGGCGAGGGGATTGCGAAAGAGCCCCTGCAGGGTCGCGCCGGCGAGCGCCAGACCACCGCCCGCGAGGAGGGCGAGCAGCACGCGGGGCAATCGCAGTTGAAAGATGATGCTCGCCTTTTCCGGAGCGGGATCGCCCAGACCCAACAAGGAACCAAGCGAACCGAGACAGATTGAAAGAATTTCTCCCGGCGGGATGTCGATGCTTCCAAAATTCAAGGCCGCGAAGCTACATGCCAGCGTGGCAAGCAAGAGAATCGCTACAAAAGAGCGGCGGTATTGTTTTGGAATCATGAACCCGATCAATCTGTGAGCCCTTTTCGATCCTGTCGATATACATTTGCTTGGAGGACAGGGGACCGTTTAATACAGCACAAATGCACAATGGTATTCAGGTAAAAGTCTGCGGCCTAACCCGCGAGGTCGATGTCGAGGCTGCTCTCAGTCACGGCGCGGATGCCTTTGGTTTGATTGCATACCCGCATTCCCCGAGGGCGGTAAGTTTGGAGCGGGCTCAAGCCCTGGCGGCAGCGGTTCCGCTGGAACAATGTGTGATCGTTGATGTTGAGCCTGAGCTTGAGAAAATACAGGCCTTTCAATCCGCGGGCTTCACGCGTTTTCAAATACATGCCAGCTTGCAACAACTTGAAAGTGCGTTCGCGGGTTGGTTGGAGTCAGTCGGTCGCGAGTCCTTGTGGATTGCGCCGCGCCTCCCCAGGGGTGCTGCCTTGCCGGAAATAATCCTGCATCATGCCGCCGCGGTTTTAATCGATACCTACTCGGAAGAAAAAGCGGGGGGCACGGGTGCGACCGGAGATTGGACCCGCTTTTCAGCACTACAGAAGGCCTATCCTGAAACAAGCTTCATCCTCGCGGGAGGACTGTCTCCCGAAAATGTTGCCGCTGCGCTGGAAGAAAGCGAAGCCCGTTTTCT
>DKOX01000024.1 GCA_002470925.1 Opitutia bacterium UBA7350 | reverse complement strand
AAAAAAACCACCTTCCTGTGGAATGCAAACCGCGGGATTAAATCGTGCCGAATTTATAGAGGGTGGTGGTCTGGTAGGCCTGGCCGGGTTCAAGGATTGTGGAAGGGAAATGCGGCTGGTTCGGCGCGTCGGGGAAGTGTTGGGTTTCGAGGCAAAAGCCGTAGCGCGGATCGTAGGGCTTGCCGGATTTTCCGGTGGTGCCATCGAGGAAATTACCGCTGTAGAACTGCACGCCTCGCGCATCGCTCAGGACTTCCATGGTGCGCCCGCTCTCGGGTTCTTCGACGCGTGCAATGGAGTTGGGATTGCCCGTTTCGGTTTGAAGGACGTAGTTATGATCGTACCCCCCCGCAAGCTGAAGCTGCTCGTTGGCAGCATTAATGCGCGCCCCGATCGCGTGCGGGGTGTTGAAATCGAAGGGGCTTCCGCATACCTCCGCGAGTTCACCGGTTGGAATCATACCCGGTGTGACGGGGGTGAAGTGGGTCGCTTTTAATTGAAGGCGGTGGTTCAGGATATCGCCGGATCCTTCGCCGCGCAGGTTGAAATAGGCATGGTTGGTAAGACTTACGGGGGTCGGTTGATCGGTGGTGGCGTGGTATTCGATGCGCAGGGTGTTGTCGGAAGTGAGCCAGTAGTGGACCGTGACCGAAAGATTGCCGGGGTAACCCGCTTCACCATCGGGGCTTTGCAGCCCCAGTTTGAGTCCCTTGTTTACGTTGTCGCCAACGGCTTCGACCTGCCACACTTTTTGGTGAAAACCCTCGGGTCCGCCGTGGAGGTGACAATCGATGCCGTTGGTCTTGCTATTGAGGGGCAAGGGGTAGTTTTTTCCAGCGAGCGAGAACTGACCCTTGGCAATGCGGTTCCCATAACGACCGATGAGGGCGCCGTGAAACGCGGCGTCGGCCTCATAGGCGGCAAGGTTATCATAGCCCAAGACAACATCTGCCAGGGTGCCGTTGGAGTCCGGCACCAACAGGCGGGTGATGCGACCGCCATAGCTGCTGATTTCGACCTCCATGCCGGAGTCATTCGTCAGGGTGAAGTTTTCAACCGCTTCACCGAGTTTTGTTTGTCCAAAATTTGGCATTCCCAAGGTCTAGAGTTTGCTACGATAGATACAATCAAAAGGAGCAGGGTCGTATAAACTGATGATACCTTAGTAAAATGGGGATTACTGGAGCCGAAAATCGGATTCGAACCGACGACCTACTCATTACGAATGAGTTGCTCTACCAACTGAGCTATTTCGGCATATCCCAGCCCTTTTATATTTTAAAATCAATGACCTTTGGCAAGCGAAGAATCGGTAGGTTAGGCTGCTACCAAGACTTTAATTCGGATAATTTTTGATTTTGCTTTAAAATTTACAATTACGATCTATAATTTCTAAACGTGAAATATTTATTACTTTCTTTATGTTTTTTCGGCTTGGCGGGATATCTTGCCGCGGTTCTCTTTGGCAAGATCGATGATATTGGGATTAAGGATTATATCCAGCAATTGATCCAACCGGCAGAGAAGCGTTATGAGAGTTTCTCAATGTCACCCTCACAGGAAGAGGAGGTGGATGAGGAACTCGAAATATTGCGCAATGAGAATCCCTATCCGGTAAAACTACGGATCAAAAATTTGGACGGGCAAACTCTGAACATCCGGCTTACGGGGCGGAGCGAGAGGAATATATGCTTCACACGGGAAGGAGATGGGCGTCGTTTTGTTTACGCAATCAATGAACTCGATAGTGCTTCGCGCAAAAAGGTACGCAACTACCCCGCGCTGGGAATCAAGGAGGCTTCTGATTTTCTGAACAAGGGCCTGAGCCTGGACGAGGTACACGCCGAGCAACTGCGTTTGCGGGCGGAGCGGCTTTCAGAATTGATGCGCGAGGCGATGGCTGATGCGTCAATTTCGACCAGCGAGGTGGAGCGGCGCACCTTGCGGCGAAAATATGAGCAATACCGCGCCGAACGACTGGAGATCCTTAAGGATTTGAACTAGGGGATGGGGGACGGCTCAGGGGTTTGAGCTTTTTTTCGTCCCGCTCTGCTTCCAGTCGTTTTTGATCCTCGATCCGTTTTTTTCTGAGCTTTTGTTGGCGTAGTTCGGACTCTTTGGTAAAGGTAGACTGCGCACAAAGGAGGTTTTTCCCCTTGCGACGGGGTTTTTGGAGGTACTTTCCATCCGCGCTTAGACGGCGGGAATTTTTGGTATCGCTCAAGTAGGTATCGATGATGCCGATAATCCGGCCCCGGATTTCAGGATCTTGGATGGGAAAGACACATTCAATGCGTCGGAAGAAGTTGCGTGGCATCCAGTCGGCGCTACCGGCGAGGATATGCGGTGCTTGTCCATGATGGTTCTGAAAGTAGAAGATACGGCTGTGTTCAAGGTAACGTCCGAGAATACTGTGCACGCGAATATTTTCACTGAGACCTTTGACGTTGGGGACAAGGTTGCAGATGCCGCGGATGATGAGGTCGATTTTGACTCCGGCAGTGGCGGCGCGATAAAGATTATCGATTGTTTTTTGATCAACAAGGCTGTTGACTTGTATAATGATGCGAGCGGGTTTTCCGGCGCGGGCGTTGCGGGCCTCGGAGTTGATGTATCGCTGGATGGAGTTGTGGAGATTAAAGGGCGCAACCAGAAGTTTTTTGAAGTTGGGTCTGATGGAGAATCCGGTGAGGGAATTGAAGAGATTGGCCACTTCGTTGGTGATTTCACGGCGGGCGGTAAAGAGGCTGAGGTCGGTGTAAAGGCGGGCGGTTTTGGGGTTGTAGTTTCCGGTGCCGAGGTGGGCGTAGCGCCGCAGGTGGCGGCCTTCGCGGCGGACCACCATACAGGTTTTGCAATGGGTCTTGAGTCCAACGATGCCATAAACGACATGGACGCCCTCGTCTTCGAGTTGGCGGGCCCATTTGATGTTGTTGGCTTCATCGAAGCGGGCCTTGAGTTCAACGAGGACGGTGACCTGTTTCCCGTTGCGGGAGGCTTCGATGAGGGCTTGCACGATGGGCGAATCGCCGGAGGTGCGGTAAAGGGTTTGCTTAATGGCAAAGACGGCGGGGTCGTGGGCCGCCTGACTGATGAAATCGATGAACGGCTGAAAGCTGTCGTAGGGTTGATGCAGGAGGTAGTCGCGCTGGGCGATCTTCTCGAAGAGGGGCTGGTGGCTTTCGAGGTCGGGGTGGGTGTAGGGGGTAAAGGGTTTGAATTTAAGGTCGGGCCGGTCGATGAGGTCGTAGGCGCTCATAAGCCGCGCCATATTGAGTGGACCATTGATGGTGTAGACGTTGACGGGGTCGAGTTCGAGGGCCTGGAGGAGTTGTTCCAGGAGAACGGGGTCCGCGCCCTGCGCGATTTCGAGACGAACCGCGGCGCCTTTCTCGCGGTTGAGGAGTTCTTCTTCAATTTTACTGAGGAGATTCTCAACTTCTTCTTCATCAAAGTAGAGGTCGCTGTTGCGAGTGATGCGGAAGGGGACCGCGGAGCGAATGCGATAACCGGGAAAGAGGTCGCCCATGTGTTGTTGAATGATATCACTGAGGGAAATGTAGACTTCGGGGTTCCCGCGCCGGGGGGTATCGATGCGGACGACGCGGGGAAGGATCCGGGGAACGGGAATGATCGCCATGAGGCGCTCAATGGCACGGGTTTTGGGGTCATCGATCGAGGCGAGAATATAGAGGGCCTTGTTGATGAGTTGGGGGAAGGGGTGGGCGGGGTCAATTGCGAGGGGAGTAAGGACCGGGAAGATTTGCTTGGCGAAGTATTCGGAGGCCCATTGCTTCTCGTTGCGGGTGAGTTGATTGTAGGCGCAGAATTTAATACCGGCCTTGTCGAGGCCGGGTACAATTTTGCGATCCCAGCAGGCGCTTTGATCGGCGACCAGGCGGCGGGCGCCGGATTGGATGCGCCGGAG
>DKOX01000101.1 GCA_002470925.1 Opitutia bacterium UBA7350 | reverse complement strand
CCGGCATACATGCTGTAGTGCACTTCGTCACGAAAGCGTACCCCGCCTTCAACTTCCGTGATTTCGTGATAATGTAACCACATTTTGTAGGGGCCGATGCGTTGTTCATCGACGAATGAATGACGGTCGCGGACGTGCTTGATTTCAGTAAGCCAGGGGCGACGTCCGATGAGCGGCATCCCGATGCGGTATTCAATGAGGAGGCCGTCATACATCGTATCCGGCACATCGCTCATGATGGTAAAGTCGAGGGTATCGGGTGTGATCTCGTTGAGGTTGCTGGGTTTGCGAATGAAATTCCAAGCGGTCTCAAGATCGGTCGCGATTATTTGTTCTTTCTGGATGCGATGAATTTTTGCCATGCTTACAAAACGAGGCAGCGAGAACAGGCTTACTAAATTTCATTGTAAGCATCCCCATTTTATTTTGTTCTATTACTAATTTATGACTCTGCGCAATGCGATAAAACGATGCTTCAAAGACGAGGATAACCAACTCCTCTTAACGAAGACCCCTATGTTGTTCATGCACCTTGCATGTATCGGGGTGTTTTTCACGGGCTTCAGTTGGGTTGCGGTGTTGGCATTGTTGGTCACCTACTTTGTGCGGGTTTTTGCCCTGACCGCAGGTTTTCATCGTTATTTTTCGCATCGCTCCTTTAAAACGAGTCGTTGGTTTCAATTTGTCCTCGCCTGGGTTGGCACTTCCTCGGCGCAATTGGGGCCCATGTGGTGGGCCGCCAATCACCGCCATCACCATCAGCACTCCGACAAGGAACCCGATATTCACTCGCCGGTAACCCGTGACTTTTTCTGGTCTCACATCGGATGGGTCATGTGTAAGGCACACAGCGAGACGAAATACGACCGCATTAAGGATCTCACAAAGTATCCGGAACTCCATTTTGTGGATCGTTACCACGTCCTGCCGGTGTTGTCCTTGATCGCCTTGCTCTATGGTGTTGGAGCGCTCCTGAATCATCTCTTCCCGGCGCTGGGAACGAGCGGTATGCAATTGGTGATGTGGGGCTTCTTTCTGAGTACCATGCTGGTGTATCACGTCACTTTCTGCGTGAATTCCGTGACGCATATTATTGGTAAGAAACGTTTTGATACGGATGACGAAAGTCGCAACAACTGGTGGGTGGCACTGCTGACCTTCGGGGAAGGTTGGCACAATAATCACCATCGCTGGCCACTCTCGGCGCGACAGGGTATGTATTGGTGGGAAATTGATTTAACGTATTATTTGCTGCGGGTTTTACAATTTTTCGGTCTGGTCTGGGACTTGAAGCTGTATCCGGAAAAGATCTATGAGGAGGCCCGCAATTAGCGGAAGCTGATACGATGGGTTCATTGTATGGGGGCTTGTTCCTTGCCGGTTTAGGGCTCGCCCTGGGGGCTTATGTGAGCGCACGTTACCTGAAGGTATATGCGGTGGTGGACTTGGTGTGGTCGCTGGGGATTTTATTTGGAGTTTGGACGTTGGCGCTCGCCGGGGGGGGTGAGCACCCGCGTTCTTTTTTTGTTTTGGTAGTAGTCAGTTTTTGGGCAACTCGTTTGAGTGTGCATCTTTTCAAGGATCGCATCCTTCCGCGCCATGAGGATCCGCGCTATGCCAACCTCAAAGATCGTTGGGGTGCGCAGGCGGCACGTAATTTCCTCTTCTTATTTTTTCTGCAAGTCCCGCTGGCGGGGATATTTCTAATTCCGTTGGGCGTGGCACTTGCCAATCCTTCACCGCTGGGAATAGCGGATGCCCTTGCGTTCTTTTTGGCACTGGTGGCATTGGGAGGAGAAGCGCTTGCGGATCGCCAGTTGGCGGGCTTTCGGGCGGATCCGGACAATACCGGCGGGGTTTGTCGGGAAGGGCTTTGGGCTTATTCGCGCCATCCAAATTATTTTTTTGAATGGCTCCATTGGTGGGTTTATGTCTTACTCTCCATCGGTGCCACGTCCTTTGGATGGAGCCTGCTGGGCCCCTCGATTATGTATCTCTTCCTCCGCTACATTACCGGCATCCCGCCTGCGGAGTATTCCTCTCTCAAACGACGCGGCGCGGCTTACGCAAACTACCAAAAATCCACGAGTCCGTTTTTCCCCTGGAAACCCAAAGCAAACAAGCCAGACGAGTCATGAATACCAGCCGATCGAAGCATCTGTGTTTGTTTGAACGCATCATGGTGCGCTATTTGGGGCGTTTGCGCGGGGGGAGGCTCCGCTTGGAACTTCCCGGTGAAAGAGTGGAAGATTTGGGTGATGGCGAGGGGCCGGGAGTGACGATGAGAATCCTGGATGCGAGGATGCCACGACGCCTCGTGCTGGGTGGCAGTATGGCGCTGGGAGAGGGTTATGTTGACGGTGCATGGACGACCCCCGATTTGAGTGCTATCTTGACCTTGCTGGCACGCAATCAGCACGCGGTGGGTCGTATGCGCAAGGGGCTTTCCGTGATGAGGCATTGCCTGGATCGCCTTTATCATATGCGGCGTTCCAATACCCTTGAGCAGAGCAAGTCGAACATCGAGGCCCACTACGACCTCAGTAATGATTTTTATGCCCTCTTTCTCGATCCGACCATGACTTATTCCTCGGCGCTCTTTGAGTCGCGCGAGGAGGACAGCCTCGAAGCGGGTCAGGAAAAAAAGATCGCGGCGATCTTGCAACGGGCGGCTTGTCCGGCGGGCGGGCATCTTCTGGAGCTAGGGACGGGCTGGGGCGCATTGGCCCTGCGGGCGGCGCGGGCGGGGTGCGAGGTGACGAGTCTGACGCTTTCGAAGGAACAATTAGCCTATGCTGGGAATTTGATAGAGGATGCCGGCTTTCACGAGCAAGTGCATCTAAAGCTGCGGGATTACCGGGAAGAAAGAGGCCGATACGATGCGGTGGTGTCCTGTGAAATGATTGAAGCGGTGGGGCGGGAGTATTTGCCGACTTATTTCAAAACGATTCGCGACTGCCTGAAGCCGGGCGGTCGGGCGGTGGTGCAGGCCATCACGATTTCCGATGATCGCTACGCGGGCTATTGCCGGAGTTGTGACTGGATCCAGCGTTATATTTTTCCCGGGGGGCATCTGCCGTCGAAGGCTGCGCTGCGTGGCATTGTTGCGGATCTGGGTGGGATGAAACTGGAGATTCAGGAATCCTTTGGCTTGGATTATGCGGAGACCCTGCGCCGTTGGCGCGATGCCTTTAATGAACGGGAAACGGAATTGGAGGCGTTGGGTTTTGATGCCACCTTCCGCCGTAAATGGAATTACTACCTGAGTTATTGCGAGGCAGGATTTGAAGCAGGCTCCATTGATGTAAGCCAAATCGTGCTGCAACGCGCTTAATGCTAGGCCTTGCTTTGGCGTTCTTTAGGCGCCTCAAAGAGGAGCTCGTGCGCCTCGCGCAGGATTCCCGGGATGCGATCGGCGAAGGGGCTTTCGGCGAGAAGCGGTGCAAGTGCTTCTTCCTTTACCTCGGCGGCGTTGATCCCGGGAAACCAATGCTCCGCCTGTCCGAGTAAATTATATCGCATCTTGGCGAATTCGATCATGTCCAATCCTTTGGCGAAATTCCAAAGGCGCAGAATTTCAGGGATGTTCATTCCGCCGGGGGTATCGACCTGACGCGGAAGCCCTTGTTGCCAGTTCTGTATCCAGTCCGCGCCGAGGGCGGCTTGCATCGCGCCATCGAGTTTTTGCTCAATCGCTTCAACGGTAGGTCGATGTAATTCGAGATTTTTGACAGCGGTGACGTGTTCGATGAAATCGGAGGGACGTGCCGCGCCAATTGAGAGGGTGTGAACGGCAGGGTCGCGGAGGCAGTAGAGATCATTGAATGCCATGGGGGTGAGCGGTTGGCATAGCTCCAGGAGTTTGGGCGGGGGCTCAAACAATTTGCCTCCTTTATCGCAGGGGCTGATGATGAATACGCCCATGTCGCGTGCGGCGGCGGCATCAACCGGGGCACGGTTCATGGGGTGATAGACATAATACCAATGCAGATTAAGGTATTCGAAGAGGTCTGTTTCGATCGCCTTGATGGCGATGTCGGGTGGGGCATGGGTGGAGAATCCAATATGGCGGCAACGCCCCTCTTTTTTGAGCTGTTGAATTGTCGGCATGCATTTGAGGGCATACTCAAGGGTGGCGGCGTTGTTGATGCCGTGAACGCTCAGCAGGTCGACGTAGTCGAGTTGTAGGGATTCGAGCGAAGTCTCAAAAGCCTGGAGGAATTCGGCGGGTGATTCGGAAGGGCAAATTTTGGTTTGGATGATAAGCTCATCGCGGGGAAGGGAGGGGAGCAGTTTGCCCATTTGGTATTCCGAGGTGCCGTAACCACGGGCGGTTTCAATATGATTAATGCCGAGTTCGAGGCCGTAACGGATCGTGGCTTCAAGGTTGGTCTGACATTCCTTCGTGACCGATTTTCGGTCGGCGGGGGTGTCATTCCAGCTTTGGATAAAGCGCATACCGCCACAGGTAATGACGGGCATCTGCAACTCAGTCTTCCCAAAGCGACGCTTGGGGATGTGGGTGCAGGGGAGTTTTGGATCTTCGCTCATGACTTCGATCGCGGGATGCCGAAACCGGCTTTCGCTCGCGGTAAATTTGCTTGGCGAAGCAAGTGCCGCTGGGGCGCGCCTATTTGAGAATGATGATCTCGACGCGACGATCCTGTGCAGACTGTGCTTTGGAAAGACCGCTGGTTGCTTCGAGGCTTCCTTTGGAAAGGGTTTCGATGCGACTACTGTTTACGCCAAGGGTGGAAAGATAATCGCGGGCGCTGTTGGCGCGTAGTTCCCCGAGGGCAAGATTGTAATCAGCGGTGCCATACCAGTCGCAGTGACCTTCGAGCAGGACTCCGGCGCGGGCGTTTTTATCGAGATAACGGGCGGCTTCCTGGAGCTTGGCGCGCTCAGCGGCGGCAATACTGGCGGAATCGAAGTTGAAATAGACGGGTTGAAAGAGACCCATGATGGTGGGACGTCCATTATAGGTGCCGTCGGTATAGCTGTCGTTGAGCCCGCGCGGTTGAAGTTCAGTGGGTCCCCACTCGCCGTCCATACTTTCGGGAATCAAGCCATTATTGTCTCCAAAGCGACTGGCGGTGTCACCAGGGGTGGGTAGCTGGGTGCGGGTGCAGGCACTTAAGAGTAAAATAGCGAAAAGAAGGATAGTGGTGTTGCGGAAGGCGTTGATCATGATGCAGTAAATTTGTAGGGAGAGTTGTCTTGCGCAAACTTTTTCCTTTGTTTGATGCAATTATTACGAAAGGTTTGTGCTTTTAATTCAAATGGATGCGGAAATAGAGGTTTTTTTAGTAGATAATGGATCCTTGGCACCGGGGGCGACGCTGGAGTTGCGTGCGCTGGCGAAGGGGTTGAGCGAGCGATTGGGACGCGAGGTGGAGGCGGTGAGCCTGCTGCATTCGCACAAGGTGAATCCGGCGGAATTGGGGGGTATGGAAGCAACGATTGTGAAGCGCCGGATGCGGGCCTCCTTCGCGGCGGGTCGGCGACGTTTCATGATTTTGCCGCTTTTTTTAGGACCGAGTCGTGCCATTACGGAATATTTGCCGGTATTGCTGGAGGAGCTGCGTGAGGAGTGCCCGGAGATGGAAGTGGTGATTGCGGACTGCCTCTTTGGTCAATCGGTGGATCGTCCTGAGGCGCGTTTGGTCGAAATGTTGATGGACCATGTGCGGGCGGCGGACCCGGAAGGGGCGATGCATATTGCACTGGTTGATCACGGAACGCCGGCGCGGGAGGTGAATGCTTTGCGCAATTCGGTGGCGCGGGATTTGGCGGATGCGCTGGGGCGCCGGGTAGTGGCCTGCTCAATGGAGCGGCGGGAGGGCGCGGAATACGCTTTTAATGAACCGCTCTTGGAGGGGTTGGATGCGATTCCTGATTTCGTGGGTGGGCGTTTGCTGGCGGCGATGTTCTTTTTGCTGCCAGGGCGCCATGCGGGCGCGGGTGGCGACGTCGCGCAGATTGGCGCAGAACTCGTGCAGCGCGGGGTATATGAAGGGGTGGAAAGCACGGCCCTTTTAGGCCGGCATCCCCTTTTGTTGGAAATCCTCGCGGATCGCTACCGTGAAGCGGGCGGTTGACCCGCGTGCGGGCTTAGCGGTTGAGAATGATCAAGCCGTTGTTGATCGCGTAACGGGTCAGGCTGGCGATATCGTGCAGGTCGAGTTTACGCATAAGATTGGTGCGGTGGTTCTCGGCAGTCTTGACACTGATGTCGAGTTTCTCAGCGATCTTTTTAGTGCTGTTACTTTCAGCGATGAGTTGCAGGATTTGGCGTTCGCGGCGGGTGAGGACGTTGATGCCGGATTCCTTGGTTTTGGGATCTGACATGGCGTCGCGCAGCATTTGAGCGATCTCGGGGCCGAAGTAGCTGCCGCCACCGGAGACGATTTCAATACCTTTGCGAAGTTCATTGAGGGCGGCGGATTTTTCGACAAATCCATGTGCGCCGATTTGAAGGAGTTCACGGACGAGGCCGGGGGTCTGGTAACCGGAGAAGATCAGGACGCGGGTGTTGGGCAATTCCTTGGCGAAACGACGGAGGACATCGGTGCCGTTCATATTGGGAAGCATGACGTCAAGGATGACGAAGTCAGGTTTCAGTTCGAGGCAGCGGTCGCAACCTTCTTTACCGTCGCCAGTTTCAATCACGATGTTGTAATCATCACTGTTGAGAATGGTTTGTGTAATGAGTTCGCGGATGGCGGTTTGGTCTTCGATAATGGCTACGCTTTTCATGATGGTATGGGATTGTATTAAAGTGAATATTTGGCGGAGAGAGAGGGATTCGAACCCCCGGAACCTTTCGGCTCAATTGTTTTCAAGACAACCGCATTCGGCCACTCTGCCATCTCTCCAGATTATGTAATTAGATATATTGAACGCTCGGTACTGCTGTGATAATTTATAGAGGGTTAAAGTTAGTTGTGCGGACTACTCTGTTCTAAGGTAAAACACTGCCGAAAGCAGTAATTCTTTATAGTTTTTCGGTTAAAATAGCTGTCTGTCAAGGCTACGATATTGAATTGCTTCAAGTAAATGCGGACTTTTTATGCTTTCGGAATGATCCAAGTCGGCGATGGTCCGGGCGACTTTGAGAATGCGGTCGTAGGCGCGGGCGGAAAGTGCAAATTCCTGCATGGCGTTTTGGAGTTGCTGGCTAAGCGCTGCGTCGAGGGCGCAGTATTTACGGATGTCGGCTTGCTGCATGCGGCTGTTGCAACGCTTGGTGGGATGGTTGTGGAAGCGCCGGAATTGGATCGCACGTGCTGCGGCGCAACGGGCACGGATTGGGGCGGAGGATTCGCCGGGTTGGGTGGTACGCAGCTCTTCGATGCGGAGGGCGGGTGCCTCAATGTGAATATCGATGCGGTCGAGGAGGGGGCCGCTGATGCGGGAGCGGTAGCGTTGGATTTGGGTGAGGGAGCAACGGCAGGGGTGGACGGGGTCTCCGGCATAACCACAGGGGCAGGGGTTCATGGCGCAGACGAGCATGAAGGCGGCGGGGAGGGTGACTTTAGCGGCACTGCGGGAAATGGTGACCTGTCCGTCTTCAAGGGGTTGACGCAAAACTTCAAGGGTGTTGCGGCGGAATTCGGGGAGTTCATCGAGGAAGAGGACGCCTTGATGTGCGAGGGAGATTTCTCCGGGTCCTGGAAAGGTTCCACCGCCAAGGAGACCGACGTCACTGATGGTGTGATGGGGGGCGCGGAAGGGCCGTTGATTACGCGTGCTGGAGGGGTCAAGCGTGATTCCTGCCGCGGATTGAATGCTGAGAATTTCGAGGAATTCGTCGAGTTCGGGCGGGGGCATGATGCCGGGTATGCGCTTGGCGATCATGGATTTACCGGAGCCGGGGCTTCCGATCATGATAAGATTGTGTCCCCCGCTAACTGCGATTTCGATAGCGCGGCGGAGGTGATGTTGTCCTTTTATGTCGGTAAAATCAGCTTGGTTGGGGTCGGTGTTTTCAGGCTTGAAGGGGCTGAGATCTGCGGGGAGGGGATCAATCTTGATTTCGCGGTTTAGGAAACGGACCGCATGGTCAAGGCTTTGGATCGGGATAACATTGAGGTCGCTGACGAGAGCGGCTTCCCGGGCGGAAACTTCGGGCAAAAGGATGCCTTTTTTGTTGAGGCGGCGGGCTAGCTGTGCCATCGCGAGGCAGCCTTTGACGGGTCGGGTTTCTCCGGAAAGGCTGAGTTCACCGGCGATGAGGTAATCCTGCAAGGGTGCGGCCTCGCATTGTTTCATGGCGGCGAGGACACCCAGCGCAATGGGTAAATCGTATGCGGGGCCTTCCTTGCGGAGGTCGCCAGGCGCGAGATTTACCGTGGTGCGGGTTTCGGGCTGGCGATACCCGCTATTGCTGATCGCGGAAAAAACGCGGTCCTGTGATTCCTTGACCGCGGCATCGGGGAGTCCTACAAGAATAAATTTAAGCTCGCCCACCTCCCCGGTATTGACCTCTACTTGAACGGGGTAGGCTTCTATTCCAAGCAGGGCGGCTGATTGAGTGGTCGCAAGCATAGGGGTTTAAAACCTAATAAGTAAAATTTAACCGTCCATCATAAAATAATTGCGCTTTTGAAAAACAAAACAACAGCGATGCAAGGGAGCGACCGCGGGTATCGTATTGGTCTTACGGGCGGGATAGGCTGTGGTAAAAGCTCGGTAGCGTGTTTTTTTGCGGAGGCGGGCTGGGCAGTTTTATCGGCGGACGCGCTGGTGCAGGACTTGCTCGCCTCGAATGAGGCGGTGATTCAAGCGGTGCGGGAGCGCTGGGGTGGGGCGGTTTTTAATGTGGAGGGTCGCGTGGATCGCAGTGCGGTGGCGGAGACAGTTTTCGCGGAGCCCGGGGAATTGGAATGGCTGGAGGCGTTGCTGCATCCTCGGGTGCGAGAGCAATGGCTTGCGGCGATGCAAGGAGATCCCGGGTCGAATTGGGTCATTGAGATCCCGCTGTTATTTGAGAAAAGGCTTGAAAAGGAGTTTGATTTTAGTGTTTGTGTTACCTGTCCGGAAGCAATTGTGATTGCCCGAATGGCCCTTCGGGGGTTTTCAAAGGTTGCAATTGAACAACGTTCCAAACGGCAAATGGCTTTGTCTGAGAAAATGGGGCGAGCGGATTATGTTATAACAAACGCCGGTAGTCTTGAATTTTTAAAAGAGCAAACGCTCGGCCTAATCGCAGAATGGTAAGCACTTTTTTGTCGGGCTGAACACTCTTGATCCCTAAAACCCAAATGTATATGAGTGAATCGGATACACCCTTGTCCAGTAGCAACCCCTTGGATTTCGATGCGGGAGCGGCACCTAAGACGCCGCGCAAAACAGTCCGGCGTGGGGCGAGAAAGCGCACGCAAAATGAAGAAGCGGCGCCTGTCCCTGCGGATGACGGGGCTGTAACCGGAGTTGCTTACGAGGCGATGATGCAAAGCGAAAGCGAGACCGCCGCGTCTGAAAAACCCAAATCCAATAGTGATGCACCGGAGGGGGAGCCTTCCGGGAATCGCAATTCCGGACGCCGCGGCAATGGAAATACGAATCAGAATCGCTTCCAGAAGGCTAAGAAAAACCAGAAGGGTCGGGCGCGAAACCGTTGGCAGAATAAAAAGAAGGCCCCCGGCGAGGAGGGTTCGACTTTGGACTTGGGCGATTTGCCGAATTTCGAAGCATTTGAAAATTTCGAAGCCTTACAGTCATTGGTCGACGGTTTAGAACCTGCGAAAGCTAGTGTATGTGATTTTACTGAGATCTATAATATGCCACTTCCGGAACTGCGGGAAGCGGCGGAGAAAGGATCGGTGGACATCCCCAACGCGCCCAATCGCGAACAGTTGGTCAATGCCTTGCTTGCAGATGCTTTTGAGCAAAAGAAGTGCATTGAAACGGTGGGCGTGCTTGATTTGCTTGAAGATGAGGCCGGTGGTCTCTTGGTATACGAGCGCGATAATTACCGCGTGGTTTCGCAGAGCGCTTTTGTGCCGCAAACCCTGATCAAGCAATATGGTCTGCAAGCCGGCCACATTGTGAAGGCGCGCCTTCACCCGCGCCGCGAGACCGAAACCTGTCCCTTTGTGATCGCTGCCTTGGAGGTCATGGGTCGGGATCCCGATACCTTGAGCGAGATTGTTCCCTTTAAGGAGCGGGTGCCGTATTATCCCACCGAGCGTATTTTAATGGAAACGGGGGGCGATGCCAAGTGGGACAACCTTTCCATGCGGGTGGTGGATTGCCTCACTCCGGTGGGCTATGGTCAGCGTGGCTTGATTGTGGCCCCACCGCGAACCGGAAAGACCGTCCTCCTGCAGGGCATGGCGAATGCCATCAAGGCGAATTGCCCGAAGGCACACCTTATCATTCTTTTGATTGATGAACGACCTGAAGAAGTGACTGACTTCCGGCGTCAGGTCGAGGCAGAGATCATTAGTTCTACTTTTGATGAATCGGCGGAGAGCCACGTACACGCCGCGGAAATGGTGATTGAGAAGGCGCGCCGCATGGTGGAAGTGGGTGAGGACGTCATCATCCTGCTCGATTCAATTACGCGTTTGGCTCGCGCCTACAACACCATGATGCCCAACAGCGGTAAGATCTTATCGGGTGGGGTGGAGGCGAATGCCCTGCAGAAACCCAAGCGTTTCTTTGGTTCCGCCCGTAACATTGAAGATGGAGGGAGCCTCACGATTCTCGGCACGGCGTTGGTAGAGACCGGTAGTAAAATGGACGAAGTGATTTTTGAGGAATTTAAGGGTACGGGTAATATGGAGTTGCACCTGGATCGGGGCTTGTCGGATAAACGTATCTTCCCGGCCTTGAGCATGGACAAGAGCGGAACCCGCAAGGAAGAGTTGCTCTATCACCCGGATGAAATGCTCAAGATTTATTCATTGCGTCGCGCTATGAAAGGCATACCTTCTACGGATGCGATGGAAATGCTCATTCAGCGTATCAAAAAGACCAAAAGCAACGCGGAATTCCTGATCAGTGTTGCACGTTAGATTTTAAGCCCTAAAAGTTCATACCTTAATACTTGTTTTATATTCTGTGACTTCATCCGACGATTTTGTTCTTCAGCTTTTAATTGATAAAAAGATAGTGGATGCCGACAGTGTCGAGCATGCCCGTGCTGCTGCGTTAGACGAGGACGGCGATGCGGAAGTGGACAGCGTGGCGCTGGATTTGCTAATCAAGGATCACAAGTGCACACAAGCAGATATCGCACAGGCTCTGGCGGACGAGTTCGCAATGGAGGTTGTGGAATTAAGCGAGGTGCGTGTAAGGGGTGAGTTGTTGGAACTCGTGCCTTTTGAGTTGGCGAATCGCTACAAGGTCTTTCCCCTTGAGATGGACGAGCGTGAATTACACCTCGCGATTTGCGACCCTCTCGACATGGACGGGATCGATAGTATCAGTCACGTGGTACAACGCTCGGTGGTGAGCCGTGTGGCAACGCTTGAATCAATTGAGGGTTCGATTCATCAATATTATGAGAGCGCGCAGGCCGGGGAGGTTGATGAAATTTTTGAGGGCATTCATGAGGGCGAGGAGCAACGTGAGGGCCTTGAGGTAAAGGTCTTTGATGAAGGCGAAATTTCAGAAGAAGAGGCCCCCATCATTAAATACGTGCAGATGGTTATAACCGAGGCGATCCAACGACGCGCCTCTGATATTCACATGGAGCCCTTGGAAAAGCGTTTTCGGGTGCGCTACCGCGTCGACGGCGTCCTGCACGAAGTAGAGAACCCACCCAAGCGTTTACAGCCCTCCATCGTTTCGCGGATCAAATTGATGTCCAATGTCAGTATTGCGGAGAAGCGTGTACCGCAGGACGGGCGCATTAATATCAAGGTTGGCGAGAAGGATATCGATTTGCGGGTATCAACCCTGCCCACCGCCTACGGTGAAAGTATCGTCATGCGTATTCTTGACAAGGAAGGCCTGCGCCTCGGCCTTCCCGAGCTTGGGTTTTTCAGTGATGACCAAGCTGTCTTTGAGCGAATCATCTCCATGCCGGACGGAATCTTTCTCGTTACCGGTCCAACCGGTTCCGGTAAATCCACCACTCTGTATTCCGCCCTTAACTACATCAATCACCCCGACCGCAAAATCATTACGGTTGAGGATCCGGTGGAATATGAAATGGGCGGCATCAATCAGGTGCAGGTGCGCCGCGATGTCGGGATGACTTTCTCTGCGGCCCTGCGTTCGATGCTTCGCCAAGCCCCTAATATTATTATGGTTGGGGAAATTCGCGATAAAGAAACCGCCGAGATCGCGGTCAATGCTTCTCTTACCGGGCACATGGTTTTCAGTACCCTCCATACCAATGACGCCCCCAGTGCGGTCAGTCGTTTGGTCGATATCGGGATTAAACCCTTTCTTGTTTCCGCAGCCTTGCGCGCGGTGATGGCGCAGCGCCTTGTGCGCCGTATTTGCCCCGAATGCAAGCAGCCTGATGAACCCGATGAACGCCTCCTCAATTCCCTCGGCATTCGTCAGGATCAAATTCTGGAAGCGACTTTCAAGTCTGGAAAAGGTTGCCCTAAATGCAACGGCACCGGTTTTCGGGGACGGGTCGGGATTTTTGAAATGTTCACCATGAATGAGGAGTTGCAACAAATGGTTTATGAGGAAGCCAGTTTGGTAGTGCTTCGCAATAAGGCTCGCGAAATCGGAATGCGTACCATGCGTGAAGATGGGGTTCGCAAAGTCTTGGCAGGCGTCACAACTCCCAACGAGGTGCTCCATGCAACCGTTTCCGACGCCGACTAAAACTCAGGTATAACAAACAAAAGAAAGCACAGAAACGATGGCGTATGAAATGAATCAACTGCTGGAAGCAATGTTTGAGGCGGGCGCCTCAGACCTCCACCTACAGGTGCACGAAGCCCCTGCGCTTCGGATTCATGG
>DKOX01000003.1 GCA_002470925.1 Opitutia bacterium UBA7350 | reverse complement strand
CGCACCGCAACCGGTTCGGCGATCCCAGGGCTTGAAACCACCACCTGATTTTTGCCCTCAATACGCGCCTTGGCCCAGCGAAAGACGCCATCGCTTCCGGCAATGGCGAAGCCTTTGACTTCCGGTACATCAAATGCGTAAAGACCCCCTGCGCTGACGTGATCGAAGGTGACTATTGCCTTGCCATTCTCGATGCGCATTCCGGAAAAGCGCGGGCTTTCCGAGGCAATGTTGTAACCATAATCCTTCGCGAGAGCATGGCGGGCGAGGCGGTCGCCCACCGTGCGTTTATTGCGGGGGTGAATATCGCGACCTTCGCCAATATCAATAATGACGGCTTGTCCGGAATTGGGAAGCGCGAGGGTATTGGTTTGGGCTTCGCGCAATTCCGCCCACGATGAGTTCTGCTGGGGTTCGGCTTGCTCCTTGCCGAAGTCTGCGAGTTGCACCCAGTAGAAGGGGAAGTCGCCTTGTTCCCAATGATCCCGCCAAGTGGAAATCATCAGTGGAAAGAGGTGGTTGTAGGCCGCAGCGCGACGGGCATTGCTTTCGCCCTGATACCAGATGGCTCCCCGAATTCCGTAGCCGATGATGGGATGCAAGACTCCGTTATATAAATTGGCGGGGCGATGCTGTCCGGCGCGGATATCCCTGGGCCAGGGAGCGCGACCCTTTCGTCCATTGGCTTTCCATTCTTCAAAAAGAGCGATCTTTTTGGCATGCACGGCATCGGTGTAAGCTGCGATCTTGGCATCCCACTCAGCGAGATAAGCATCGAAGTGACCGTCCGCCTCAAGAACATCGCGGGGCACCCAGGCCTCCGCGGCGGATCCACCCCAAGCGTTATCAATCAGCCCAATCGTTACTCCAAGTGCCTGTTTCAGGCGTTGCCCAAAGTGGTAACCCACTGCCGAAAAATGCGCGGCTACCGCGGGGCTTGCGTGCTCCCATTGGCCCTTGAAATCATCCTGCGGAATCTGGGTGCCAACCTTTGGAACAGAAATCATCCGGATCATAGGCTCATCCGCGAGCGGGATTTCCAAATCACCACCATCGCTATTACTCAAAGTCCATTCCATGTTGGACTGCCCCGAGCAGAGCCAAACCTCTCCGATCATGACGTCCTCAAAACGCAGGCGGTTGTCGGCCTGCACTTCCAACACGTGCGGACCACCGGCAGGCATGGCGCGGAGCTTGATTTCCCAACGACCCTCGGGACCGGCGTAAGTCGCGTGGCTTTGGCCATTGATTTTGACGATGATTCGCTCACCGGGATTCGCCTTGCCCCATACCGGATTGAGCTGGTCGCGTTGCAACACCATGTGGTCGCCAAAAATATTTGGCATTTGGACCTCTGCTAAAAGCAGATTTGCCACAAAAAGAATAATGCAGGCATGAAGTATTGGGGATTTCATAATTTGTGGGGTGCTTTGGTTGATGTTAGTTTTAACGCTTACTATTTTGCGTCGATAAATAAAGACCGCCCTACTCCGTCGGACGCCAGTCCAGGAGGGTTACTTGGGGTTTTCGCGCGTTTCGCCAGTAATTCCACCCGAAACGCAAAGCCAAGTCCACCGACTCACCAACCAGCGGCATTGAATCCATCTGCCATGCCACGCCACCCAGTCCCTGCCCTTCACCTGCGGGTGCCGGTAGTTCAAAACGATAATTCCCCCCACCCTTGGCAAAAGCCTGCGGAGCTTTCTCGAGCACAATATCGCGCAATCCAAAGATCGGTTGGCGGTTCTCCTGACCAAAAGGCTGTAAACGATCCATTGATTCCAAAAAGCTCGCATTCAAATCACCCGCTTCGATCCAAGCCGAAAGCTCAAGTTCCGGTTCCGGCATTCCCTCGGGGCAAAGCTCGTTCAACGCCTCCATGAAACGCTCGCGAAACGCCTCAATCTCCGACTCGGGCAGAGAAATACCGGCCGCCATCGGATGGCCACCCCAATGCTCCAGCAAATCATCGCATTGCTGAAAAACTTGCACCAAGTCGACGCCCACCACACTGCGACCCGAGCCTTTCGCCATACTGCCCTCGCGGCCCAAAACAACACAGGGCTTGTGAAAACGGCGGCTCACCCGGCTCGCAACAATTCCGACTACCCCCGGATGCCAGGCCTTGTCGTATAAAATAATTCCCGGCGCATCGGCATAATGAGCCTCCACATGCGCGGTAGCTTCCCCCGCAATTTTGCGTTCGATTGCCTGCCGTTCGCGATTGGTTACATCCAGTTCCTGCGCGATTGCACCACATGTCTCCTCGTCGGAACTCAAGAGCAACTCAATCGGTTTACTGGCATCGGCAAGACGCCCACTGGCGTTGATGCGCGGTGCAAGTTTAAAGGAAACATCGGTGCCTTCCAGCGGTTGGCTGGCCGCCAGGCCACTCACCTCACAAAGCGCCCGAATTCCAGCCCGTCGGTTCGCGCGTAAATGCTGTAATCCATACCATGCTAAAATACGATTCTCGTCCTGCAGGGGCACCAAATCCGCGATCGTTCCCATCGCCACCAAATCCAGATAATCCCTTAAATGCAGGGACTTTACCCGTTCATCCTCGGCCTCACGCCGCCGCTTTAAAATTCCGTGCAAAAGTTTAAAAACGAGGCCTGCGGTACACAGATTGCGCCAGGGCGCGCGCACCCGGTCATACACATGCGGATTCACGAGAATGCAATCTTCCGGCACCCTTTCCTTGGCCTGATGGTGGTCCACAATGATCACATCCGCGCCCAGTTTGCGCAAATACGAGACCGCCTCATGTGCATTCGTCCCGCAATCCAGCGCAATAAATAGATCCGGCACCGAGCCGTCCAGCACCCGGTCAATCGCTTCGCGGCTCATGCCATAACCTTCCTCCAAGCGCAGGGGCACGGAAAAACGAGGCTCCATGCCCAGCGAGCGCAAAAGACTGACGAGTTGCACGGTGCTCGTTACCCCGTCGACATCATAGTCTCCAAAAACAACCACCGATTCACGGGCCTCCAGCGCCCTTTCAATCCGATCCACCGCAGCCTCTAGATTCGTCAGGGCAAAGGGATCCTCCAAATCTGAAAGTTGCGGCCGCAGGAAACGCTCCGCCGCAGCGACTGTCTCAATCCCGCGTTCCACCAACAATTCCGCAATCACCCGATTCAGCCCAAGACCCTGCTCAAGTTCTTTGATAACCGTTGGGTCACATTCATGGGTAGTCCAGTTCATGGTTTGGAATATCGCTCCGCTTCGAGCGCAAAGAGTCACAGTACCCAAAATGAACGAATCGCCGCAAGACCAAACCTCCAAATCACCGCCTGCAAACCGGCAAACGCGCTGAAATGCTGCTAGGCTAGGCCTCTTTGCTCTGCCATTCGTAGGTTTTGGGAGTCAGTTCCCGCTCCTCGACGTGTCGGCGATCCCCTTTGTGCCACCAGTAGAATACCGGACTCGCGATGAAAATCGAAGAGAAGGTTCCCGTCAAAATACCGACGATGAAAACGAAGGCAAAATCATTGATGACCCCCGCTCCAAAAACATAAAGCGAGACTGCCGCCAACAAAGTGGTCAGACTGGTCAGGATTGAGCGCGAGAAAACGCGGTTGATGGCGGTCACAATAATAGCCCGCAAATTCGTGCCGGGGTTCAATTCCAGTTCCTCCCGAATGCGGTCAAAGACCACAATGGTGTCATTGATGGAATAACCCACGATCATCAGAATGGCCGCCAACATGGGGGCGGTAAATTGACCACTGACGAATATCCCGAGGGCTCCGAACAAGACAAAAATCCCGACCGTCATGAGCACGTCGTGGACCGTCGCAACAACCGCTCCGATGCCATACCCCATTTCGAAGCGCAACGCCACATAGAGCAAAATTCCACCCAATGCCGCGATCACCGACCAAATCGCATTCCATTGGATGCTGCTCGAAACCGAGGCCCCGATTTGCGTGATCGCTTCTTCCTCAAGCCCCGCATCGGGGAAGGCATTTTGCAGACCTTCCAGCACCGCACGGCTTTGGTCAAAACGTGTTTGGATCTTGAGCACCTCACGCTCCTCTCCGATCAAAGTCTGGTAGACCGGATTGACTTCACCCAAGCCCAGTTGCTCCGCAGCGGCATCCAGTTCACCTCCTTCGATCTTCTCCTCAAAGGCAATCGTCATTTCGTCACCACCGGTAAAGTCGATACCCATGATATTGTCATGGTGCATCACCACGCTCACCACGCCTGCCAGCACGAGTGACCAGGATGCCAAAAAGGCGGGACGGCGGTATTTCAAGAAATCGATCTTCATTTCACCCAAAAGCTTCAAACCGAGCACCTGCTTGACGCCGGCGCGGTGAATCAAGAAATCGATCAGGAAGCGTGTAACGACCAGGGCACAAAAAATTGAGGCGCAAATACCGATCGCGAGGGTATATCCGAAACCCTTGACCGGCCCGGTGCCAAGCCAGATCAAAATCGTTGCGGTAATCAGGGTTGTCACATTGGCGTCCACAATCGTAGAAGTCACTTTCTGGAACGCACCCGCCGCGGCATTCTTAATCGATTTGCCAAGCTTCAACTCCTCCCGCAAACGCTCAAAGATCAAAATATTGGCATCGACCCCCATCCCCAGCGTCAGCACCAGCGCCGCCACACCCGGCAGGGTCAAGGTCGCCCCCAGACTCGAAAGCACACCGAGGACCATCACCACGTTTACCAGCGCCGAAAGCACTGCCACGAATCCTCCGATGAAATAATAGAGGATCATAAACGCCACCACCAGGAGCGCACCCCATTTGACCGCATTCATGGAACTGTCACGCGCACCCGCCGCCATCGAGGGACCGACTTCATACATCTCGTCGACCCGCAACTCCACCGCGAGCGGGTTATTCAAAACATTGGCGAGGTCAAAGGCTTCACGCTGCGAGAAGCCGCCGGAGATTTGCGCATTCCGCGAGAGCACCGAATTCACCACCGGGGCCGAATACAACTTCCCGTCCAGCACGATTGCCAGCGGTTTGCCCACCATTTTTTCTGTCACCGCACGCAAAATCTTGGAACCCTCACCGGTCATGACGAGGTTTACCTCAAATGAACCGGTGGTGGATTGCGCCGCAAAGGCATCCTCTACAATCTCTCCGGTGGCCTCCGGTATGCGTTTCACAAAAATCCGGCGTTCCGTGATCTCACCCGTCATGCGGTCTTCCCGCTCCTCTGCCAGCACTTCATAACCCACCGGGTAATCCTTTAATGCGGTGGTGTATGGATCCAGGGTTTCATGGACCGCGCGAAATTCCAAACGAGCGGGCTTCTTGATAACATCGATAATCTCGGGGTTCTGCTTGGTCGATGCCCCCGGCATCTGGATTTCGATGGCGTCCTTACCGCGCGGACGTATCACCGGTTCCGCCACGCCGGAGCCATCCAAGCGATCCGCCATAATTTCAATCGCATCTTCCAATTGCTCCGCCTGCTCATAACTACTCAGTTCACTTTGCGCCGCTTCGTCGATTTTCATGGTCACACCCACGCCGCCCTTCAGGTCCAGACCCAAGCGCAACTGGCTCTGCGCGCTGCTCAACAAATGCTTTAGGAGCACATCGTTCCGTTTGTTGCGGTTTGCGATGTCGCGCACTTCAATCTCCGGGAAAAATGCCGCATAGTCGATTTCCTCCTCAACTCCAAGTTCACGCAGTGCCACAAACAAGGACTTCGATGCTCCGGAAGCAACCCGCGACTCCGCCCGCGACATCAATCCATCAAAGGCGTCCAACTCGGCGGTCGCTTGACTCCGGATATAATCCTCAAAGGGCCGATCCTGCAAAGGGGTGATGCTGATAACGCACCACCATAGGATGAGGGCAGTTAAACTGAATTTCCAAAGAATATTACCGGACATGGTCGAGGCCTGCTTGGGGTTATGGATGCTATGCTAGAAAAATACTACTCGGCGTTATCGCTGGAACTAACGCGACTCCCGACTGATTGCTTGGTAAGCTCGATCTTCACGTTATCCGCGATCCGCAGCACGAAGCTATTCTCTTTAACATTGGTAATGGTGCCGTGAATACCACCGCTCGTAATGATGGCGTCCCCGCTTTTCAGCTCGGTGATCATTTTGTCGTGCGCCTTTTGACGTTTGCGCTGTGGCGCGATGATCAGGAACCACATCCCTGCAAAAAGCAGGATCAAGGGAAGAAACTGGGCAATGCCGGCACCCGGGGCAGCTTGGGCCAGCGGTAGGAAATTTGAAAAGGAAGTATCTATCATTTGCTTAAGGGTTGAAAAGCGGAAGATGCAAGATCACTCCCCCGCAAATGGCAAGCCTTCAAACCACTTGCATATCAAAGGCTGATTCCCAGCGCCAGCAGGATTCCATAAAGCGCCACAACCCGACCCGCATTGCCCAAAGCCGCCCCAAAAGCAGCGCGACCCGAGGTTCTGCGCAGGCTCCTGCTCAAAATAAAACTCCAGCCGCAGGGCAGCAATGCCAGGAGGACGCCCACCCCATAACCGCGCATCCACAGCCAAACCACCACCGATGCTGCCAACGATGCCGAAAAATAAGCGAGCATCCGCCCAAAATCACCCCCCAGGCGCACCAATAAAGTCCGTTTTCCCGCTGCCCGGTCTGCCTCTAAATCGCGATAATTATTCACCACCAAGATGTTATTGGTCAAAAACCCCGAACCCAGCCCTAGGAGAAGCGCATCCAAAGAAGCCCCGCCCGCCTGCACATAGTAGGTGCAAAGCACCGCCACGATCCCAAAAAAGAAAACCACCGCGACATCGCCCCAGCCGTGGTAGGCGAGCGGATAAGGCCCGCCAGTGTAACACCAGGCGGCGGCCACACACACAAGCCCCACGACCAGCAACCACCAGCCGCCGTAGGCAATCAAAGCCAAACCCAGTAAAAAAGCCGCCCCCAGCGTGAGCAAGGCCGCCCCGCGCATCGCCCCCGGTGTTATCAGGCCCGCTCCCACCGCACGCTCCGGCCCCAGGCGCTCCGGTCCGTCCGTTCCGCGAATTCCATCGAGATAATCATTCGCAAAATTCGACCCCACCTGCGCAAGGAGCGCGAATCCAAGGCATATCAAAGCCGCGCTAGGCAGCCAAAACCCGTCTGCCCGCGCCAGCGCCGTCCCCAGTAAAACCGGAGCGGCTCCCGCCGGCAGCGTCGCCGGACGGATCGCCTTCAGCCAATGACCCATCTTTCCTTTCATACCGCAAATAGAAGCCGACACGCTCCCTCCCGCAAACACTTTCACGATTTCACTCCCCGCCCTCAGTCCTGACTGAATTTCATCGAAAAAGTATGCGCCTGCCCGGTCGGAGTGGGCCCCGCGTTGATCACGGAGCGCAAGGCTGCAAGGACCGAGGCGTCAAAAGCGGCATTGCCCGAACCCGGGGAAAAACGAATCTGAGAAATATTCCCCGAGGCCGAGACCTGAAAAATCACCTTCAACTCCAGCGGGACACCTCCGATGTTTGCCGGTTTTTTCCAGGCGGCATCGAGGCGCTGTCGCAGACGGGCATTATAACTAGCCAAAGCGTTAATCTGCTGCGGACTCAGTTCACGGGAGGGGGTGCGCACTTGCGGGGTCTCGGCATCCGGCACCTTCAAGGTCGGCACTGTAACCGGCGGGCGGGCAGCGGGTTGAGCGGGACGCGGTTTCGGGAGCGGGTTCTTTTTTCGAAAATCGGAAATATTGATGATTTCGCGGGGCGCGGGTTTCGGCGCGGGTTGCGGCGCAGGCTGGGGCTTGGCGGGCATCGGCTTCAAGTCAGGCAAATCAAGTTTCGGCGGATCCTGCACCGTGGGGGTTGCCTCTACCGCTTGCGATTGCGGCAGGCTGACCACTTCAAAGACATGCACCGATTTTTTTGGCCTGAAGAAATCCACCAACACAAAAAACAAGAGCACCACCAAAGCCGCCGCGTGCAACACGAGCGAAGTCAAAAAAGGCGAGTTTTTGGGAAGGCGTATGACCATTCTAATCGACCTTGGTGTCGAGACTGATTTTTGAAAGTTTCCGTTGTTTGATCATGTCAATGACCGTGATGACCCGTTGGTATGGCAGGCCCGCATCGGCACGAATACTCAAGACCGGCGGATCGGACCGTTGCGCAAAGCTGTCCAATAGATCCGCAAGTTGCGCGGGACTGACCGCCTGCTCACCCCAAAAATAACGACCCTGTTTATCGATGCTCACGCTTTGAAAGTCCTCGCGTTCCACGGCCTGCGTGCTCGGCGATTCCACCGGCAGGTCGACTTCGATGGTCTGCTCCAGGAGCGGGGTTGTTATCATGAAGATAATGAGGAGTGCAAAGGCGAGGTCGATGAGGGGTGTGACGTTAATCTCGGTTAGAGCCGAGAGGCGGTCTTTACGATGGAATCGACGTGCCATGAGAAAGTGCTCCTAAGAATTGGCGGCGGCCTGTGCCTCCAACTCAATGCGGTCCGCCACCGTGCTTGCAAAATTTTCCAGTTCCACCACCGCGATCTTGGTTTGCTGCAGCAGATAGTTGTAGCCGAAGACCGAGGGGATTGCGACCACCAGGCCGGCAACCGTGGTCAAGAGCGCGCCCGAAACCCCCGGCGCGAGACTCTGCAAACTCGCCGAACCAGTACCCGCCATTCCACCAAAGGCATCCATCACCCCCCATACCGTGCCCAGCAAACCGAGGAACGGCGCCCCTGTCACAATCGATCCCAGCAGCACCATCTTGGTTTCATACCGCACCGTTTGTTCCGCCACGCCGCGTTGCAGGGCGTTTTCAACATGCCCCATGCGCAAACTCACGCGGTGGGTGTCTGTGTCCGCAAGATCCCCACCGTAGCGGGCAAATGCCTCCAAGCCTTCGCGCACGAGGTTGTAGAAAGGCCCGGCGCCCTTGCCCGGCAGGCTGGGGTCCAGCGCCAGCAAATGCCCCTCCTTGCTCAATAAACGTTCATAGCGCAGATTCTGCGCCCGCAGGCGCGATAAATCCAGGTATTTCCCCAACATGACCGACCAGGCAATCACGCTGCACAGGGCTAAAATCAGGATTATAACCTTACCCGCAAAGTTGGACTGCGCAAAGTAAGTGAAGACGTTGGCGTTCGCCGCCGCCTGAATAAAAAAAAGATCCGGTGTTATCAGGGCATTCATAAAACTAATATAAATAACGCCCATGTCAGGTGACTTGACAAGCCATGAACACCCTCGCTTTAAAAATTCTGCCTGCAATTACACGGTAAAAGAGTTTGCCACCTGCTTTCAGTCACAATCTTCTAGTCTATACCATTGATATGAATCATCAAAAACAAACGCTTGAAGAACTGCAACGTCTCGCACCCGCACTCACCACCAAAAAGGCCCTCGTTGGAATCGACGGATTTGTTGATAAAATCGTGCACCCCGTTGCCCAGCGCAACGGCCCGGGCAAAGACTTCACCCGTATCGAAACCATCGCGGATTTCGGGGCGCGGATCAGTTCTGCGGCCGGCAAAAGCGCCAATCTTGAATGGGCTCCCGTGGTCGACAAGCTCGGTGGTAACGGTCCCCTCATGGCGAATGCCCAGCGATGCCTTGGGGCGCAGGTCCGTTATATTGGCGCTCTCGGGAAAGATTCCGTGCATCCCCTCTTCTGTGAGTTTGCCGCTTTGACCGAGGCCATCACCCTTGCCGATCCCGGTGTTACCCATGCCGCTGAATTCAAGGACGGCAAAATTATGTTCGGCTCAACCGGAAGCCTTGAGACCATCACCTTCCCCTTCCTTCTCCAGCAAATCGGCCTCGAAACACTCATCAAACTTTTCTCCGAGCAGGACTCCATCAGCATGGTGAACTGGACCATGATCCCCTATCTCTCCGAAGTCTTTGAGGGATTCCTCGAGCAGGTCCTTCCCGCCGCAAACGCAAATCCTGACCGCCTCTTCTTCTTTGATCTCGCCGATCCCGAAAAACGTTCCCGCGAAGACCTCCTCCGCGTCCTCAAGATCTTCGGCCGCTTCGAGCAATTCGGAAAGGTCGTCCTTGGCCTCAATTATCGCGAGGCGGAACAAGTCGACGCCCTGCTCGGCTTTGAGCCCCTCCCCAAATCAGAAGCAAACTTAAAGACACAGGCGAGCCGCATCCGCGAGGCACTGGCACTCAACACCGTGGTAGTCCATCCCATTGAATGCGCGGTCTGCGCCAACGCCGAAGGCGCCGCTTACGCCGAAGGCCCCTTCTGTGATAACCCTAAAATCACCACGGGGGCCGGTGATCACTTCAACGCCGGATTCCTCACCGCCCGCCTGATGGGACTCTCCCCCGAGGCCGCCCTGACCCTCGCGGTCGCCACCTCCGGCTTCTATGTTCGCAATGCCAAAAGCCCCACGCTTGAGGATCTCAACACCTTTATTCAATCCTGGTAAACCAAGAACACATGAGCGGGTATTTCATCAGTTTCGAAGGCGGTGAAGGGTGCGGAAAATCAACCCAGATCCAAGCCCTTGCGGACTACCTGCAAACCCGCGGCCATGAGATCCTGCTGACCCGTGAACCCGGCGGCACTCCCCTCGGCGAAGCCCTGCGTGACCTCATCCAGCACGACCAAGCCGGGCAAGCGATGTGCCCGCAGGCGGAACTCCTCCTCTTTGCCGCCAGCCGCGCCCAACTGGCCCGCGAAATAATCCAACCCGCCCTCGAGGCCGGTAAAATCGTCCTTTGTGACCGCTACCTCGATTCCACCACCGTTTATCAAGGCGTTGCCCGTGCCCTCCAACCCGCGGAAGTCGCCAGCATCAATCAATTCGCCGCCGGAATGATCCGCCCGCATTGCACCCTCCTGCTCGACCTTGATCCCGCAATCGGACTCCAGCGCGTGCAGGCCCGCAGCAAGGGTGCCCTCGACCGCATGGAACGCGAACCCCTTGAATTCTTCCGAGCCGTCCGGCAAGGCTACCTCGACCTCGCCCAGAGCGAACCCGACCGGATTCACGTCCTCGACGCCAGCCTCGACCCCGAAACCCTTCATCAAAAAATCCGCGATGTCCTTGAGCCTTGCCTTGCCTGAAGCCCTGCGCGAATGCCGCGCCGTTCAGGTGCTCGAACGTTCCATTCAACAGGAACGCCTCGGCCACGGCATTCTGCTACACAGCAGTAACTTCGAGGCGATTGAAGCGATCGCTCAAGCCATCGCGGCCGAACTCCTCAATACCGACCGAGACCCCTTCCTCCACCCCGACTGTTTTACCCTGCGCCCGAGCGGTAAAGCCCGTATGATCCGAATCGGCTCCGAGAGCGAGCGCAGTCAGGGCGAATGGCCGCAAAATTCCATGCGCCGCCTCGTCATCGACATTCAAAAATCCGCCAACCAGGGCGGTCGCAAAGTCGGTATTATTTTTGAGGCCGACCGTATGAACCGGCAATCCGCCAACGCTTTCCTGAAGACCCTCGAGGAACCGCCCGCTGGCACGACCCTCTTTCTCCTCACTACCCGCCCCTACGACCTGCTCGATACGATCCGCAGCCGCTGCCTCAACTTCCGCGTTCCCGACCTCGCCGGCGGTATTCAAAATCCTGATTGGCAGGACTGGACCCGCCAATACCGCGAGTGGCTCTCCCGTATCCTACAAGGCCCCAGTAAAAAATCCGTACCCCATCTGGTATTGGGCGCGTATGGATTAAACCTGCGCTACCAACAACTCCTTCAGAAACTGACCAAAGAAGCGTGGACACGACAAAAGGAACGCCTCCCGGAAGACATCGGCCCCAGCGAGAAAGATGCCATTGAAGCCGGCATTAGCCGTGGTTTTCGCAAACAACTCCTTGGCGAAATCGAGCGCCTTACCCTCGACTACACCCGTGAAATTGAAACGCTGAACCCCGGCCGTCTGCCCGCCAATGCCCTTCACCGCGTCATCACCACCCTCGAACACTGCGCCGGCCTGCTCGAAATCAATTTCAATCAAGCCGCGGCCCTTGAACTCTTCTTCCTCAGATCCCTTCGGATCTGGTCCGGCGTCCGTTAAACCCCCACCTCAAAAAAATCAAAATTACCATGTGTGGCCGCTTCACCCTTCACCTAAGCAAAAACAAACTCCTTGAAACCCTCGCGAGTGACATGCCGGAGGGCTTCGAATACGAACCGGACTACAACATCTCACCCGGTCGGGAAATCCTGACTCTGCGCGAGGAGATCCTTACCCCCATGCATTGGGGCCTGCGCACCCCTCAGAATTTTCACGTGAACGCCCGCCTTGAGACCGCCGACAGCACCCCGCGTTTTCGAGAAAGCTGGGAAGAAAAACGCTGCCTCATCCCCGCCAACGGTTTCTATGAATGGCTCAACGATGGGGTCCGCAAACAACCCCACTATATCGCACCCGCCGACGAATCCGTCCTTTATTTTGCGGGGCTTTGGTTCCCCTCAGAAAAAGACGCCTTCGCCGCACATTGCGTCATCCTCACTACCGAGGCTCAGGAATCGTTGCAGGCAATCCATCACCGGATGCCCGTCTGTATCCCCGCCGCCGCCCATCGTGATTGGCTCAACAATAAAACCAACAAGGCCGAAGCGATTCAATTCACCAACGAAACCAGCTTGACCGCCCACGGAGTCAGCAGCCGCGTCAACGGTTCCCTGCACCACGACTCCAGCCTCATCCGCCCCACCACCCCGCAGGGCGATGACCAAATGCAGTTTTTCTAAACCCTGCGATAGAGGCGCACCTCCTCGCAGCCTTTTGGGCGACAGGAATACGTGCGCTCCGGAGTGTAGCATTGGATCAACTCAAAACCCTTCGCAAAAAGGATATCGATTTCCGCGGCGTCGATCGGATGCGGCGGGCCGGAACCATCATAATGGCTGACCTCCCGAAAGAAAACCGCCCAATAAAAACCTCCGACCTTGAGCGCCCCTCGCACACTTTGCACATAGGTCTCGCGTTGCGCAGGATCAATGGCGCACAGACAGGTATGTTCTACTACCCAGTCATACGCATCCCGTTCCTCCGCATCCAACCTTAGGAAATCACCTTCCACCCATCGCACCGTATCCGCACCCGCGCTTTTGCGGGCCCTTGCCAAGGCACGCGGCGCAAGGTCCATCCCCGTCACCTCCGCCCCCGCTGCTGCCAAAACCCGCGCATCGTGCCCCGTCCCGCATCCCGGTACCAATGCCCGACCCGCGATTTGGTGACCTTTCAAATACTCTACCAAGGGCGGCGCCGCCGACCCTTTATCCCAAGGGGTGTCGCCCTCCGCGTAAGCCCGTTCCCAATCTTTCGACATATCCTTTATTTAAGTCCGCAAGTTGAAAAGGCAATCCCCGCAAAGGCTTTTCAAGATCCGCTTGTCCTATCACCACAGAACATTCACAATAGCCGCTTTTATTCCAGCAATGACCACACTCATTTTTACCGCCATCCTGCCGATCTTTCTGACGATCGCCCTCGGCTTTCTCGCCCGCCGGCTCGGCTGGATTGAAAAGTCTGCCGACTCCAGTCTGATGGCCATCATGCTGAATCTCCTCTTTCCAGCGCTCTTCTTTTCTCTGATCCTCGAAAACCCCGCGCTTCGCAAAGCGGAAAACCTTCTCCTGCCACCCCTTCTGGGATTTTCCACCGTGGCGGTGGGAATGGGTCTCGCGCTCTGGATTGCCCGACGCTTTCAATGGGGGAACTCCAGCGAGCGACGGACCTTCTCACTCTCCACCGGTATGTATAACTATGGCTACCTGCCCATTCCCATTATGGCGGCTCTCTTTGAACGGGAAACCAGCGGGGTGCTCATTGTCTATAACCTCGGGGTTGAAATTGCGATGTGGGTTCTGGGGGTTGGTTTTATCCTTTCGGCACATGATTCCAAACCCCTCTGGCAGCGGGTTATGAGCGGCCCCGTCATCGCAATCCTCATCGCGGTCCCGGTAAACGCGCTGGGTTGGAGCGCCTACCTGCCGAAATTCTGCTTCGGCATCTTTGATATGCTGGGGGCCTGCGCTATTCCCATCGCCTTAATCCTCATCGGAGTCACCTTTGCCGACCTCTTCAAGGGTCTCAACTTCCGCGAGCACCGGGGCTTTCTCATCGGCGGACTCACCCTTCGCGTACTCATCCTGCCGCTTGCCTTCATCGCGCTGGCCCTCCTCTTGCCGGCCACCACCGAGCTGCAACGCGTGCTCGTTGTTCAAGCCGCCATGCCCTGCGCGATCTTCCCCGTCGTGCTGGCACGGCATTACGGTGGCGCCCCCGTCATTGTCCTCAAGCTCGCACTCGTCACCACCTGCCTGAGCTTCGTAACGATCCCGCTCTGGATCGGTCTCGGCCTCCGTTGGATTGCCAACTAGCGCGATTGCAGGCGAATCTTGTTCAAACGGTTCTTCCGGCAAAGATCCATCACCTCGGTCACATGCTTGAGGGGTGCCTCCTCATCCGCCATTAAGAGCACCGGGATTTCCGGCGTGACTTCTCCCGCGACCTGCAGCGCCGCATCGAGCGCCTCCTTTTCAAGGCGCTGGTCATTCAAAAAGAACGCCCCCTCGGCATCGACCGCCAGGATCACCTGTTCATCGATCTTGTTTTTCCCCGCTGTTTCAATCTCAGGCGCCGTTATATTGAGCGCCGTCACTTGGCGAAACTGCATCGTTACCAAAAAGAAAAAAAGCAAAACCGTCAGCACATCCACCAAGGGCACGATATTAATCGTGGGACCATGACGGCGGCGTTGGAGTAAACTCATCGTATCGGGGGCCAAACTTTAAGCACGGGGTTTTTCATTAATAAGCACCTGCACCGCCATACTGATGCGTGCCGCGAGCGATTCAACCCGTCGCAGGAGATAAGCGTGCGCCACGAGTGCCGGAATCGCAATCGCCAGCCCCAAAATGGTGGTGTTCAAAGCCAGCGCGATCCCCCGAATGAAGGCCGCCGGTTCCGGCAAGCCGGTGTCCGCCGAAAACCCACTGAAGACCTGCGTGAGACCCGTCACCGTGCCGAGCAAGCCCAGGAGCGGTGCCACCCCGATCACCACCTCCAACAAAAAGATCCCCCGCTCCATCCGGCTCACCTCCAAACGCGCAAAGGCATTGAGCCCTTCCACATCAGGGCGGCGTTCCTTGTTAAAGGCAATGATACGACCGGCAACCGAACCGGCATCCCCTTGCAGATTATCCAGATCGTGCGCCAAAAAAGCCGCCAGCAAATGACCCGGCATTACCCGGGAATCGCGCAGCGCCAGCAGGCGCTCAATCGTGATCGCAACCGCCACAAAGGAACACAGTGCGAGGGGATAAAGAAAAATTCCGGCATTGGTGAGAAGATCCATAATTTTTAAAAGGACTGACCGCCTGCCGTATCGGAGTTCGAAATTGAGAAAATGTTCCTAGGTCCGCCCCATATAACTAAGGGCACCTGCAACGGTATCGACTGCATCCGCTCCACTGAGCAATTCGTCCAACGGATCGTAGTTTCCGCTCATTAAACTCTCCCGGGCATTCGCCTTGATTTCACAGGGGATGCAATCATCGCCGTAGCGTATTTCACCCGCATCAATATCAATCGTCACTTCGAGCGAAGGGTCCGCTTCGACCGCCGCCGCAAGCGCCTCGCGTTCGGCATCCCCTGCCGTCACACATACAATCCCGAGGTTCGTGGAATTCCCAAAAAAGATTTCGGCATAACTCCCCGCGATGATGGCGTTGTAACCGGCGCGTTGGATCGCCTGTGGCGCGTGCTCCCGCGAACTGCCACAACCAAAATTGTTGCCGCTCAAAATAATACCCGCCCCCGCAAAGCGCGGATCGTTCAAATTGTGGGCTTTTTCAGCGCCCCCTTCATCCTTCCGCACATCGTGAAAGAGATACTCGCCCAATCCATCAAAGGTGATGCACTTCATAAAACGCGCCGGGATGATGCGGTCGGTATCGATATCATCCCCCGGCACGAAGACCGCGCGGGAGCTTACACTGGTTATCGGTTCACTTGGCATAATAAATTTTCTCCGGATGAATGATACTTAGGCTACCTTTACCTCAAAGACCTTGCGGGCGTCCGCGACTTCGCCGCTTACCGCCGCCGCCGCCACCATGAGCGGGCTCATCAACATCGTGCGGCCGGTAGGCGATCCCTGGCGACCCTTGAAATTGCGGTTCGAGGAACTGGCGCACAATTGATTGCCCACCAGCTTGTCAGGATTCATCGCCAGGCACATCGAGCAACCCGCGCCGCGCCATTCAAACCCCGCTTCCTTAAAAATTGTATCCAAGCCGAGTTGTTCCGCGATTTGCGCCACGACCTGCGAACCCGGCACCACGATACCCTGCACGCCCTCCGCAACCTTGTGACCCTTGATGTGATTCGCCACTTCCTGCAAATCACTCAGGCGTCCGTTCGTGCAGGAACCAATGAAAGCAACGTCGATGCGCTTCCCCTTCACCGGGCTTCCACCTTCAAATTCCATGTACTCCAATGCCTCCCGGATTGATTCACGCTCCGAATCAGTCGCGCCCCCCTCAATCGTGGGGATGCATTCCTCAATGCCAACTCCCTGCCCCGGTGTGATGCCCCAGGTCACGGTTGGCTGGATCTCGGATGCGTCAATATTCACGACATCGTCATAGGAACAATCGGAATCGGAAGCAAAAGCGGTCCACTCCGCTACCGCCTCATCCCATGCCGCACCCTGCGGTGAGTATGGACGGCCCTTCAAGTATTCAAAGGTGGTGGCATCGGGATTGACGTATCCGACCCGCGCCCCGCCTTCAATCGACATGTTGCAGACCGTCATGCGTTCTTCCATGCTCATTGCGTCAAAGGTTGAACCACCGTATTCATAGGCAAAACCAGTGCCGCCCTGTGTCCCGAGCAAACGAATGATGTGTAGAATCACATCCTTCGCAAAAAC
>DKOX01000095.1 GCA_002470925.1 Opitutia bacterium UBA7350 | reverse complement strand
ATTTGGGCGTTTAACACCCTTTTAATGAGTGCCAGTGATTCCGAAAAACCCAACCCGAGATATAAACGTATCGTTCTGAAGCTGAGCGGTGAAGTCCTGCGAAATACAGAGGACGGTGAACCGATCAGTCCCGCGATTTTGACGGAAATATGCACGGAGGTTAAAAAGGTCTACGATATCGGGGTACAGGTCGGTCTGGTGATCGGCGGCGGAAATATCTTCCGGGGCCTGAGCGGTTCGGAATTAAAGGGGGTGGATCGCACTACCGGTGATTATATGGGGATGCTGGCGACCGTGATCAACGGCCTGGCGATTATGGATTGCCTTGAGAAAATGGGCGTAACAGTCCGTCTGCAGAGTGCGATCCCAATGGATAAACTGGCGGAACCTTTCATTGTGCGTCGTGCCACCCGGCATTTGGAGCGCGGACGGGTCGTGATTTTCGCGGGGGGCACCGGGAATCCGTATTTTTCAACCGACACCTGCGCGGCGCTGCGGGCGAGTGAAATCGGGGCAAATATGCTGATGAAAGCCACGAAGGTGGACGGTATTTACGACAAGGATCCGGCGAAGCACGAGGACGCGGTGAAATACGAAAGCCTGCGCTATATCGACGCGCTGCGCGAGCAATTGAATGTAATGGATTCGACGGCCTTCTCGCTCTGCATGGAAAACAAGATGCCGGTCTTGGTCTTCAGTATGCGCGAACCCGGCTCGATTTACCGCGCGGTAATGGGCGAGTCGATCGGCACGCGGGTCGACGATTAAGATTTCTCAAAACCCTACCCTCTTTATTTGAACCGATAACAACGATATGGAACCCAAAGAAATCCTCGCCGCACTCAAAGCTGATCTGGAAAAGGCCATCGAGTATACTTTAAATCAATTTGGCAGCCTCCACACCGGCAAGGCCAGTCCCGCGATGCTGGACAGCGTCAAGGTGGACGCCTATGGGAGCACGGTCTCGCTCAAGGAAGTGGCGGCCGTCACAACCCCGGACGCCCGCACGATCATGGTGCAGCCCTGGGACAAGAGCGTGGTGCGCGAGGTGGAAAAAGGAATCATCGATGCGAACCTCGGATTCAATCCGTTGGTGGACGGCGGCATCCTGCGGGTGCCGGTACCGGAATTGACCGGTGAGCGCCGCGCAGACCTCGCCAAGCAGGCGGGAGGGATGGCGGAAGACGGACGCGTGCGAATCCGGCAGGCGCGTCGCGATGCCCTCGATCTCCTGAAAGCCGCCAAAGAGGACGGTCTCTCGGAGGATGATGTCAAACGCCATGAGAAGGAGATCCAAAACGAGCACGATGCTTTCATTGCCAAAATCAATGAACAATTGGCGAAGAAGGAGGCCGATTTAAAATCGGTCTGAGGCGGTTCACGCGACCGGAATAGTTATTTTGAACGCGTTCTCACAGTCGAAGCGGGTCGTCATCAAACTGGGCACGGGAGTGCTCACCTGCGGGATTGGACAACTCGACACGGCGCGCATCGCAACCCTGTGCCGACAAGTGGGGCAACTGCGGGAGCACGGGATGGAAGTGGTGCTGGTGAGTTCCGGCTCGATTGGATTGGGCATGGGGAAACTCGGTCTGGAGACCCGTCCCAAGGATTTGGCGACCCTGCAGGCCTGTGCCTCGATCGGGCAAACCATCCTGATGAACACCTGGCAGCAGGGCTTTGACCCGTTGGGGCTCAATGTCGCACAAATTCTTTTGACGCGGGAGGACTTGCGGACCCGTCACCGCCACAATGCCATTTGCAACACCCTCGAGCAACTGCTGCAGCGCGGGATCGTTCCGGTGGTGAATGAAAACGACACCGTCAGCGCGAGCGAAATCCAATTTGGCGACAACGACACGCTCTCGGCGCTAGTGGCAAGCGTGATGCATGCGGACCGGCTCTGCATCCTTTCCAACATTCCCGGACTGATGGATCTGGAGCATGGCGGTGCGGTGATTCCGGAAGTGCCCACGATCACACCGGAAATCGAGGCAATGGCGAAGGGCACCCAGCAAACCACCTCGGTGGGTGGAATGGTGAGTAAACTTTCCGCCGCCAAGATCGCGCAACGCGCGGGTTGCGGTGTTATTATCACGAGTGGCGAGAACGACCGCTTGGTCGATCAACTCCTGGCGGGCGAAGCGGTGGGGACTTTCTTTCCGCCCAGCGAAAAACCGGTCCAGGCTCACAAGCGCTGGATTGCGATTTTGGATCAGCTAAATGGCACCCTCCGCGTTGATGCCGGCGCCGCCGAAGCACTCCAAAACGGGGGCAAAAGCCTGCTGGCAGTTGGCATAGTTGAATGCGAGGGCGAGTTTGAAGCGGGGGATCTGGTGCGAGTCGAGGATATGGACGGCAAGGGAATCGCCCAGGGCCTCAGCCGCATCGGTCACCCGAGTCTGCAAACGATGCTGGACGAGGGGAAGACCAGCGCCGAAGTGGTGATTCACCGCGACGAGTTGGTCCTGCTGGGCCAATAAGAACGCCTCCAGCCGAAATGAACGGCTGAGAATCAGCGGCCGCCTACTACGCGGTTTCATTGCAACAAACTAGCCCACTCGTGCTTATTCGTTTCGATTCGT
>DKOX01000138.1 GCA_002470925.1 Opitutia bacterium UBA7350 | reverse complement strand
CAAAAGAGCGCGGTTAAACATGAAATTTTAAGGAGGGTGTGGCGCAAAATATTCATTCAAAAACTTTAGAGGAGATAGTCCTTTTTGGCAATGGTAATTACAAATTCTCCTTTTTGGCTCGCTTGCGCGACCCGTTCCCGAACCTCGGAAGCGGGGCCGCTGTGAACCGTTTCGTGTAGTTTGGTCAATTCGCGGCCTACGCTAATGGCGCGATCCGCACCGAGTGTTTCAACGAGATCATCCATACATTTGGCGATGCGGTGGCAGGATTCGTACAGGATTATCGAGTATTCAAAATCCTTGTGCTCATTAAAAAAGCGGCGGCGCGCGGCGCGTTTGGGCGGGAGAAACCCGACAAAGAGAAAGCCATCGCTGGGGAGTCCGGAAAGGGCGAGGGCGGTGACGGCAGCGCAGGGCCCAGGAACTGCGGTAACGGGTAGCCCCTGCTGCCGACAGGCCCGCACCAAGCGAAAGCCGGGGTCGCTGATTGCGGGGGTTCCGGCATCGGCAACAAGGACGATTTTTTGACCTTCGGCGATCCGTTCGGCGAGCGGTTGCGCGAGGGCTTTTTCATTTTCGTTGCGGTAAGAGAGGAGCTCGGGCTTGGGGTCAATGCCAAGTTTTGCGAGGAGTTTACCGGTTACGCGGGTGTCTTCGCAGGCAATGCAATCCGCCAGAGACAGCGCTTCTTGCGCACGGGTTGAGATATCGCTTAGGTTCCCGATGGGGGTGGCTACCAGAATGAGGCAACCGGGATTGGACGGGTTCGGCATCGCGGGAAGCGTGGACTTAGTAGTTGGCTCCCCCGCCACCCATGCCGGGCGCACCGCCTTCCCAGCTTTTGGGACGACCCCAGGGGATATTTTGTTCATCGACATCACTGTCGAGGCAGGCGGTGAGCGCCAAAGTGCCAAGGCCTAGAATCAGGAGCAGGAAGAGACGGTTGAGTTTTTTGAGGTGCATAATATTTAATTAATGAGCAATGGTAACAATCCTGCCGGCGTCAATGGGCTCGGCGTTGAAATTTGCGAGTAAGCTGGCAACGATGTAGGAATCAGTAACTTTGAAAATGCGGGCGGTGCCTAAAAGTTGGCGATTCGAAAGGATTCGCACCTCGTGCCCGGCTTCAAGTTTCAGAGTTGGCAGGCTCGAGAAAACGACAATGCGGTTTTTGCGGTTGATGGAGGCAATTTCTGTGCGGGCGCTATTTTCCTCAAGGGAGGGTTTATAATTTGGGTCCAGGAGGGCGCCGGTTTTGCGAACCGGGGGTTTAAGTGAATCTTCTATTGAAGCGCGGAGGGAGGACTCACGCTCAAGGGCCTCGCTCAAGCGCTTGTTTTCGGAGCTAAGGGCATGGATGCTGGCCTCAAGGCGTTCGATTTCTAGGGCTTGGCTGGTGCTGGATGTTTTGCGTTCGGCATTCAGCAATTTGTCGCGCAACTGATGCAGCTCGGTCTTTTGTCCAAGTATTTGCGATTCAGCGCGTTCTAATTTGGCTGCCGTAATGGAGGCACTCTGAAGAGTGGATTGGAGGCTTGCCTGAGCTTCGCCCAGTGTTTGCTTTGCCACTGCGAGGGCGTTGCGTTCGCTTTGGATTTGTTCCTCCAGTTTTTTAATGGCGAGAACCGCGTCATCCAATTCCTTGACCAAGGCCTCATTGGCGCGCTCGGCAAGGCGCACTTCTTCGGCTTTTTCCGCAAGGCTCTTGCGAGCGGCAAAGTATATAACGATGGAGCTGATCGCAGCGGCAAGGGCGACTAGGCGGAGAATGGAAGAAAGGCGTTGCATGGTTGCAGGTGAGTTACGATTGCAGTTTAAGCGGCGTGAAAGGTGGTCGCTTCGAGATCGGTTCCAGGCTCGGTCCCAATGCCTCGGTCGTTGGCGGCGAGGCGGTTAAGGATTTTATAGAGGGACTCCGCGTCTGCGGCACGACCGAGGGCTTCTGCCATCTGTGGGGCGCTGAAGGATCTTCCGGGTTGTGCCCGCAGGAACTCGAGTGCGGCGCTTTCTAATTCCAAAACAGCGGCGGCGGCTTTTTTGCCCGCTTCAACGCCGGGCTGATGGTAGGCGTTGATGTTCACGAGGCTGGCATAGAACCCGACTGCACGTTCAAAGAGGGCAATCAATTGGCCCACAGACTCGGGGTTTACTTCGTTGAGCGTAAGGGTGATGGACTGGCGGCCTTTTTCATAAAGGGCATCGCGCGTTCCGAGATAGAAACCCTGTAGGTAATCACCGGTGGTAATCGCATCCTCCACCTCCAAAGAATCCCCGTCGCGATCCTTGAGGACTTCAATGAAGGTCACAAAGAAGTTATGGACGCCCTCCCGGAGCTGCTGGACATAAGCGTGCTGATCGGTCGAGCCTTTGTTTCCATAGACGGCGATGCCTTGTTGCACGGGCTTGCCATCGAGGTCCATGGCTTTGCCAAGCGATTCCATGACGAGTTGTTGGAGGTATTTTGAAAAAAGCATAAGGCGATCCTTGTAGGGGAGGACCACCATGTCCTTTGAACCCTTGCCGTCGGTGGCGTAGTACCACATAAGTGCCAAAAGGGCGGCGGGGTTCTGCAACGTTTCGCGGTTGCGGGTGGCGGCGTCCATCGCGGCGGCACCCGCCAGCATACGGTCAATCTCAATACCCTGCAATGCGGCGGGGAGGAGTCCAACCGCGGCAAGCTCGGAGGTGCGTCCGCCGACCCAGTCCCACATCGGGAGCCGGGTAATCCAGCCTTCCGCTTTGGCGAGATGATCCAATTTTGAGTCTGCGCCGGTGATGGCAATGGCGTGTTTCGCGAAGTCAAGATTGGCAGCGCGATAAGCCGCCTGAGCCTCAAGCATCCCATTGCGGGTTTCGGCAGTGCCCCCTGATTTTGAAATGACCAAAGCCAGGGTTTTACCGAGTTGCCCGTCCAACGCCGCAAGGGTGCGATCCATTCCATCCGGATCGGTGTTGTCAAAAAAGTGGAGTTTTAGCTTATCGCGCTTGGGGCAACCCAAGGCGTCCGCGACAAACTGAGGGCCAAGCGCCGAGCCGCCGATCCCGATAATGAGGCAATGCGCGAATGGGCCGTCGCTGCCTTGCATTTCTCCGGAATGGACGCAGGCGGCGAGGCGGTGGATCTCCGCGAGGCATGCTTCGATGGCGGCACAGATTTCAGGGTTGGGGGCGAGGTTGGCGTCGCGCAACCAGTAATGACCCACCTGGCGGTTTTCATCGGGGTTGGCAAGGCTGCCCGCCTCGAGATCCGCCATTGCAGCAAAGGCGTCCTGCATGCGGGATTCCATCGCGCCGAGGTAGTCATCCGGAAAATCAATACGACTGATATCGAGCGCAAAGCCGAGTTCTTGGAGGAGGAGGTGGTATTTTGTGAAGCGTTGCCAGGACATAAATGGGAGCGTACTTGCGGGCGTTTAAAGGTTTTTGTCGGTGACGGCACCTTCGGAAGCGGTGGCGACGAGGGCGGCGTATTTGCCGAGGACGCCGCGTCGGGTGCCGGGGCCTCGTGGTTTAAAGGCCGCCATCCGGCGGTCATATTCGGCGGGCTCAATACAGAGGTTAATGGTGTTGGTAACGGCGTCGATTTCGATGAAGTCACCGTTTTGGACGATCCCGATGGGGCCGCCGCAGGCCGCTTCGGGCGTGATGTGTCCCACGTCAAAGCCATGACTCCCGCCCGAGAAACGCCCGTCGGTGATGAGGGCGACGTCCTTGATCAGTCCGCGGCCTGCCACTGCGCTGGTGGGGGAAAGCATTTCGCGCATGCCCGGTCCGCCGACCGGACCTTCATTGCGGATCACGACCACGTCGCCTTTCACGACATCGCCGCGCAGGATACCGACAAGGGCTTCTTCCTCGCCCTCATAAACTTTGGCGCAGCCTTTGAAATAAAGCCCTTCTTTGCCGGTGATTTTGCCAACCGCGGCCCCCGGCGCGAGGTTGCCGCGCAGGATGCGCAGATGGGTGCTCTCTTTGATGGGGTCATCCCAGGGGTGGATGATGTCCTGTTCTTCGGGGTAGGCCCCGTAGGGCTGCTCATCTGCGAGGGATGCTGCGATCGTTTGGCCAGTCACGGTGAGGCAATCGCCATGCAGGAGGCCGCGGTCGAGGAGCAACTTCATCATGGGGCGGATGCCCCCGATTCGGATGAGGTGGCTCATGTTATATTTCCCGAAGGGTTTAACATCTGCGAGGAGGGGGATGCGTTCGCCAATCGTCGCAAAATCGTCGATGCTCAGCTCGACTTCGGCGGCATCGGCGATGGCAAGGAGGTGCAGAATTAGGTTGGTGGAGCCCCCGAGGGCCAGGCAGGTGGTGATGGCGTTTTCAAAGGCCTTGCGGGTCATTATATCGCGGGGCTGCAGTCCCGATTCCAACATTTTGACAACGGCGGCGCCGGCCTCTTCGCAATCGCGGCGTTTGGCTTCGCCCACCGCAACTTGGGCGCTACTGCCCGGGAGGCTCATGCCTAGAGCTTCGATGGCGCTTGCCATGGTATTGGCGGTATACATACCACCACAGGATCCGGGGCCGGGGATGGCGTATTTTTCAACTTCCTTGAGTTCGTCGTCCGTCAGTTCGCCCTTGGCGTGCTTCCCCACCGCCTCAAAGACCGAAACGATGTCCATCGGCTTGCACTCTTCCTTATCCTCCGGCCGGAAGCCAGGTAAAATCGTCCCGCCATAAACAAAGACGGCGGGGCGGTTGAGCCGTGCAATCGCGATCATGGCACCGGGCATGTTTTTGTCACAGCCGCCGATCGCGACCAAGCCGTCAAAACCTTCGGCGGCGCAGGCGGTTTCAATGGAATCCGCAATGACGTCGCGGGAGACGAGGCTGTAGCGCATGCCTTTGGTTCCCATGCTGATGCCGTCCGTAACCGTAATGGTGTTAAAGCTGACGGCGCGCCCCCCGGCGGCATTGATGCCATGGGAGGCATGTTCACCAAGTTCCCCGAGGTGGACATTGCAGGGGGTCATATTACTCGGGGAGCTCGCAACTGCGACCTGCGGTTTTTTAAAATCGGCATCATCAAATCCAACCGCGCGCAGCATGGCACGGGCGGGAGCGCGATCCGGGCCGTCGACAACGACCGAGGAATGGGGGCGGATGTTATTGTCAGGCATATTAAACACTAGTTTTAGTGAGGAAGCCTACAGAAAGGCAACCCCGCAAATACAAGCATGCTACAATAAGGAGGCTGTTTTTTACTGTTCATAGTCCAAAAGTTAGATTTGTTTATTCAACAAGCCTATGGAATTTGATCTAAACAAAACGCTCGAAGCGTTGCTTCTTTCAACCGCAGAGCCGATCACCCTGAAAACTTTTGGGGAGGTCTTTGCCCGCTATCATCGCGAGCAAACAGAGGCCGCTGAGGCGGAGGCAGATGCGGAGGACCCGGATGCCTTGCCCGCCTTGGTCAAAACGGCTGAAATCCGGGAGGCTTTGAACGCGCTGATGGAGGCGGCAGAAGCGGAAGATAAAGCCTATCGCATCGTCGAGGGCCCCAATGGATATCAGGTCATGACCGCTCCGGTGCATGCGGAATTTGTACGCATGCTTCGAAAGGAGCCGCGCCCCCTCAAGCTAAGTCCGGCTGCACTGGAGACGCTTTCGATTGTCGCATACCGCCAACCGGTTACGCGAGCGGAGATCGAGGCGATCCGTGGCGTTTCGGCAGATAGCGCCTTGAATCGTCTGATAGAGCATGAATTGGCGCAGGTTACCGGGCGGGCGGAGTTGCCCGGTCGGCCTATCCAGTATGGCACCACCGATCATTTTCTGGAATTTACGGGCTTGCGTGAATTGGATCAGTTGCCCGCCTCGGATGTCTTGAGCCATCACCAGATTGATGACTGGATGCGTGCGGGAGAAAACCCTGCCCCTGAGCCGACGGACGGTGATGTGGGACTGGCGGAGGAACCGCGCCCTGATGAATTGCCTTTGAGTCAAGAATATGCCGAAATTGAGTGGCAAAAGGAAAACACCGAAAGCGATGCGGCCGAGGTCGTCGCTGAATCCATCGAAGAGGAGCAGTAATATGTCAGACGAAATCAACGAAAAACTCCGCTCCCACCGTGAGGCCATCGATGCAATTGACCGCGAGATGGTGCGTTTGCTGAACGCGCGGGTCGAAGAGGCGGGCGCGATCGGGAAGATCAAGCACGAGAACGGGGCGCCTTATTACGATCCTTCACGCGAGGCGCAGGTTATGGAAAAAATTGCAGCGCTCGATGAAGGCACCCTCAGTGCCGCCGCGCTGCGGGCAATCTACCGGGAGGTGATTTCCGCCTCCATCGCCCTTGAGAAAAAACTGGTGATTGCGTACCTTGGACCGGAAGCGACCTACACGCATCAAGCGGCGGTGCGCAACTTCGGCGTTAGTCTGGACTATCGACCCATGAAAACCATTGCGGATGTCTTTGTGGAAGTGGAGCGGGATGAGGCGGACTATGGAGTCATTCCGATTGAGAATTCGACGGAGGGAGCGGTCTTTCACTCGATGGATATGCTGGTGGATTCGGAGCTTTCGATCTGCTCGCAGGTTTATCTCCCGATCGAGCACTGTTTAATATCGCAGTCGCCACTGGCGGAGATCCGGGAGGTCCATTCGAAAGATCAGGCGTTGGGGCAGTGCCGGGAATGGTTACAGCGCAATTTACCGGAAGCGCAATTGGTGGACACTTCCAGTACGGCACATGCGGTGAAGTTGGCAAAGTCCAGCCGGGTTGTGGCGGCGGTTGCCAGTGAATTAGCGGCAGAGTTGTATGACCTGCCGGTGGTTCAGCGCGGGATTCAGGACAAGACGGACAACGTTACCCGTTTCTTGGTCGTTGGCAAAACACAGTCGCAGGCGTTGGGGAAGGGTCAGGACAAAACCAGTTTGGTCTTTTCCTTAAAGGATGAATGCGGCGCGCTTGAGAAAGCTTTGAAAGCCTTTGCGAGCCGGGGGATCAATTTGAGCAAAATCGAATCGCGCCCGAGTCGCCGCAAAGCCTGGGACTATTATTTCTTTATTGATCTCATCGGGCATCGCACCGACCCGGAGGTGCAGGCGGCATTTAAGGAATTGGAGGGCCACTGCTCTTTCGTCAAATGCCTGGGAAGCTATCCGCATAGCGCGCGCTTGGCTTGCACGCCCAGCGCCGGGTAAAACCATTATAAACACGGCTTGTGCTTTGCCTCCAAACGTGCAGCCTCGCGCCAATACTTCCGCTCCGGTGATCTTCCACCCAGGGTTGGGGGAATCGACAGCCAACCTAGACTCGACTTATGCAGACTACATTTTCCGATCTTGGGCTATGCCCGGAGCTACTTGAGGGGATTCAGCGGCTGGGCTTCGAGTCGCCTTCACCAATTCAAGCGCAGACCATCCCGGTGGCTTTGGCGGGTCACGACATTGTGGGGCTTTCGCAAACCGGATCCGGCAAAACCGCGGCCTTTGGGCTGCCGGCCTTGAACGGAGTGGATGTTACCAAGCTTGAGACTCAGGTTTTGGTGCTCTGCCCGACCCGCGAGTTGGCAGTGCAGGTTTGTCAGGAAATTCACCGGTTGGGTGCGGCCTTACCCGGCTTGAACGCCATTCCGGTTTATGGAGGCGCGCCGATGGACCGCCAGATTAAGGCCCTGCGTCGAGGCGTGCACGTGGTGGTGGGAACCCCGGGGCGTTTGATGGATCACATGAAACGTGGTAATTTCAAGGGCGAGTCGGTACAAATGTGCATCCTTGATGAGGCGGATCGCATGCTGGATATGGGTTTCCGCGATGACATGGAGGTGATTCTCGATGCGTTGCCCAAGGAACGCCAAACTCTGTTTTTCTCGGCGACCATGAACAAGGGGGTCGGTGGCCTGATCAAAGCCTTCAGCCGCGACGCGCAGCAAATAAGCATCGAGCGCACGGCGCTGACCGTAGACACGATTGAGCAGAGCTATTACGAGGTGCGCAACCGTTCAAAAATTGAAGTGATGTGTCGATTGCTTGACTTGGAGGCGGCGCCCCGGGGGATTGTTTTTTGTAATACGAAGCAAATGGTGGAGGAGGCTTCCGCGGCCTTGGTGGCGCGGGGTTATCTCGCAGACCACATTCACGGGGATATTCCGCAGCGCTCGCGAGAGCGGGTGTTTCGCAAGTTCAAGGAGGGGGACTTGGAAATGCTGGTGGCAACCGATGTGGCGGCGCGGGGTCTGGATGTGGACGATGTGAGCGTGGTCTTTAACTACGATTTACCGTATGATCCGGAAGATTATGTGCACCGCATTGGGCGCACCGGCCGGGCGGGTCGTTCCGGTAAATCCATCACCTTTGTTTACGGGCGCGACATTTATCGCCTGGAAGCGATTGAGCGTTACACGCGGCAGCAGATTCCGCGTTGCCGAATTCCCACACAGGAAGAAGTTGAGGGACACAAGGCGGATAAGGTCTTTGACCGGGTGCGTGACTTGTTGGACTCAGGCAAGGCAAGTAGTTACGGGCACCTGGTGGACCGCCTCTTGGATGCGGGTCATACACCCACCGAGATCGCGAGTGGGCTTTTTCATCTGCTGCGGGAAGAGGACAAGCGGGAGAGCGTCACGATCGCAGAGGATTCAGAGCCATACAGTGACCGTCCGCAATCGATTGGTGCCGGCAGAAAGCCCTTTCAGAAGCGCAAGGGTGGTTTCAAGCACGGCTATAAAGGCAAAGAGGGAAAGAAATTTGCTGGCAAAAAAAGTTTCAAAGGCTCGGGAGGCGCTAAAGCCCTCGGCCCGAACCGGCGATTCAAGCGCCCCAAGGATTAAGTGCTAAGGGGCTTTGGTCGCCAAGCGGGAATCGTTTTGTAGTGACAACTGCTGCACCCAATCCGCAATGATGCGGACCGTTTCCCGCAGATAGATATCAAAGCTTGGTTCCGCTTCCTCTTCTTCGGCGGCAGCTTCCGCCGTATCAGTTTCAGTCGTGGCCGCGGCAGCTTCAGGATCAACCCTTAGGTTTTCCGCAGAGATCGCTTCCTGTTCCTCGCTGATTTTGGTCAGGAATTCTTGGGTCGTGTAGTTGTTTTCCCGGAGCGCCTCAAAGGTATCGTTGAGTTCCTTGGCGTAGGCTTCGTCCTCAATCTTTTTCGCGACTCTTTTGGCGAGGTTGATGGAGATGGACTTTTGTTCGTAACGCTCCTTCCGCCAGGCAATTTGTTTCTTGAGGAAGTCAAATTCTTCAAGGGTTTCCTGTCGTTGTTCGCTGGCTTGGCCGAGGCGTTCGAAGAGGGCGGGGTCGTTTGCGCTAACAACGCCAAGGCTTGCCCAGTCTATGGCGGAATCAAGGGCAGGGATTTTGTTCCAGGGGAGGGCATGCGGTAGGTCGGATTCGCCGATGGGGAGGAATTCGTTGCTGGAGGGCAGGGCAATGTGTGAGGGCACGCCCTGGAGTTGGGTGGAGGTCCCTCCGGGCAGGTAGAATTGCTTGATCGTTATTTTGCTGGCGACGGACCGGGTGGTGGTGGTCGGTGGGCTGAATTGTGGGAGGAAGCTGAAGAGGGGGCGGTTATTCATGTGGTAGACTTCCTGCACGGTTCCCTTTCCGTGGGTGGAGGAGTTGCCAATTATGAGGGCTCGCCGGTGGTCGCGCAGTGCTCCCGCGACAATCTCGGAGGCAGAGGCGCTGAAGCGCGAGGTGAGGACTGCAAGGGGGCCATCCCAAAGCAGGCGGGGGTCGTTGTCCGGCAAGACATCAATGCGCCCGTTTTTATCGCGAACCTGAACGACCGGGCCGGTGGGAATGAAGAGCCCCGCAACCCGAACGGCTTCGGTGAGTAGCCCGCCGCCGTTATTGCGCAGATCCAGAATAATGCCCTCCGCGCCGCCTTTTTTCAATTTGTTGAGTAGTTCCGCGATATCGGCAGAGGAGGTGGTTAGATTGTCGCCCAGTCCGATATTGCCATAGAAGGAGGGGAGCTGGATCACGCCTATTTTCCGCACTTGATCTACGCCGGTGGGGACTTCGATCAATTGGGCGGTGGCGAGATTGGCGGTGAGTTTGACTTCGCCGCGGACGATTGAGACCTCCTTGCGCACCGAGGGGTCGGTATCGGCGGGATGGATGAGAAGGCGTACGGTGGTGCCTTTCTCGCCTTTGATTTTACGAACGACATAACGGAGCTGCATGTCGATGATATCCTCAAATTCACCGTCTTCTCCCTGGGCAACTCCCAGGATTTCATCACCTGCCTCGATTTTGCGGGAGGCCTCGGCCGGCCCGCCCGGAAGGATATCCTTTATGGTGCAAATCCCGTCCTCATCCTGCAGAAGGGCGCCGATTCCGACAAAGGAGTTTTGTACCGAGGAGTTGAAGTTTTCAAGGGTATCGGCAGATAGAAATGAGGAGTGCGGGTCAAAGAGTTGTGTCATGGAGTTGACGTAGGCTTCCTGAACTTCCGCGGCTTCACGCTGTTGAATGAGCCCGAGGCGTCGCTCGTAACGGCGGTGAATTTTCGCTTTTGCCTGCTCGAGCATATCGGCGTAATACGCGGGGTCGTTGAGGAGGCGTAGCACCATCTCCGGATCAAAGCTTTCCTCCGAATCGGCTGCATCGGGCTCTGTCTCAGGGCTCAGTTGTTGCAATTCACGGGAATCGAGTTTCTCCAGGTCGCTTTCAGAGGCGAGGGAAAGGATTTCGTTGAGGAGTTCGTATTTGAGCCGTTGTTCCCAGAGGGCATCTGCCGCCTTCGTGTCGGTGGGCCAGGGAGCATCCTCGCGGTCGGTGTAGAAACTTTCATCGGCGCTGAAGTCGATGTCGCCTTCCAGGCGTTCAAAAATCCATTGGGTGCGGACTTCCATGTTTTGGCGGAAGGCTTTGAAGATCTCGAAGGCGGCATAGAGGTTGCCTTTTTGTAGAAAGGCTTCCATCGCGTCGGCAAATCTGAAGTGAAATTCGTCCAGTTCACTTTGGAGAAAATACATCCGGCGGTAGTCAAAACTTTTAACATAGGCTTCGATGATTTCACGGCCATCCAGTTCGCCGATGGTATCGCGGAGGTAGTGGCGATTGTTGATGGTGTTGACGACCCAGCGGGTTTGCTCGCTCATTTCGGGTGTTGGTGCGAGGGGTGTCTCCCCGGTGGCACTCCAGAGGGGGAGGGCGCTGAGCGCCGTGATGGCAAGGGACCGGTAAAAGTTTAAGAATGGATTCATATGGCGAGCGAGTGGTTGATTTGTGGCGCGTTAGGAGCGTTCCTGATGCGCGCGCTGTAGGATTTCTTTTTCCTTGTCGTTGAGGGCATCGAACCCGTGAGCGCTGATTTTATCAAGGATCCGATCCACTTCCGGCGCGGTTTTTTGAGCGGAGGGGCGGTTGACCGTGTAGTGGGTGGCATTTTTGTTTTTGCGGCGGGTAAACCATTTGGGTAATTCGATTCCGGCGGCATTGGAACGTTGCCCTGAAAACAGCACCTTGTCGGCATAACGGTTGTAGAGAAAGCCAAAAAGGATTCCACCCAAGTGCGCCGAGTGTGCAATGCCCGGACCCGTGTTGCCGAGCTCGTAAAAGAGGAGGCAGAAAATTGAGAATGCGATGGCAATTCTCAGGAGGTATTTGGGCTTGATGGAAACGGGAATGACGAAGAACAGCAGGAGGGTGATCGTATCTTCCGGGTGGCGCAGGCAAAAGAGGGCAACGAGTGCCGCAACTGCCGCCGATGCGCCGATGACCGCTACCTGGGAGTTGTAGTGAAAGAGGAGATAAAGGAGGCCGCCGCTGAGGGCGCCGCCAAGATAGAGGATGAGGAAGGGCTTCTGGCCCAGCTGAGGCTCAAGGATGCGCCCCAAAAAGAAGAGCCCTGCCATGTTGCCGATGATGTGCAAGATATTGTGGAGGCTATGCAGGAATCCGTAGCTGAGAAGGGTCCAGACCTTGAGCTCCTGAAAATGAATCCCGCTAAGCGCAAACCAATCGTTGAAGCAATTTTGAGTGAGGCCGGTTCCGCGGGCTCCGGGAAAGAAAACATGCAGGATGTGCTGCAGGACAAAGATCACCAGAGTTCCGATCAAGAGGGTGTTGGTGATGCGGTGCGGCGATTTTTCAGGCGCGCGGGGGGTGCGCATGTATGGTCGGTCGTAAATCATGGGATGAAAGTTATAGCGAAAAGGTGGTGCTTGCCAAGGAACGAGACCTTAATGCATGCCATGATGTTCCTTTCTTCCCGCTTGACTTGGTGCTTTTCTGTGTAGCATTTAAAGTATGGCAGAAAAAGATGAAAAATGGCCTGAAAATATAAAAGGCAAATTCTACGTGGACGAGCAATGTATCGACTGTGATTTGTGTCGCGAGACCGCCCCGGACAATTTCATGCGTTACGAGGATGGTGGCTATTCCTATGTCTACAAGCAACCCGAATCCGAGGCGGAGGCAGCGCTCTGCCAGGAGGCCCTCGAGGGCTGTCCGGTGGAGGCAATCGGGGAAGACGGCGAGGACTAGGCCTCGATTGCGTCTTCGAGGATCTTAAAGAGTTCGTCTTCGCTGACGCGGCGCTGCTCGCAGGTGTCGCGGTCACGGAGGGTGACGGTGCCATCTTTTTCGATGGTATCGAAATCGATGGTAATCCCGAAGGGGGTTCCGATTTCATCCTGACGCCGGTAACGACGACCGATGGCACCGGAGGCGTCGTAGAAGACGTTCCAGCGGCGTTGGAGTTTGCGGTAGAGTGCTTCGGCGCGCTCGACGAGTTCCGGTTTGTTCTTGAGGAGTGGGAAGATTGCGGCCTTGTAGGGCGCAATGCGTGGGCTGAATTTCAGGAGGGTACGCTTCTCGGTTTTGCCCTTGTCGTTTGGAACTTCGTCTTCGCAATAAGCGGCAGTCAGGACTGCAAGTAGGGTGCGGTCCACGCCGAGGGAGGGTTCAATCACGTGAGGGACAAATTTTTCTTTGGAGGCCTCGTCAAAGAATTCCATGGATTTCCCGGAGAATTGTTGATGCTGCTTGAGGTCATAGTCGGAACGGCAGGCGATTCCCCAGAGTTCCTGTTCGCCGTGGGGGAAATGGAACATGAGGTCGGTGGTGGCCTGTGAGTAAAAGGCGAGTTTGTCCTCGGGGTGGATGTCCTCGGTGATGGATTCGCGGGGCAGGCCGATCGCAACGAGCCAATCGATACAGGTGTCCAACCATTCGCGGTGGAGGCTGCGCCAATCGGCGGAGGGCGCGATGAAATATTCGATTTCCATTTGCTCGAACTCGCGGGAACGGAAGATGAAATTGCGCGGGGTGATTTCGTTACGGAAGGCTTTGCCGATTTGGGCAATGCCAAAGGGGAGTTTTACGCGGCCGGTATCGACGACGTTTTTGTAATTGGCAAAGATTCCCTGGGCGGTTTCGGGGCGGAGGTAGGCGGTGGCAGAATCGTCTGCGAGGGGGCCGACCTTGGTTTCAAACATGAGTTTGAATTCGCGCGGTTCGGTGAGGGTCCCAGGCTCGGAGGCCTCGGGGCCGATGGTTAGGGTGCGCTCGGCTTCGGTGCTCTCGGTGAACTCCCGGGCTTGATCTGCGAGGGCGGCTTCATCAATCGCTGCGGTTTTGTCGCCGGCGCGATCACGTATTTTTTTTGCGAGTTTGAGGCACTCCGCGGAGTCCGTGCCTTCCATGAAGGCGATGAAACCGGCGGGGGTTCCATTGAGCAAGACCGGCGCGTAGAAGAGTTGGTCGGCGCGGTAACGGCTCTTGGATTCACGGCAATCCACCATGGGATCTGAGAAGCCATCGACGTGGCCGGAGGCCTGCCAAATGCGGGGGTGCATAATGATGCTGGAATCGAGGCCGACTACATCATCGCGCTGTTGGACAAAGTGGCGCCACCAGGCTTGCTTAATGTTGTTGCGGAGTTCAACGCCGAGGGGGCCGTAATCAAAAAATCCGTTATAGCCGCCGTAGATTTCGGACGAGGGGAAGATAAACCCGCGTCGTTTGCAAAGACCGACGAGTTCTTCCATAAGGGCAGTATTGGCAGCAGCTGGAGCGTTCATAGGCGCTTGAAAGAAGCATCGTGCGCGGGAACGGTCAAGATTAGGTTGCAGGGCAGGGTGGAATACTCAAGCTGGCGTTCATGAGCAAGGCGGGCACAAAACCGGGCAAATCAGGGGCAATCCATGACCTCAGGATTTGGCATCGCTTTTTGCTGCGCTTGCTGGTTGGGGCAATGCGCCTCTGGGCATCAACTTTGCGCCTGCAGATTCCAGCGGAATGCCACGCTTATTGGGAAGCCTTGAAGGAGCGCCCCGGTTTGGTGGTTGTATGGCACAATCGCTTATTTATGGGGCCGGAACTGTTGCACCGATACGTGCATAAGGGTCAGATGGCGGCCTTGGTGAGTGCGAGCGCGGACGGCGCCTGGATGAGTGCGGTGCTGGAACTTTTTGGCATTGCGCCGGTGCGGGGCTCACGCAATCGGCGGGGTCGAAAGGCGTTGTTGGAATTAGTGGCGGCCCGGCAGGCGGGGAAGAGTATTCTGATAACACCGGACGGCTCCCGCGGGCCAGTCTATGTAATGAAGCCCGGGGCGGCGGCGCTGGCACGGGAGACGGAATCCGACGTCTATCTGCTTTCAATAAACTTCAGCCGCGCCTGGCGTTTGCGCAGCTGGGATCGTTTTTACCTCCCGAAACCATTCAGCAGGGCGGAAATGCGGGTGCAATGTGTGCCTGCCGAGGCATTGATGGCGGCAACTAGTTGTGAGGCCGCCACCAAGATACTGGAGGGTGCGTTAAATGACCTTACCGAAGATGAGCTCCTCGGTAAGGGAGTAAATGCGGAGTCTTAGCTACCAGGCAAAGGTCGGTGAACTGATCGACTCCTTCCCTGCCGCAATCTTGAGGTTATTGCCTTCAGACCACAATTCATCGTTGATGAGGAATTTGAATTCGATCTGTTTTGCAGGATAGTGCGTCGTAAAGCTCCACTCGTAGGGGGAAATATTTTCCATAAGAATGCCGTGCTCCCAATCGAGTCCGCCGTTCTCGCCGCGAATATAGAGTTGGTTGCCGAAGCCGACATCAACACGGGCAATGATACGGGTCATGGTCAGTTTCTTTGCGGCGGTCTTTTTAACGACTTTCTTTGCAACCTTCTTCGCGGGTGCCTTCTTTTTCACGGGAGCTTTCTTAACCGAAGCTTTTTTTGCGGGAGCTTTCTTTGTTACAGCCTTTTTCGCGGGTGCCTTCTTGGCGACGACTTTCTTGGTGGTTTTCTTTTTAATTGGCATAATTATTGTCCTTTTTGATACGGATGCATTAAGCAGAAGAAATTTTACAATAGCATATTATGAGCCAAAACAAGAGCTTATAATTCCTAATTCTATCAAATAATAGTAAAAAATTAATTACCCTTGAGCAGATAGATCACCTCTTTTGCGAGATTTTTGGCGTGATCGCCGATGCGCTCGATTGACTTGGAAATCAAGACCGCGTCGAAGCGGGAGGCATCGGAAAGCTGCTTCTGCATGGTTTCTGCGGTAAGGATTTCGTAATGGTGTTTGTTGAGGGCGTCAATTTCCTGATCCATCTTAATCACGGCCTCTGCTTTTTCGATGTCTTCCTCCACAAAGCAGGTGATGGCGTCATTCAGTAGATTGCTACTGAGGCGACTCATTTCCTTAAATTTAAGGGGTTCGCTGAGGCGGCCTTCACGGATGAGGATGTCGCGGGCCTTGCGTGCAATGGTGTGGGCTTCGTCACCTACCCGCTCAAAATCGTGACTCGCCTTGAGGGCGACCAAGATAAGGCGGGCATCGGTTGAAACCGGAGAGCGCAGGCTGATGTAGCGCATGCAGGCATGCCCGATTTCTTTCTCCAGTTCGTCGATGGCATCATCCAGAGCCAAGACGCGGTCCACCATTTCGAGGTCACCCTCCAGGAGGCTTTCAACCGAGAGCCGCGCGGCGTCATTCGATTTCTCGCCCAGGAGGGTGAGCTTGTTTCGTAATTCTTGAAGTTCGTCGTGGAAATAGCGTTGCATGATATTTGATCAAAAAATTTTCTATAGAGGTTTATCCAAAACGCCCGGAAACGTAGGCTTCGGTCTTTGGGTTCTCAGGATTCATGAAGATTTGTTCGGTGGGCCCATACTCAATGAGTTTGCCTAAATAGAAGAAGGCGGTGCGGTCAGAGAGCCGGGCGGCTTGTTGCATATTGTGCGTAACTATTACAATGGTATAATCTGTTTTGAGTCCATGAATTAGTTCCTCGACCTTGGCGGTGGCGACCGGATCAAGGGCGGAACAGGGTTCATCCATTAGGATAATCTTGGGTTTAACAGCGAGCGCGCGGGCGATGCAAAGGCGTTGCTGTTGTCCCCCCGACATCCCGAGCGCACTGTCACCGAGGCGATCCTTGACTTCGTCCCAGAGGGCTGCGCCGCGCAGGCAGCGTTCCACCACTTCATCGAGTTCGCTTTTGCGTTTAATGCCTTGAATACGCAGGCCATAGGCAATGTTGTCATAGATCGACTTGGGGAAGGGGTTGGATTTTTGAAAGACCATCCCGACGTGTTTGCGCAACTCGATGACATCGACATCGCGTTTGTAGATATCGATGCCGCTGATTTTGATTTGCCCGCTCAGGATGCGGGTATTGTCGATGAGGTCGTTCATCCGGTTAAAGCAGCGGAGGAAGGTGGACTTGCCGCAACCCGAAGGGCCAATGAGGGCGGTCACTTCTTTTTTATGGATATCCATGGAGATATCGAAAAGCGCCTGAGTGGGGCCGTAGGCAAAACTGAAATCACGGGTTTCAATAATTGCTTTTGCCTTTGAGGCAGAGTTGGGCTTTGGGCGTTCAGGTTGGATGGCGAGGTTCATGGTATGGAGGGTTTAAATATTACGGGAGGGCTCTTGGGTCACCATTTATATTTGGAGCGAACGTGGATGCGGAGGAGAATACTGCTGAGGGCAAAGAAGCCTACAATGAAAAGGAAGACGAATGCGGTGCCGTATTGCATGTCGCGGGTGTATTCGTTTTGGGGGATCTTGGAACTGACGACATAAATATGGTAAGGGAGTGCCATGACGCCCTGGAAGAAAAAGTCGGTGGGTTGCTCGAGCCCTTCCCAGGGGAGTTGGTCGCGCAGGGCGTAGGCGGCGGTAAACATGATCGGGGCGGTTTCGCCAGCGACGCGCGCGATGCCCATGATCGAGGAGGTCAGGATCCCCGGCAGGGCGTAGGGGAGGACATTGGTGCGGATGGAGGTCCATTTAGAGGCCCCCAGCGCGAGGGAGCCTTCGCGGAAGCCGCGCGGGATGGCGCGCATCGATTCTTCACTGGCGGCAATGATGACGGGGAGAGCCATGATCGCAAGGGTGAACCAGCCCGCAATGATGGAGACGCCCCAGCCAAAGAAATGGACAAACATACCAAACCCGAAAAGCCCAAAGACAATCGAGGGCACCCCCGAGAGATTGAGAATTGAGAGGCGGATCGCCTGCAGGGTTTTGCCGGGGCGGCTGTATTCGCTTAGATAGATGGCACAGAGGAGGCCGAGGCTGAGGGCGATAGCGATAGAGCCGAGCACCAAAAGGCAGGTTCCAATAATGGCGGGGCCGATTCCGCCGCCGCTGTAGGCATAGGTTTGGTGTTTGAACATCGAAAGGTCGGGCGTGTGGTCCAGGGCGCGGTATGCGTCGTCGCTATACTTGAGCCGTTCCGCTTTGCGTTGGGCGTCCCATCTCTCTATTTCTGCCTGAAGATTGTCAATTTGCTCCGAGTATTCCGTTCGTTGCTCGGTGTCATTGCTTCCGAGGGCCTTGCGCTTTGACTGCAATTGTAGGATCTGGGTGCGCCGTTTCTGGATTTCGTTATAGGGCTCAAGGGGCTCAAAGACATGCAGGGTTTGCGGTTTTTCGGTGAGGAACTGGATGTTGATGAAGGGCGCCTTGCCCTGGAAAACGGCCTTCGAACCGTTCGCTGTAATATCAAAAAAGAGATAGGCCGCCGCAAGGATGACGCAATAGGTCATCAAGCGGAAGAGATTTGCCACGATTACCTCAATGGTCTTCTTCCGGGAGGAGCGTATTGCGAAGCGGTGTAATTTGGGTTTTGCCATCCTCTATTTAAACGGGGTTAGTCGCCGACCTTGCGGTATTTTTTTACGACCCACTGGGCACCGTAGTTGATTAACAGTGAAACAAAGAAAAGAACGATACCGACCATGAAGAGGGCGCGATAGTGAACGCTCCCCCGCACCACCTCGCCCATTTCCTGTGCAATGATACCGGTCATCGTATGCACCGGTTGATAAAAGACCCCAAGGCCTTCGGAGAAATCGGGAATTTTGATGCGGTTGCCGGCACAGAGGAGCACCACCATGGTTTCGCCAATGACGCGACCAAAGCCGAGCATGACCGCTGAGATAATGCCGGAGAGCGCCGAGGGCACAATGACGCGCAGGGTGGTTTGCAGGCGGGTGGCTCCCACCGCAAAGGAGGCCTCTTTAAAGTGGCGGGGGATGTTATTGATGGCGTCTTCCGCCAGGGTAAAGATGGTGGGAATCGCCATGAGCGCGAGCAGGGCGCCCGCGGTAAAGGCATTGAGGCGTTCCTGCAGGGGGAAGAAGGGCACCCATGCCATGAATTCAAACTGGGAGAGGAGTCGGATTGCTTCCCCGAAGACGACCACCCCAAAGAACCCGATCACGACGGAGGGAATCGCCGATACAAATTCGACGTAGGGCTTGATGAGGTTGCGTTCCAGCGGGCCGGCGATTTGGTTTACATAGATCGCGGCGCCCACGCCGAAGGGAACCGCAAAGAAGAGGGCAATGAGCGAAATGAGGAGCGAGCCGCTCAGGAGGGGGAGGAGCCCATACCAATCCTGTTGATCACTGGCGGTGACCCAATCCTTGCCCGCAAGGAATGCGGCCAGGGCGCGCCAGAGTGGAACCTCTACGTTTTGATCCCAGCTTGCGAGCTTGGCTTTATGCTTTGGAATGGAGGCGAGGTATTGGTCGTTGAGTTCGCGAAAACGCTGGATGCGTTTATCGAGGCTTTTGTTCTCAAAATCGATGGCATCAGCGCGCTTGAGTACTTTGCGGATGTCCATTTCGAGGTTAAAAAGGATCTCGGCGTAGCGTTCCTGTTCGTCGGTGATGGTATTTATGCTCTGAGAAAAATCAACGGGCCGGAGTGTTGCTTCCGTCTTAAGGTATTGTTTGCGGAGCAGTTGCAGGTAGATTTCCTGTGCGGCGGCAGTGAGGGGCGAACCCTTTTCCAGTGCCGCGAGAATTTCCTGATTAGCCGGGAGTTTGTCGGCTTGGAGGGTGTTGTCGCGGATGCTTTCCTTGAGGCGGAGGGCGAACTGGGCGCGGTCTTCGGGTGATAGCCGGTAGCCCGGTTCGCTGACCGCCTCGATTTTTTCCGCATAGCCCTGAAGGGTCTCGCGGAGGTTTTCGTTGGTCTGGTAACGGTCGCGCACTTCAATGGCGGCATCCATTTTCTTTTTGATAAAGCCGCGCAACTGCGAGCCCGCTCGGATATAGCTGAGAAAGAGGGCTTTTGCCTTGGGGGAGGTCACTGTGCGGGAGACTGCTTCCCGGGAAAGTCCGCGGGCGTTCAGGTCGCGGATCCACTCCGCCCGAATGTCGTTGAGGTAGCGATTCAGGGCGCTGAAATCATCGCGCGGTTCCTTCAGAATATCCACATATTCGAGTCCGGAAAGGCGATATTCCTGCAGGCTCTTATGGTAACTCCCCAGAAAGCCGAAGCCTTCCTTAAAGAGGAAGAGTGTAATCAGGGCGAGGACGACGATGGCAACGGTTGCAGTGCTGCCAAAAAACCCTTTGATGATGGAATCCTTGTCTCGACCAAAGAGTATATTCTTGCGCCGGTCAAAGCGGGCGGCGTTTGGTTCACTTGCCTTTGAATCCTGCGTCATACAAAAGGTGCAGAGGCTTTAAAGAATGATTTCATAGCCGGTTGTTTTCGGTCGTCAGGTGTGCGTTAAAAAAATCCATTCAAATGGTATGAATGTCACCGCGCCCCAAGCCAAGCAAACAAGCGGCGCAGCATCGAATTTAATGCACCGCTTGGCGTGGAGCAGGTTTTGGTTTAGTAAATAGGGAGGAAGTGTACCTGGCTCACAATGGCCTGACCTTCGGGGCTCAGAGTGAAGCCGATAAAGTCATTGGCATTGGCGCTCAGGGTGGCGTTGCCATCGATCAAATAATAGAGCGGACGTGCCAAGGGGTAATTTGAGGCGTTGGGGTTGATTCCCTCGACCGGCAGGACCTTAACACCCGGGGTATTGATGTAGGCAAGTCCCACATAGCCAATTCCATAGGGATTTTTAGCGACTTCCGATGCGATCTGCTCATTGCCGGCCATTTTCTGTGTTTCTGCGCCATAGTCGCGGGAATGCATGCCTATTTTTTGGAAGACCGCATAGGTTCCTGAGGAAGTGTTGCGGGTGTAGGCGGAGATTGTGCCTGCTTCCATCGAGATTGCCGACCAGTCCGTTACGTCACCGGAAAAGATCAGCTCAATTTCTTCGAGGCTGATGGATTCCAGAGGGTTGGTTTCGTTGACAATGATGGCGATGCCGTCTTTGCCCAC
>DKOX01000016.1 GCA_002470925.1 Opitutia bacterium UBA7350 | reverse complement strand
GCGACGTCGCCACAGGCATAGACGCGGGGGTTGGAACTGCGTTGAAAGGGGTCGCAGGCGATGTGACCGGAGGGAAGGGTCTCGATCGCAGCGGCGGGCAGGTTGAGGCGATGGGTGTTGGGGCGTCGACCGAGGGCGTTGAGGCAGTGGGCGGCCAGTGCGGTTTGTGCGGTGCCGGCGTGGGTAAAGTGGACGGTGAACCCGTTGGCGGTTTGCTTGATTTCCTGAATGGCGGTATCGGTGTAAACTTGAATGCCGCTATCGGTGAAGGCTTGCTTGAGGGTATCGGCGGCGGCGGGCGGGAAGTTTTTAAGGAGGCGGGAGCTGCGCTGGATGAGGGTGACTTGGGTGCCGATACGGTTGAGCAATTGCGCGAGTTCGCATGCCACGATCCCGCCGCCCAAGATGAGGATGGATTCGGGAACCGCGTCGAGGGCGAGCACTGTTTCACTGGTCCAGATATCGGGCGAATCGAGTCCGGGGATAGCGGGCGCGGCTACGGTTGAGCCGGTCGCAATCATGAAATGATCGGCAGTGAGGCAGGTGCCGTCTTCCAGTTGAATGGTTTGGGGGTCGATAAATGAGGCGCTTTGCCGGAAGAGGGTGAAGCGGTCGCTTCGAAGCTGGCCCTGCCGGTATTCCGCGAATTCACGGATGAGGTTTTGTTTGCGGGCTTGGAGGGCTTTGGCGTTTACCTGAGCGGAAGGGATCTCGAGGCCAAAGGCATTGCCCGCTTGGGCGAGATGCAGGACTTCGGCGGCGTAAAGGAGGGTCTTGGAGGGCATACAGCCGTGGAGGATGCAGAGGCCTCCCAGTTCAGGGGCGGCCTCAACAATGGCGACGCGCTCGCAGGTTTCACGGGCGGTGCGAGCGGCGGCATATCCACCGCTCCCGCCGCCGATAACAAGGTAATCGAAGTGCTGAGTCTCAATGGCGGGCATGGCTTAGATTTCTTTTTCTTTATGTTCTCCGGTAAAGAAGGGGAGGCGGCGCTCGCTTGCGGGGCTGACGTACTGGGGGGGCTCGATGTCCACTTGGTCGACTTGTTTGCGTTCGATGTCGGCGTGCCGCAAAGCAGATAAAAAGACGATCCAGAAGCTGATGGTAACAGGAGGAGACATGAAGGGATTGTCGATCGCCGAAATGAATAAAATTGCCAGTGAGGCGAGGAGCAAATCGTTACAAAAGCTACTCTTAAGTTTTCCGCAGAGATAGCGCATACTGAGCAACAGCATGAAAACAAAGAGAGCGAGGCAGCCGAAGAGTCCGAATTCGCTGAGGTATTGCAGGATGTCGGATTGTGGGCTCAGGTTTAAGCTATCGAGGAGGGTATCATGGTTGTAGAAGGGTGCCACATGGGTAAAACTTTCGAAACCCCAGCCGAAGAGTGGGCGCTCGAGAAAGAGTTTAAGGGCGGACTCCCGAAGGAGGGAGATAGCGTGGATTTCGGGGTTGCGCTCGAAGAGGCGGAAGATTCCAACCGCAAACAGAATGCAACTGCCCAGGGTGGCGAGCAGGGTGATGCTGTTGTGATTCCGGTCGCCGCCAACGCGAATAAATTCGATCGCGAGGAGGAGGAGCATAAGGGAAAGGAAGAGCAGCAAGATGGCGCCGGGACCACTGGCATCGATAAAAATACCGGTAAAGCCGAGAATAACCGCCCCCGTTAGAAACCATGGGCCGTTCGTGCGGAGAAAATCTTTTTCGGGATCATTGCGAACGTTTTTCATGGCAAAAGCGGCGCAGACTCCGCACCAGAGGCAGGCAAAGGCGGCCCAGTGCCCATCGTAAGGGAAGTATGCGAAGAAATCGGATTGGCCGGTGCCGTTAGTGAAAGGCGGTTTGCTGATTTTAAGTCCCTTGAGGAAGAGACCAAACACAGCGGAGGTTGAGGCGAGGAAGCAGAGCTTCGGGAGGAGGCGATTGAAAAAGATCAGTGATTTGGGGATGATGAAGAGGTTCAGGGTGACGATAAAAATTGAGATAAACCCGAACAGTATAATGGTGGTGGATATTTTACCGGGAAGAGCATTAACCGGAACCCAAGTGCTTTGTTCCGAGAGGATGCGGAAGACTTCTTTTTTGAATTGAAAGGTTTCGATTGCCGGAAAAATCAGTCCAACAATATACTGCAGTGCGATCAACGTGGCGGGTAGCATGAGGAGTCCATATCGAAGCCAGAGACGATCGATTTTGAAGGGGTGGACGATTTCATGTAGCTTGACGTTGGCGATGCTGAGGGGGGCAAAAATAAGAGGGACGCCAAGGGCCCAGAGACTCCGAGGGTCTGCCGTAATCAGCGAGACCGAAAATGTGACGAAAATCATCCAATAAAGCGCCAGCTCCGCAAGGGTGAAGCTGTCGCGGACAAGGAGCTCGCGTTCGGTGAGTGGTCTTGTTTCTTGCGACACGGTTTTGGTGGGATCGTTTAAACTTCGGAACAGATCGCTTGAGCGATGGACTGTGCGGTTTCGTTGTTGGTCAATTGGCGCACAAGTGCGAGTGAAAAAGCAAGGGCGTTGCCTGCGCCGCGCGCGGTGATGCAGTTTTGGTCACAGACGACGGCTTTGTTTTGGGCATTGGGCAGTTCCTTCTCGGCGGAGGGGTGGCAGGTGAACTGGAGTTTGGGAAGCAGACCGGCGTCCCGCAGGAGAAGGGGAGCGGCACAAATGCAGCCAAGGGTGCGCCCGCTTTGGAAGTGTGCGGCAAGGGCTTGGCAGATGAGGGGGTGGCGACGCAAGCGGGCGATGCCGGGTCCGCCGGGCAAGATGAGGCAGTCAAATTCCGGTGCGGTCAGGTCTCTGAGTTCGTATTCAAGCTGAACTGTAATGCCGCTGCGCCCCGTGACGGCCTGGGGGGAGTCCACGCCCGCGAGGGTGACCGCAACGCCCGCGCGGGTGAGCAGGTCTACTGGCGTGAGTGCTTCGATTTCCTCAAAGCCATCAAAGAGCAGAACCAGAGCGGTGAGCGGGGCCTCGGTCATTGCGGTTTCGTGAGTTGAGGGTTGAGCCATTTGCGGATATCGGGAATGGGGCAGGCGCGGCGTCCGCTCTCGAGGCGTTCAATATATTTATCCGGCTTGCGGTCTTCGGGAAGGGCATCCTCAAATTCATCCTCCTCGATCGGGATGAGTTCATCGAAGAAGAGGGAAAGGCGGCGGGCCTCGGGTTCGAGAATTTCGCGGGGATTGGGGGGGCGGCCTTTTTTGATGAGCTCTAAGCGGCAAGGGGTGTGCGCTTTGTTGAATTGACTTTGGAATTCCTTGATCCACTTCGGGGCGGTGTTTTCACGGCGGGCAAGGAGGACAAAATCTGAGAAATGAATACAGGCTTCAAACCAGGAAAGGGCCGCGGGATTTGCTTGCAGGAAGTCACAGTGGATAAGGGTGAGGCAGCGTGCGATTTGGCAGGCGTTAGTATCGGCCCATGACTTGATTGCCTCGGCGGCGTCGGCGGGATCGGCGCTTCCGGGTACAAGAAAAAAGACTGCCTCAGCGGGGGCTTCGATCCGGGGGTGTTGGACTTTGTTGCCGTGCAATTCCCATTCCACGGTTTGGAGGTTTTCCAAGGCGGAGATTTCCGAATCGTAGGGATCCTCGGGTTCACCTGCGGGCTTGAAGTAGAGCGCGGGGGTCTTTTTTTCCAAGCCGTTCTCGATTAGATCGCAGAGGGTGGCACGGCGTTCGGAGCCGGGGATTCCAAATAGGAGATAAACTCTTGGCGATTCTGACATGGCAAGCAGCGGGGCATGCAAAAGCGATGGGTTTGCGAATAGCGAAACCTCAGGATTTGAAATCAAAGGTCTGGCATTGCGCACTGTGGCGCATCCAATGATCGGTGAGGACAAGGGCCGCCATCGCTTCGACGATCGGCACGGCACGTGGAAGGACGCAGGGGTCGTGCCGCCCGCGACCCATGAGTTCGGTTTCCTTCCCGTCGGAGTCGACCGTGGCCTGTTTTTGAATGAGGGTGGCAGTGGGTTTAAAGGCGACCCGGAAGATGATTTCCTCTCCATTGGTAATACCGCCCTGCACTCCGCCGGAGCGATTGGTGGCGGTTCCGACCTGGCCTTCCTTTTCGATAAAAATGTCGTTGTGTTCGGAGCCTTTTAGATGGGTTCCGGCGAAGCCGCTGCCAATTTCAAATCCCTTCGTGGCGGGCAGGGAGAGCATTGCTTTGGCGAGGTCGGCTTCAATGCGGTCGAAGACCGGAACGCCCAGCCCTACGGGAAGGTTGCGCACGCGACACTCGATGCAACCACCGATTGAATCGCCGTCGGCACGGACTGCACGAATACGTTCCGCCATCGCTTCGGCGGCTTCGGGGTCGGGGCAACGAACCGGGTTTGCTTCCACCGCCTCAAGACTCGGAAAGGTTGTAATTTTGGCTTCGATGTCATGAATACGAGTCACGTAGGCCTGGATCTCGACCTGGCCGGCGAGGAAGAGGATTTTTCGGGCGATCGCACCGGCGGCAACGCGGCCAATGGTCTCGCGCGCGGAGGAGCGGCCCCCGCCCTCGTGATTGCGAATGCCGAATTTGCTCTGGTAGGTGAAGTCGGCGTGGGAAGGACGGAATTTGTCCTTCATTTCGGCATAGGCTTCGGGGCGATGATCCCCGTTGGGGACATAAATAGCGATGGGGGTACCGAGGGTAAGGCCTTCGTAAACACCGGAAACGATGGTGGCGGTGTCGCTTTCCTTGCGCGGGGTGGTGATGTCGCTTTGACCCGGACGGCGGCGGTCGAGCTCAAACTGGATATCTTCGGCCGCGAGGGGGAGGCGTGGGGGGCATCCATCAATGACCACACCAATGCCGCCGCCGTGACTTTCGCCCCAAGTGGAAATACGAAGGAGTGTGCCGAATGAATTGCCCATAATGCCAGAGTTAGAAGCAAGAAGGTGTAGGTGAGAAGCCTAATTTTAGGGGACCTTTAGGCCTCGTTCTCGCGGGCGGCTTTGGGGAGGCGCACGACGTTGCGGGCGGAATGCTTCGTAACAATGTTTCCGCCGGAGCTACGACCGCGAATCGCGACGTCTTTAAAATGAATTTCTTCTTCGATTTTGCGGATCCGGGGAGCGGGCTTGAGGTTGACTTTGACGGCGTCGGGGGAGCCGTTCTGGGTGGGGTAGGCGGAAAGATAGTAGACGCGGGAACCGGGCTTGCCCTTGGTGAGGTCGTATTCCTTGTCGCGGGTGACGCCGCCAATCGTGAAATGTTTGGCGAGGACGGGGCCCGTTTTGCCGTCGCGGTAAACCATACAATAGGTGAGGGCGTTGGGCTCGGCGCGATTAAAGAGATCAATATGGAGGATGTTTTTGCCGAAGAAGGCCTTGTCGCTGACTTTAGAGACGGTGAGTTTGCCTTCCTGGTTGATGGCAATCACATCGCTGAGGGCGGAGCATTTGCAAACGGCCTCGTCTTTTTTCATGCCGATGCCAGCAAAGCCTTCTTTACGATCAACATAAAGGGTCTCATTGGCGATGACCACATCTTGTGCCACGACTTTATCAAAGGTAGTGAGTTCGGTGCGGCGTTCGCGGTCTTTGCCGTATTTCTTCTGAAGTTCCTTGAACCACTTGATGGCGTATTTCGTGAGGTATTTGAGGTTTTTCTCGGTTTGGGCGATTTCCTCTTCGAGGCCTTTGATGAGCTCATCGGCGCGAAGGGTGTCATATTTCGAAATGCGCTTAATTTTGATTTCAAGGAGGCGAAGGATGTCGTCTCGGGTAATGGCGCGGCGCAGCTGTTTACGGTAGGGCTTGAGTCCGGTGTCCACCGTGTTGATGACGGCTTCCCAGGTGGTCTCTTCTTCAATGCGGCGATAGATGCGTTGCTCGATGAAGATTTTCTCAAGGGAGGAGAAGTGCCATTTTTCCTGAAGCTCGGCGAGTTGGATTTCGAGTTCGAGTTTGAGGAGTTCGCGGGTTTTTTCAGTGGCGAGGTAGAGGAGGTCGGCGGCGGAGAAGAAATGGGGTTTTTCGTTCTCAATGACACAGATGTTGGTGCTGACTGAGACTTCGCAATCGCTGAAGGCATAGAGGGCCTGCTCGGTGGTCGCGGGGTCGGCGCCTGCCGGGAGGAAGACGAGGATCTCGACTTGATCGGCGGTGTTGTCTTCCACGCGCGCGATTTTAATTTTCCCCTTATCGTTGGCGGAAAGGATGGAATCGATGAGGGAGGTGGTGGTTTTCCCGAAGGGTAGCTCCGTGATGGCGAGGCAGTTCTTCTTGCGCGTTTCGATCCGGGCGCGGACTTTGACGCGACCGCCGCGTTGTCCGTTATTGTAATCGGAATCGTCGGCGATACCGCCGGATGGGAAATCGGGACGGATTTCAGGGGTTTCTTTACGAAGGAGGGCGATGGAGCCTTCAAGGAGTTCGTTGAAGTTATGGGGTAGGATTTTGCAGGCGAGGCCGACCGCGATACCCTCCGCGCCCTGCGCCAGAAGGAGGGGGAATTTCATGGGGAGGGTCTCGGGTTCCTTGTTCCGACCATCGTAGGAGGCGAGCCAGCTGGTGGTTTTGGGATTGAAGGCGACTTCGAGGGCAAATTTGGAAAGGCGGGCTTCGATATAGCGGGGGGCCGCGGCGGAATCACCGGTCAGGGTATTGCCCCAGTTACCCTGCATATCAATGAGGAGATCTTTTTGCCCCAATTGAACCAGGGCGTCGCCAATGGAGGCGTCGCCGTGGGGATGGTATTTCATGGTATTGCCAATGAGATTGGCGACTTTGTTGTAACGTCCGTCTTCCAATTCGCGCATGGAATGGAGGATGCGGCGTTGCACCGGCTTGAGTCCGTCATTGGCATGCGGGACGGCGCGTTCGAGGATGACGTAACTGGCGTAATCGAGGAACCAGTTGCTGAACATCGTATCGACGTGACCGGAATCAGTATGAAGGTCGAAGATCGAGGGCTCGGGTTTTTGGGAATCGGGTTCAGCGGCCTCGCTTGCTTTTGCCTCAGCGGGTTCTTCCGCATCCTCAAGATTGAGTTCAAGGGCTTGGTCGGCGGCTGGCTTCTTTTTACGCGGCATGAAGGTGGTGCAATATTCGAGATGAAATGCTTAAAGGATTACGAAATACGAGAGAGCGCCTCTTGTGCAAGGAGAATTGGCCTGCTGGGGCACAAAGGCAAAAAAGACGGGGCTGAGTATAATTCAAATTGGTGTCATTTGTGCTTATCAAAATACCAATACTTGGCTATGGCATTTACATTAAATAAAACAGCCCCCAGCGGCGCAAAAGAAATGACAAATCATAAAGCCCTTTTAAAGTGGGTCTCCAAGACGGAGGCGATGTGCGAGCCGGATGCGGTGCATTGGTGTGATGGCTCGGAGGCGGAAGCGAAGCGTCTATTTGGGGAGATGGTGGCAAGCGGTACTTGCATCAAACTCAACGAGACGAAGCGACCGAACAGTTACCTGTTCCGCTCGGACCCCAAAGACGTCGCGCGGGTGGAATCCCGGACTTTTATCTGTACGCAAAGTCGCGATGGGGCGGGGCCGACGAATAATTGGGAGGATCCGGTCGTGATGCGTCGCAAACTCAAAGGACTTTTCAAAGGCTGCATGAAGGGGCGTACAATGTATGTCATTCCTTTTAGCATGGGGCCGATTGGTGGGCCGATTTCCAAGATTGGGGTGGAAATAACGGATTCGCCCTATGTGGTGGTAAATATGCGCATTATGGCGCGCATCGGGCAAGCAGTTCTGGATGCATTGGGCGATCGCGGTTTTTTTATCCCTTGCTTGCATTCGGTCGGTCAACCACTCGCGCCGGATGCAGAGGATGTGCCGTGGCCCTGTGACCCGCCCAATACCCATATTGTGCATTTCCCGGAAGAACGGACGATCGTTTCCTACGGTTCAGGCTATGGCGGCAATGCCCTTCTCGGGAAGAAGTGCCTCGCTCTACGCATCGCCTCGATCCTCGCGCATGATGAGGGTTGGATGGCGGAGCATATGTTGATTCTCGGGGTGGAGGAACCCTCCGGTGAGAAGACTTATGTCGCGGCGGCTTTCCCGAGTGCCTGCGGCAAAACCAATTTTGCGATGTTAATTCCGCCCAAAGCGATGGAGGGTTATAAGGTGACCTGCGTGGGGGACGATATTGCCTGGTTGAAGCCGGGGCCGGATGGGGCCTTGTATGCTATCAATCCGGAGGCGGGGTTCTTTGGGGTCGCTCCCGGAACCTCGGAACAGACCAATCCCTGCGCCATGAGTTCCTGCGCGCGCGATACCATTTTTACCAACGTGGCATTGACGGATGACGGCGATGTTTGGTGGGAGGGGATGACTGAGGAAGCGCCTGCGCATTTGATTGACTGGTTGGGGAATGATTGGACTCCGGGCAGTGAAACCCTCGCGGCGCATCCCAATAGCCGTTTTACCGCTCCGGCGGCGAATTGCCCGGTGATCGACGATGACTGGGAGAAACCGGAAGGGGTACGGATCGATGCAATTGCTTTTGGGGGACGCCGGATGCGGGATGAACCGATGGTGACGCAGGCGTTCAACTGGGGTCATGGGGTTTACCTTGCTGCGACGATAGGGTCCGAAATGACGGCGGCGGCAGAGGGGCAACTCGGGCAGGTGCGGCGCGACCCGATGGCGATGTTGCCTTTTTGCGGTTATAATATGGGGGACTATTTCCGGCACTGGTTCAAGATGCGGAACAACATCCAGCATTTGCCAAAGATATTTAAGGTTAATTGGTTCCGCAAAACCGAGGAGGGGGCCTTCCTTTGGCCGGGCTTTGGAGAAAACATGCGTCCCTTGCGCTGGATGGTGGAACGTGCAAAAGGGCGGGTCGGTGCGGTTGAGACCCCGATTGGCTGGATGCCGCATTACGAGGATATCGACTGGCGCGGTCTGGAATTCACGCCCGCAGACTTTGAGGCCTTGATGAAAATTGATCGACCGACGCTGCGGATGCAAACCCTCGCGCACGAGGAGCTGTTCCTTAAATTATTTGAACACTTGCCCAAGGAGATGATCTTCGAGCGCGAGTTGTTGATTTCACGGCTCTAGGTCACGGTTTTAAATGACTTACTTGAATGGTATATTTTAGCGCACCCTGCCTTGACTTGAAGTGGAAGCTTAACTTTTCTCATCAAATTATTTGAATCCTAACTACTTGCTATGAAGAAAAAATTGCTTGTCGCAAACCGCAGCGAAATTGCGGTCCGAATATTTCGCAGTGCCACTGAGTTGGCGCACCGTACTGTCGCGATTTACGCGAAGGAAGACCGCTTTGGGGTGCACCGTTTTAAGGCCGACGAATCCTATTTGGTAGGCGAGGGCAAAGGGCCGGTGGCGGCCTACCTGGATATTGAAAGCATCATCGCCCTCGCGAAGGGCAACGGAGTGGATTGTATCCACCCCGGCTACGGTTTTCTTTCCGAGAATGCCGGATTCGCCAATGCTTGCGAAGCAAATGGCATCTCCTTCATTGGACCCAGTTCTGATTTGCTGGCCCGCATGGGCGATAAGATCGAGGCTCGAAAAATTGCCGATCAAGCGTCGGTGGCAACTCTTCCCGGTACAGAAGATCCAGTGAAGGATCCCCGGGAGGCGCTACGAATCGCCAAAAAGATTGGCTTCCCTTTGATTATTAAAGCGGCCTTCGGCGGCGGCGGGCGCGGCATGCGCGTGGTGAAGGATCCCAAGGATTTGAAGGCCAGCCTCGAGGAGGCCCAGGGTGAGGCGCAGCGCGCTTTTGGTAACGCCTCGGTTTTCCTGGAGCGCTACATTGAACGCGCCAAGCATATCGAGGTGCAGATCCTCGGAGACAAACAGGGCAATGTCGTGCACCTGCACGAGCGCGATTGTTCCGTTCAGCGCCGTCACCAAAAGGTCGTTGAAATCGCCCCTTCCATTGGTTTGCCCGATGAAGTACGCCGCGATCTCTGCGACGCCGCCGTTAAAATCGCCAAGTCCATCGGTTACTATAGTGCCGGTACCGTTGAATTCCTCTACGACCTCGACACCGATGAATGGTTCTTCATCGAAATGAACCCCCGTATTCAGGTGGAGCACACGGTGACCGAGGTCATTACTGGAATCGATATCGTGCGGAGCCAGATTCTTATTGCGGAGGGTCACAGTCTCCACAGCAAGGCGGTCGGCATCCCCAAGCAGGAAGACATCCCCCGCAACGGCGTCGCGATTCAGGCGCGTATCACGACCGAGGACCCTGAAAAGAACTTTGCGCCGGATTACGGCAAGATCGTGAACTACCGCTCGGCCGCTGGTTTCGGCATTCGTCTCGACGGTGCGATGGGCGATACCGGTGCGATCATCACGCCGTATTACGATTCCCTATTGGTCAAGCTCACCGCCTCGGCCCGCACCTTTGAACTCGCCATCCAGCGAATGGATCGCGCCCTCCGTGAGATGCGCATCCGCGGGGTAAAAACCAATATCCCCTTTATCGAAAACGTGGTAAACCACCCGATCTTCACCTCGGGCAAGGCCACCACGAC
>DKOX01000115.1:4715-6164 GCA_002470925.1 Opitutia bacterium UBA7350 | reverse complement strand
CTTCGGTAGTGTATCAAGGGGACCTCACAACGGGCAGTATTCGTCTTTCAAATCAAGGGCACGGACCCTTGGACTGGGAAATTACCTCAGGCAATACCTTGAATTTCCTTGACGGCGACTACGAGCTTTCGATGGAAACGCCCTATGTCTGGAATGATATATCCACCATCGGGGAGAGGGTTTTTCTGTGGGATGACAACTCTAGAGGGCCCTATGAAATCGGTTTCCCGTTTAAATTATACGGCAAGGCTTTTAGTCAAATTCGGGTCTGTTCGAATGGATTTTTAAACTTTGGTGAGGAAAGGGCGGATTATAATAATGAGCCGCTCAATTCCCCGACCGCGCCGGACAATTTAATAGCCTTCTTCTGGGATGACCTTTATTTCGGTACGGATTCCAAAGCTTTTATTCACCGCATTGATAATCAACAATGTATCGTACAATTTGATAATGCCGGATATTATGCGGACAGATCGAGTCGCCTCTCTGTGCAGGTGGTTTTGAAGTCAGACCACTCCATTACGATCTATTACAAACGGGTGGATATTGCAAATTCTGCCACGATTGGAATTCGTGGTAATTACAGTAAAGACCCTACGGCGTATAAGCAGGTCGCCTATAACGAATCAGTCGTGAGGGCCGGTTCCGCGCTTACCCTGAAGCCAAACAGTCACCCGTATGGTGCCATAACGAGCGCGCTCTCTGGCACGATTAACCAAGCAGCGGCTTCAATCAATTTTACGATTGATAGCAGTGAGTTGCCGCCGGGGTGCTATCGCGATGGCATTGTCCTGAAAACCAATCAGGCGGGAAAAAATTGGAGGACCATACCGATTGAACTGCGCGTTTACCGCAATTCCCTGTATGAGCAGTTTCTTGAAAGGCACAAGGTGCCGCGCCTCAAGTGGGGGGTTTTGGAGGATGACGATTGCGATGGGTGGAGCAATCTTCTTGAATTTGCCTTTGGTTTAAATCCGGCTTCCAGCGAAGGTGCGCCTGGTCTTAACCTGCTCTCAATCGTTTCGACTGCAAGTAACGGCAATCTTGCTGTACAAAACGTGCCTGCCAATCAGAACGTCCTTAATTTTGAATATCGCCGCCGGACGGATGCCGCCGGGCTCGATTATTTACTTCAACACTGTGAGGATTTGAGGGGTGAATGGCAAACGATTGAGTCCCCGAGCGAAACGACCCGCGCCACTAGCGATGCCAATATTGAAGAAGTGCAGGTCAGCATCCCGCTTGATTCCACCAAGCCAAAACGGTTCTACCGTATCGAGGTTGTTCCAAGATAAAACCCAGTTGGTTGGCTTGTTGTATCACTTTTTGCTTTATTTTAGGCGGATGCTGATGCGATGTTAGGGCATGCAACAATTGACAGCAGAACATCGGGCTCAAATCGAGGATATCGCACGTCGCGCAGGTCATATATGGAGGTATCTTTGACGG
>DKOX01000115.1:0-4615 GCA_002470925.1 Opitutia bacterium UBA7350 | reverse complement strand
GGATTTTGGGACGATCAGGCTGCCGCGCAAAAGGTCATTAATGAGGCCAACCGCCTGAAGGCACTGGTCAATCCGGTTAAGGCTTTTAGCGACGAGCTTGCCGATTTACAGGCGATGCTTGAACTCGTCGATGAATCGGGGGCGGACGAAGCTGGGGAATACGCGGATGAAATCGTAGCAAGTCTCGCCGCGCTGCTGCCGAAACTCGATGCCCTGGAGCTTTCCTCGTTCTTGACCGGACCGCGCGACGCTTCCAATGCCCTTCTCACGATCCATGCCGGAGCGGGTGGCACCGAAAGTTGTGATTGGGCAGATATGCTCCTGCGTATGTATACCCGTTGGGGCGAGCGGGCGGGATTTGAGGTCGAGGCCCTTGACATTATGCCCGGGGAAGAAGCCGGAATTAGTTCCGCCACCCTACGCATCGCGGGGCCGCATGCCTTCGGGTATGCCAAGGCGGAGCGGGGGGTGCACCGTCTCGTGCGCATCAGCCCCTTTGATTCCAACGCGCGCCGCCACACCTCCTTTTGCTCGGTCGATGTTGTGGCGGAGGTTGAGGATGATGTTGAGATTGAAATCAACGAAGCTGATATTCGCACCGATGTTTATCGTGCGAGCGGGAAGGGCGGTCAGCACGTCAATCGCACCGAGTCGGCGGTGCGCCTCACGCACCTGCCTACCAATATTGTGGTGACCTGCCAGAACGAGCGTTCCCAGATCAAGAACAAGGCGACCGCGATGCGTACCCTCAAATCCCGCCTTCTTGAGAAAATAGAAGACGAGAAACGCAGCGAGCAGGAGAAATTTTACGGCGAAAAAGGCGAAATCGCCTGGGGTAATCAGATCCGTTCCTACGTCTTTCAGCCCTACCAACTGGTCAAGGATTTGCGCACCGGCGCGGAAACCGGAAATGTGCAGGCCGTCATGGACGGTGAGCTTGATCCTTTCGTTCATGCATGGCTTCGTGCCGGAGGTCCGACTTCGCGGCAGAGAGCCAGTGAACGGGATGCCAATGATGAGTAAAACGAGAGACAGTCAAGCAGGATTGAGTTACGCCGAAGCGCAGTCTGCTTTTGCGGAGCACGATCTCTTTGAAAACAAGACCTGGCGTTATTCCCCCTCCGCATATCCCCTGTCTCCCGGGCAAGTCGCAACGATTCGTAAAATCGGGCAGGCTTGTTATGATTTCTACCGCGCGCAGGAATTGCTTTACCTGCGTGCCGCAACCGGAAAAAACCTCCTGCGCAACCGTGAACTTCAGGCGCCCTGGGTGGCGGAATACCTCGATCGCGGCAAACCGGAGGCCTTGATCCGCCACGCCCGCTCTGCCGCCGTTCGCGGTACCCAACCCATGGTCTTGCGCCCCGACCTTATCATAACAGATGACGGCTTTGCACTGACTGAAATTGATTCCGTTCCCGGTGGCATCGGGCTGACTGCCTTTCTGAACCGCCTTTACGCCGAACAGTATGGAGAGGCCCTCATCGGCACCGGATCTGAGGATATGCTGGAGGCCTTTTATCAAGTGTTGGCGAGCCGTGCTCCACAGGTTTCCTCACCTTATATTGCAATTCTGGTAAGCGATGAGGCCGCCACCTACCGCCCTGAGATGGAATGGCTGGCTTCACAATTGCGTCAACAGGGCCGCCGCGTGCATGTCTATCATCCCAACGATGTCATGCCACTCGGCGACGCCATTTGTGTGGGCATTGATGGCGACCCCCAGGAAGTCGATATAATCTATCGTTTTTGGGAACTGTTTGACCTCGCAAATGTACCTATCGCCGAGCATTTCCTTGCGGCCCGTCAGAGTGCCCTGCTCAGTCTGACACCGCCGATGCGTCATTTTCAGGAAGAAAAATTGAACCTTGCGCTCTTCCACCACCACATCCTGGAAGATTTTTGGCGGGAGAATTTACCGAAGGAATCCTTCCGCATTCTGCAGGAAGTAATTCCGATGACCTGGGTGATGGATCCGGTGGAACTGCCGCCCAATGCGGTGCTGGATGCCCCCTTGGTCGGTGGAAAACCCATTTCGCAATGGCAGCAACTGATCGAGGCGGGCAAAAAAGAGCGCAATCTCATCATAAAGATCAGCGGTTACCACGAAACCGCCTGGGGGGCGCGCAGTGTTACCCTCGGTAGTGACTGCTCGCGCCACGAATGGGAAGACGCGATCTGGCAGGCCGTCACAATGGCGGAAAATTCCCTGCACATTTTGCAGAATTATGAGAAACCCAAGCGCGTGAGTCACCCGGTCTATACCGCCGATGGTGCCATCCAGACCATGAATAGCCGCGTGCGCCTTTGCCCTTATTACTTCGTTGATGAGAAAAAGCAGGCCGCCAATTTGCAAGGGGTCCTCGCTACCCTCTGCCCCGCCGACAAGAAGATCATACACGGCATGAAAGACGCAGCGCTTTTGCCCTGTTATGAGCGATCCTAGCGCCTGCAGGGCAGTTTGTGTGACGGTTGCGCAAGATATGGCTTTTTATCTGCTTTAAGACTTTTAAACGAGACATATTTTTATTACTTTCTTCAACTTTTAGAAAGCCCGTCAGGATCTAAAACTGGAAATTTTCATGCCCAAAAAAACCACCACTAAAAAGACTGCGGTCGCCAAGACCAAATCTGCTAAAAGCCCGCGCAACGGCTTCAAATTTCAGATTGATTCCGATACCGCATCGCTGAAGGTATCGATCCTGAACCACCTGCGGTTCACCTTGGCGCGTCATGCCGAAAACGCCAGCCCGCAGGAATGGTGGACCGCCACCTGTTTTGCGGTGCGTGACCGTCTCCTCGACCGCTTCATGACCACGCAGGAAACCCATCATAAAAAGAAGGTGCGCCGCGCCTATTACCTCAGTCTTGAGTATCTGATGGGTCGACTCCTTTTGAATAATCTCCACAACGCCGGTCTCTACGATGCCACCCGCGATGCGCTCGGTGAATTGGGGCAGGATCTCGATCGGATTGCCGCCGAGGAAGCCGACATGGGCCTCGGTAACGGCGGCCTGGGGAGGCTGGCCTCTTGTTTTCTCGACTCCCTCGCCACCCTTGATCTCCCTGCGATTGGTTACGGCATCCACTACGAATTCGGGCTCTTTCGGCAGGAGTTCCGCGACGGTCACCAAATCGAGCACCCCGATGTCTGGCAGGAGAAAGGCTGCCCCTGGGAAGTCATGCGACCCAACTTTGCGCAGGAGGTTAAGCTCTATGGACGCATCGAGCACCAAATGGATGAGAGTGGAAATTTTCAGCCTCAATGGGTCGATTACAAAACGGTGGAAGGGGTGCCCTTTGATATTGGCATCGTGGGCTACGGCGGTAGCAGCGTAAATTTCCTGCGCCTCTGGGACTCCCGCGCGTCACAGGAATTCGACCTCGAAACCTTCAATGCCGGCGGCTATGTCGAGGCGGTGCGCGAAAAAGCGATCGGCGAAACCATCTCCAAGGTCCTTTATCCCAATGATTCCACCGAGAACGGCAAGGAACTGCGCCTCGTTCAGCAATACTTCTTCGTAAGTTGCTCCCTGCAGGACATCATCCGCCGTTTCTTTGACAGTCACGATGACTGGCAGGACTTCCCCAAGTTTAACGCTATCCAACTCAACGATACGCACCCTGCCATCACGATTGCAGAGCTTATGCGCCTCTTGGTGGATCAATATGAGATGGAGTGGGAGGCCGCTTGGAAAATCACCCGTGCGAGTTGTAACTACACCAACCATACCCTCCTGCCCGAAGCGCTGGAAAAATGGAGTGTTGATTTGCTCGGTCGGGTCCTACCCCGCCACCTTGAGATCATTTTTGAAATCAACCGCCGTTTTCTCGAGAGCGAAGTGGAGGCCAAATGGCCGGGTGACCCTGCCAAGAAAACAGCGCTTTCACTCATCGAAGAAGGGCAACCCAAGATGGTGCGCATGGCCTACCTCTCGGTTGTAGGCTCCACCAAAGTCAATGGAGTTGCGGCGCTCCATACCGAACTCCTCAAGAAACATCTCTTTGCAGATTTCCACGCCCTCTATCCCGATAAATTGATAAACATGACTAACGGCATTACGCCCCGCCGTTGGTTGCTGGCATGCAACCCGGGACTGAGCACCCTCGTCTCTAAGAAAGTCGGTTGCGATTGGCCCCGCAATCTCGACAAACTCCAAAGCCTCGCAGACTACGCGGATGACCCGGCCTTTCAAAAGCAATTCATGGCCGTAAAACGCGCCAACAAAGTTGCCTTTGCGGAATACGCCCTCGAGCATTGCGGTGTAAAAATCAACCCCGATGCTTTGTTCGATGTGCAAATCAAGCGCCTTCACGAATACAAGCGCCAACACCTCAACCTCCTCCATATCCTTACCCTTTACCGGCGCATCCTACAAAATCCGGATTATGTGATGCAACCCCGCGTCTTTATTTTTGGTGCCAAAGCCGCTCCCGGTTACGCCCTTGCCAAAAATATCATCCGTGCCATCAACAAAGTGGCGGAGGTCGTCAACAATGACCCTCGCATCGAGGACAAGATTAAGATCATCTTTCCCCAAAACTACCGCATCACGATGGCGGAGCGCATTATTCCCGCCGCGGACCTCTCCGAGCAAATCTCGACTGCCGGCAA
>DKOX01000004.1 GCA_002470925.1 Opitutia bacterium UBA7350 | reverse complement strand
CCACCTTCATACCTAAAGCCCACTTTCATACCCGATATGGAGCGCTAGGCGACCTCGGGTTTTTCGCCAAAGGGATTACCGGGACGGGGCTCGGTCTCCGCCATCGCTTTTTCAGTCTTGAGCCGCAATTGACCGCAGGCGGCATTGATATCATGGCCTTTCTCGCGGCGGATCGTGACCGAAACTCCCGCCTCGCGCAGCACTTTCACAAAGGCATCCTGACGCCCGATACTGGGGCGTTTCCATTCAAGCCCTTCCACTTTGTTGTAGGGAATGCAGTTCACATGGGCGTGGAGATCGTATGCAATTTTGGCGAGCTCGCGTGCCTGCTCGAGACTGTCGTTGATCCCCTCAATCAGTATGAACTCGAGCGTCAACATACGCCCGTGCTTTTCCTGAAAAGCCTTTGCGGCTGGAAGCAAGACCTCGAGCGGGTATTTTTTGTTGATCGGCATGATCTGATCCCGCACCGCGTTGGTCGCCCCGTGGAGGGAGATCGCAAGCCGCACCGCCACACCTTCCTCCGCCAGTTTCAATATTTGCGGCGCCAGGCCCGAGGTGGACACCGTAATGCGGCGCGCTCCAAAATGCAGCCCCCAGTCCGCGTTGAGAATTTTAATCGTACGCACCAGCGCGTCATAATTTGCGAGCGGTTCCCCCATTCCCATAAAGACGATATTATCGAAAGAGGCGATGGATGCTTCGGCACGCGCGGTATGGGCATCCTCCATTCGGCAGATATGCATCAACTGCGCCACGACTTCCGAAGCGAGGAGATTGCGCTTGAACCCGGCAAGACCCGATGCGCAAAAACGACACCCATAGGCGCAGCCGACCTGAATCGAGACACACACCGTCTTGCGGGATTGATCGACCCCGACCCCTTCCTGGGGCGCGCGAATCAGTACCGTTTCAATCAATGAGCGATCCTCCAACTCCATCAGCAATTTTTGAGTGACGTCATTGGAGCGTTTATCCAGCACCGGGCGCACCGGATAAATACAGTAATTGGCATCCAGCCATTGCCGCAGGCTAATCGGCAGATTGGACATTTCGTCCAGCGCCTGCACCCGTTTTTTGTAGAGCCAATCCATGACTTGCCGTGCCCGAAAGGCGGGATGACCGGCTTCCTTCAGGATTTCTGTAAGGGTTTCAAGCGTTTCGCCAAAGAGACTGGGTTTTTCAGGTGATAGCCGCACCCCTATGAAATGTTCACATTCCGGCGCTGCCTCAACTAGAAAACTTGCTTGAGTTGTATTGCCTGCAAAGTTGCTTCCGGACGCAGAATCCCCCTCTTGGAGATATTTTGACATTTAAATAATTATTCCTATATTTGTAAAGATGGAGCGTCCTTATCCACAAAAACGAATAAAAGACATGGTAGCAAGTGAGCGCCCTCAGGAGCGACTGGTGTCATTGGGCGCAGATTCCTTGAGCAATGCTGAATTACTGGCGATTTTACTGCGCAGCGGTCCCCCGGGGATCGATATTCTGAGTCTTTGCAGATCGATACTCGATAACGCCGGATCGCTGGATAAATTACTACATTGGACACGGCAGGATTTCCTTGTAATCCGCGGGATTGGTGAGGTGAAAGCCGCGCAACTCATAACCATCATGGAACTAACCAAGCGGCTTATTCGAACATGGGACGAAGCTACCATTAACGAAGCCTTTGATAGCCCGGAAAGAGTCGCGCAATTTTTCCGGACCCGCGTTGCGGGGCTCGACGTTGAGAAGTTCTGGGTTTTATGCCTCGACCGCAAGAATCGGCTCATCAGCGATCAGGCGGTTACCTCCGGCACTGCGACCAGTAGCCTCGTTCATCCACGCGAAGTTTTCAGGGAAGCCATTAAATGCAATGCCACTGCCATCATTGCTGCCCACAACCACCCGAGCGGTGACCCAACCCCCAGCAAGGCCGATATCCAAATTACCCGACAGTTGCGACAAGCCGCCCAAACCCTACAGATCGATTTCCTTGACCACGTCATTCTCGGTCGTCGTGAGACCGACCCCATGCAACTGGGCTATTACAGCTTCGATGATGCCGGCCTTATCTAAACTCGAATCAGCCCGGACGCTGCACCACCCAAAACCGGCAATCGTCTGAAAAATCACGCACGCGAGTCGACTCCATCGCCAATTCAGACCGCATGAGGTGCACTTCAATGCGAAAACCCACCTGGGCAATAGCCGCCTCCATTTCGGCAACCGTTGGCACATGCATAAAATGCACCCCCGTCGCTTCTGCCTCCAAACGATCACCGAATTCATGCAAGCCCGCAGCCTGTTCACCACTCGCCCAGCGCTTTTCTTCCGCTTCCCAGAATGCCTGATCCGAACTGCGTTCCCGGTCATGGCTCGTAAAAACAAACCATGCCCCCGGTCGCAAGACGCGGAAAATTTCCCGCAAGGCCGCTTCCCGTCGCGCCGCTTCCGGAATCTGCATCAAGCCGTTAAAACCAAAAATGGCGCCGTCAAATACCGCATCCTCAAACTCCAGTTCGGTGGCATCCCCCACCCGAAATGGAATGGCATACTCTAGAACCTCCGCCATGTGACGGGCCCGACGCACCATCCCGCGCGCGAAATCCACTGCCATCAAATTCCGATATCCCAATTCATATAAACCGAAGGCGATGCGTCCCGCGCCACATCCCAACTCCAGCAAGGTCTCCTCCGGCTTAAACAAACGCCTGAAAATTTTTTCCTCCGACTCCCAAAGCCCGACCCGACCCGCCGCCGCCGCATAATGCTCAACCACTTCATCAGAATCAAAATAGGCGTGCACCGCCTTTTCATTCGCTTCCATACCCTCCGCCATCAGGCCCTTGATTCGTGTTTGAAACCACTAGCCACCACAGTCTCGAAATGGGGCGGCTCGCTTTCACGCGCCACTACCTTAACCTCGATACCCTTAAAACCCGCCTCCTTGAGAAATTGATATAGCTTGTTTTCTGAGAAGCCCAGCCATTCATCCGCATACAGTTCCCGCGCCTTCTCGAACTGATGCTCCAGCAAATCAATCACCACAAGTTGACCACCGGGCTTTAAAATCCGAAAGGCCTCCGTCACCGCTTGCTGCGGATGGGGCGCATGGTGCAGGGCCTGACTCAAGAGCGCCAAATCAACCGAGCCATCCTGTAAAGGTACCGACTCGATATCGCCCAGCTTATATTCAAGATTCGTAAATTCGTTCTTCTTTGCAAGCGCCGTACCAAACTCAACCATCTTGGGGGAATTATCCACACAGATAACCTGTTTCGCCCGTCGCGCCAGCAGTTGTGATATCAATCCCTCACCCGCCCCCAAATCGGCAATCGTGAGCGGCGGTGTCAATTGCAGGAGCAAGTGCCCAATACCCTCCCAATTGCGTCCCGGGCAATAATGCTTCCCTAAACGACCCGCTACCGAATTGAAATATTCCTCGGCCCTGCGTTTTCGTTTTTCAAGGACACGTTTCAGGTTCGCGGCATCCTCAATAATTTGCGCAGTGTTCGCAACCGCATCACAAGCCGCCGCAAGCAAAGCGCGACCTTCCGACTCAAAACCCTTGTTCCATGCGTAGAAGGTCTTTTTACCCTCCCGCCGATCCTGCAACAACTCACCCTGTCGCAAGAGCCCGAGGTGTGATGAAATCCTTGACTGCCCCATATTCATAATTTCCTGCAATTCCGCCACCGAGAGTTCCTCCCGGGCAAGCAGGGTCAACAAGCGGACCCGGGTTTGGTCCGCCAATAATTTCAAGATTTCCCATGAATCCGCCATACGTCTATCCCCAAGCAAAAGGACGGATTCAAAGGAAGCAAGACCCATCCCTGTATTGCTAACTCAGGCCCTAACTCAAGAGATCCTTGATATCCTCAATACTGACCTTGGCGTTCGCCATTGCCGATTCCTCAAAAAGCTCCGCCAAGAGTTCCGCCTTGCGCTTTTGCAACTCCAGCACTTTTTCCTCCACCGTATTGGTGGCGATGAGTTTCACGCTCGTAACGACCCGTTCCTGACCGATGCGGTGCGCCCGGTCTGTTGCCTGAGCCTCCGCCGCGGGATTCCACCAGGGGTCGTAGTGTAAGACCGTGTCGGCACCCGTTAAATTCAAACCGGTTCCGCCCGCTTTGAGGGAAATTAGAAATACCGGGATCTCAGGGTCGTGATTGAATTCGTCACAAACCGCCTGACGGTTTCTGGTTTGCCCATCGAGATAAGTATAACGGTGACCCGATGATTCCAAGTGCTCAGCCAACAACTTGAGCGCCGTCACAAAACTTGAAAAGACCAGCATGCGCCCGCCATTGTCCAAACACTCCGCCAGGACCTCATCAAAAGCCTTCAGTTTTGCAGATTCCTCCGCCGCAAATTCCGCATCCAAAATACGGGGATCGACGCATACCTG
>DKOX01000097.1 GCA_002470925.1 Opitutia bacterium UBA7350 | reverse complement strand
GAGACACCGAGAGCACGGAGTGGTTAAAATTCAACGTTCGATGTTCTTCAACGTTCCCACCATTTAATCTCGGTGTTCTCGGTGTCTCGGTGGTGAAAACAAAACCTTGATTCCAAAGCGGCAGGATTGCCGCTTCCACGAGATAAGGATCAGGAGTAAGACTAATCCCAACCAACAACCTTCAACGAACAACCCCCCCTTAACGGATTTGTCGCAGGGCCTCGTAAGTGGCGATACCGGCAGCGGTGGAAAGGTTGAGCGAGCGCAACCCGGAATTGGCCTGTGGAATGGTGATGCGGTTGTCCTGAAGTTCCTGGTGTAACCATTCCGGGGCACCGTGTCCTTCGTTTCCGAAGAGCAGCCCGTCGCCCGCTGTGTATTCAACATCCCAATACAGGTTTTCGGCCTTGGTGGTAAAAAGCCAGATTCGCTGGGGGCCTGCAGGGCTGGCGCGGAAGGCCTTCCAATCATCGTGGTGATGGATATCGAGATCGTGCCAGTAGTCCATCCCGCTGCGACGGATTTGTTTATCGGTGATCTTGAAACCGAGCGGGTGAATGAGGTGGAGGCGGCTTTGAGTGATCGCGCAGAGGCGCCCGATGTTGCCGGTATTCTGAGGGATCTCGGGGTTGAAAAGGATCAGGTGAAGCATGGAGGGTGTGCAGACTACAGCAGTTGTTTCCAATTGACGGCAAGGATCGCAACCCAGCAGATAAAGGCATTCAGGAGGCTGAGGAGAACGGCGGCACTGCCGATGTCTTTGGCGCGTTTGGCAAGGGGACGGTCGCGGAGGGAATGATCATCTACCACGGCCTCGATCGCGGAATTAATGAGTTCCATGATGAGCACCAGGATGAGGCTGGCTACGAGGATGAGGTGCTCAACGAGACTGAGTTTGAAGACAAGCGAGAGCGGCAGCAGGATCGCTGCGAGGATGACTTCCTGACGGAAGGCGCATTCGTGCTTGAGGGTGGAACCCAGACCTTCGAGGGAATAAATGAAGGCGTTGAAGATGCGCTCGAGGCCGCGTTTGCCTTTATGAGGACTGGCTTGGTTTTCCATGGTTCGATTATTACTATGCTATTGGGCGCAGAAAATCGAGCGACAAAAAAGCCGGCGGATGATTCCGGCCGGCTTGGTGGTGGTAATTTTAGAAGCGAGCTACTTGGAAAGCTTAAGGGCGCTTTCGACGATTCCGGCGAAGGCGCTGGCTTTGAGGGATGCCCCGCCGATGAGGCCACCGTCGATGTTGGGCTGCGCGAGCAGATCATCCGCATTTTCAGGCTTCATGGAACCCCCGTAAAGGATACGAACCTTATCGGCAGCCTCTGCTCCAAAGAGGGCGGTTAAGAGGGCACGGATCTCGGCATGTACCGCCTCCGCCATTTCGGGGGTGGCGGTCTTACCGGTGCCGATCGCCCAGACGGGCTCGTATGCCACCACGAGGTGCTCCGCCTGTGCAGGCTTGACCCCCGCGAGGGCACCTTCGACTTGCGTTTTAATGACTTCAGAGATGCGGCCCGCCTCGCGTTCCTCGAGGGTCTCGCCCACGCAGACGATCGGCTTCAGATTTGCTTCCAATGCGACGAGGGTCTTTTTGTTCACAATCGCGTCGGTTTCGCCGAAGTATTCCCGGCGCTCCGAGTGCCCGAGGATCACGAAGCTGGCAAAGAGATGACGGAGCATCTCGGCGGAGATTTCGCCGGTATAGGCACCGGAGGCCTCGAAGTGCATGTTTTGCGCCCCGAGGGCGAGGTTGGACTCGTTAACGACGCGGGAAACGGATTCAAGCGTGGTAAAGGTGGGGCAAAGGCAGACGGTGACCTCGGTCTGTTGCCCGACGAGACCGGCAACGTCCTGCGCTAGCTCGGCTCCTTCGACGGAATTGAGGTTCATCTTCCAGTTACCGGCGATGAGATATTTACGTGAGTGGCTCATAATTAATTTTGTTTATCTATATGGAATTTTTAGGCTGGGTCGAGGGCGGAAACGCCGGGCAGTTCCTTGCCTTCGAGGAATTCGAGGGAGGCGCCGCCGCCGGTGCTCATAAAGGTAACCTTATCACTGTGACCGGACATCTTGATGGCTTTGACGGAGTCACCGCCGCCGATAATGGAGATGCCGTCGGACTCCGCGATGGTTTCAGCAATCGCGAAGGTACCCTTGTTGCAGGCGTCGATTTCAAAGATCCCCATGGGGCCGTTCCAGAGCACGGTCTTGGCTCCGGCTACCTCCGCCTTGAATAGCTCGATGCTCTTGGGGCCGATATCGACCCCTTCCCAGCCATCCTCGATATTGCCCTCAAAGAAAGAGGATTCACCGACGGTGCCGGCACCGAAGTCGAGATCCTTGACCGCGAGATTGTCCAAGGGGAGGAGGAACTTGACGCCTTTGGCTTTGGCTTTATCCAGGGCGGCCTGCGCGGTTGCGATATGATCCGGTTCGCTGAGGGATTCGCCAATCGCCCGGCCTTCCGCGAGCGCGAAAGTGTAGGCCATCGCACCACCGATGATGATGGTGTCCGCTTTTTCCAGGAGGGCATCAATCACTTTGATTTTATCAGAGACCTTTGCGCCACCGAGAATCACGGTAAAGGGACGCTCGGGATTGGCAGTCTTCTCACCGAGGTAGGCGAGTTCTTTTTCGATCAGGAAACCGCAAACACAGGGAGAGAGATGGGCGGCAACGCCTGCAGTGGAGGCATGCGCGCGGTGGGCCGTGCCAAAGGCGTCATTTACAAATGCATCCGCGAGCTTCGCAAGGGACGCCGCAAATTCCGGATCGTTCTTTTCCTCGCCTGCGTAGAAACGCACGTTCTCAAGGAGGGCGATGTCACCGTCGCCCAATTGGGCGACCTCGGCTTCGACCTCCGCCCCAATGCAATCCTCGATAAAGGTAACGGGTTGCCCGAGCTTGGCAGCGAGATCCTCGGCGACAGGCGAAAGGCTGAAGTCGGCATTCTTTTGTCCCTTGGGTCGGCCGAGGTGGCTGCAAAGGATAACTTTGGCGCCCTGTTCGACGAGGTGGCGAATCGTGGGAAGGGCCGCAACGATTCGGGAATCGTCGGAAACCGCTCCGTCCTTCAGGGGAACATTAAAGTCGCAGCGCACGAGCACGCGCTGCCCGGTAAGGTTGACGTCTTTGATGGTTTGAGTGGCCATGATTATTTTGAATGAAAAAATTTATATGTGCGGGCTTTAACGGAAAAAAGCCGCCGTGGCGGGGTTACTCTGGGGAACCCAACCACGACGGCCGCTAAAGTCCGGTGCGGTAAACCGCGTTGAGATTAAAGGAATTTGGCGACTTTCTGGACAAGTTCAACGACGCGGTTGGAGTAACCCCATTCGTTGTCATACCAGGAAACGAGCTTGAAGAAGGTATCGCTCAGGCCGATGCCGGAACCGGCGTCAAAGATAGAGCTGAGTTCATCGTGAATAAAATCAGAGGACGCCACCTGATCTTCGGTATAGCCGAGGATGCCGTTGAGGGAACCTTCGGATGCTTCTTTCATCTTTTGGCAGATTTCCTCGTAGGAGGTGCTCTTTTCAGTCTTCACGGTGAGGTCAACCACCGAAACGGTGGGGGTCGGCACGCGGAAAGCCATACCGGTGAGTTTACCCTGAACTTCAGGAATGACCAGGCCGACCGCCTTGGCGGCACCGGTTGTCGAGGGAATGATATTGAGGGCTGCAGTGCGGCCGCCCTTCATGTCCTTCGGAGAGGGGCCATCCACCGTCTTTTGAGTCGCGGTGTAGCTGTGCACGGTTGTCATGAGGCCTTCAACGATGCCGAAGTTCTCAAGCATGACCTTTGTGATGGGAGCGAGGCAGTTGGTGGTGCAGGATGCGTTGGAGATCAAGTCGTGCTCAGCGGTAAGTTCGTCATCGTTTACCCCAAGGACAACCGTCTTGACGCCATCCCCTTTGCCGGGAGCGGAAATAATTACCTTCTTGGCACCGGCATCGAGGTGACCTTTGGCTTTGTCGTCCTGCACGAAAAGACCGGTGGACTCGATAACGATATCAACGCCCAGCTCACCCCAAGGGAGCGCGGCCGGCCCTTCGCGAACCGCAAGGGTCTTGATTTCATGACCGTTGACGACCAGCGTGTCATCGCCCTTGGTTTCGACCGTGCCTTTAAAGCGACCCTGGGTGGTGTCGTATTTCAAAAGATACGCGAGATTCGAAGCCGGAACCAGGTCGTTGATTGCGACAACTTCAATATCGCTGCCCAACAGACCCTTTTCCACGAGTGAACGGAATACGAGACGACCAATGCGACCGAATCCATTAATGCCAATTTTTGTAGCCATTTTCTTT
>DKOX01000145.1 GCA_002470925.1 Opitutia bacterium UBA7350 | reverse complement strand
TATCGATGCGGCCATTGCGAATCGGGTGATCATCGAGATCAATGCGAACCCGCAACGGCTGGACCTCGACTGGCGCCTGTGGCGGCGGGCGGCGGAGCGCGGACTGCATTGTGCGATCAATCCGGATGCGCACAGCACGGGGGGGTTGGGGTATTATCTGGCTGGGGTGAATATCGCGCGGAAGGGCTGGTTGCCGGAGGAACAGGTCTTGAATTGCCGTGCCCGGGCGGGGGTGGAGCAGTGGTTTGCGGAGCGCCGCTAGGTAGTTTGATACGTGCTTGAAATTGCGCGAATTAAGGATTTATTATGAATCGATCACATTGCTCGTTTAGTCTCAAAACACGCGATTTGATCCCAGAGGGCAATTAACCCCAGTTGTCTTTACTTTTTAGATAGCACAAGACTTATGGACTGGAACTCACTCAGCGTGATATTTGTAGTAGCGGGTGCCTCGACGGCTGTGACTGCATTGTTGTTGCGACGGTATTACCTAACCCTCCTGCAGGCGCAAGAGCAAGCAGGAGTGGTGGAAGCGAGAGAAGCGGAGCTGGAGTTACGGGAGAAAGAGTCGGAGCGGGAGGTAAAATTCCGGAGTAAGGAAGCGGAACAGGATTTACAGGGGCGCGAGCTGGCACGGCTGGAAGCACAGATCCATTTGGAACGTGAAAAGTTGATGCGCAAGGCACAGGAAATTGAGGAAGCGCAACAGGAAATGGAATCATCCGACAAGGAGGCGGAGAAGACCCGCCGCCTTTATCGCCTGAAGCTGCACCAAATCAGCCAAATGGATGAGGCGGAAGCGCGACAGGTTTTAATAAAGGACACACGAAGGGAATGTGAGGCGGAACTGCGGTCTATCCGACAGGAATATCTGAGAGAGAGCGAGTCTTCGATAAAGGAGGAAGCGCAACGAATTTTACTTGCCGCGATGCAACGCATCACCAGCAGGCCGATGCACGATGCGACCGCGACGGTGGTGACTTTACCGGAGGAAGCGCTCAAGGGGCGCATCATTGGAAAGGACGGGCGCAACATCCGCACTTTTGAACATGTCACAGGAACAACCCTTTTGATCGATGAGGCCCCCGACTCGGTTTTGATTTCGAGCTTTGATCCGGTGCGTCGCGAGATTGCCCGCCTTGCACTGGAGGCCTTGTTACGGGATGGGCGCATCCAGCCTGCGAGCATTGAGGAGGCGGTGGTTGCGGCGGAGGAAGAGATGGATGCAAATATTGTGCAGCTCGGTGAGTCGGCACTGCGCCGTCTGCGTCTCAGTACGATGCATCCGGAAATCGTGGGCTTGCTGGGTAAACTGAACTACCGGCTTTCAAATAATCAGAACACCCTCGAGCATTCTATTGAGGTTGCAAATATCTGCGCCCTCCTTGCCTCGGAGGTGGGTCTGGACCCTGTCATTGCCAAGCGGGCGGGATTATTGCACGACCTCGGCAAGGCGGTGAGCGAGGACTACGCCAGCAGTCACGCCATTGCGGGGGCGGATATCGCGCGCCGTTGTGGCGAGGAGGCATGGGTGGTGAATGCGATTGCGGCACACCATAAGGAAGTGCCTGCGGAAAGCGTTTATGCGGGTCTGGTGATGGTGGGGGATGCGCTCTCCGCGGTGCGGCCGGGGGTGCGTACTTCCTCGATTGATAGTTTTATCGGACGGGTGCGGAGTATTGAAGCGATTGCGAAAGAAGAAAAAGGGGTGAGCGAAGCCTTTGCGATTCAATCCGGCCGGGAAGTCCGCGTGATTGTGGACCCCGGAAGTATCACAGACGAGGAAGCACGCAAAATAGCACGCCGCATTCGCGGGCGTATTGAAAGCGAACTGAATTACCCGGGCAGTATTGAAATCACGGTAATTCGAGAACAAAGGTTTACCGAAACGGCGGTCTAAGCTCAGGCCTTCGCTTGATAAACTTAAAAAATGGGGCGCACGAAATGGAAATTTTTAAAATGAAACGGCAAGGGATGCGGTATTTGGCCCTGATGGTATTACTACCGTTAAGCCACGCTGCGGCGATCAAGGAGGTACAACTAAAAAGTGGGGAACGTCTTCTGGGCGAGGTACTCCCCGGCTCAGATGCGCAAACCCTGCATCTACGATCCAAAGTTCTGGGCGATTTAAAGCTAGCCCGCAGCTCCATTGCTTCAACAAAGGATTTGCCTGCTCCGAAACCACCGGCAACTCCCAAGCCGGTGGTAGCCGCGAAGCCACCACCTGAACCCGAACTCGCGCCTGCGCTGCCCAAGCCGATGCCAAACCCGCAGCCAACGGTCGCCGAGGCGGAGCTTAAAGAGCGGTTGCATTCGCGCATTTGGAGCCATGTGAAAGGATTCAAAACCCCGTCTTCATGGAGCGGAAACCTGCGCCTGGGGCTCAACATCAAAGCCGGGAGCAGTAATTGGACTGAGCAGTATGCGCGCGGGCAGTTGTCGATTAAACCAGAGGGCAGTAAGAATTTTTACCGCCTAGGCGGTTCCTATAGTTTGCGCGAAAATGAGAATAACAATGGAAGCACGCGGGTCACCAGTGATAAGCACGATCTTTCCGCACTGTATCGCCGCAGTTTTTTTAATTCATGGTTCCTGCAAAACGCCCTTGGCTACCGGGTTGATAATGTCAAAGGGATTGAAAATGAGACCAAGTATTCGCTTGGTGCGGGTTATAAAATGAAGTTTTTCAAAGACAAAGTGGAGTTCAATCTCGGTAGTGGATTTGGTATTGAGGATTACCAGTCGAGCAATGCCGCTGATTTGCGCAACGGGCAGAACCAAATTGGCAACGTCTTTCAGGAATTAACATGGAAAATATCGAAGCGCGCCACTGTTTCCCAGAAATTCAATTACTTTCGTAACTTGCGGGATGGGGATCTATATGATTACCATTTTTCTGTGGCGTTTCGAACGCGCTTGACCGATGTCTTCGGACTGGAGCTTTCCTACCGCAAAGACTTTGACAGTGAAGTCGGTGGAAAAAAGAAGGACGACACGCAGTGGCGCAGTGCCTTCGTCGTTTATTTCTAGCATGAAAAACCCGCGGGCGGGGAAGCCGGCGGGTTTAAAAGATGGCGGGATAGACGGGACTCGAACCCGCGGCCTCCGGCGTGACAGGCCGGCGCTCTAACCAACTGAGCTACTACCCCTTTGCAGAAAGAGTAAGCCGCAGAAAGTAGGGCTGGAGCGGATCAAGTCAAGCGATGTTTTTTTGAAATTTTTCAGGATGTTTGGATTCAGCTTTCGTTGCGGGCTTGATCGAGTTCGCGGGCAAAGGCGGCTACCACGCCGCTCCAGTCGAGGGTTTCGGCGGTCTGCCGTGCGGCGGTGCGGATGGCGTGCCAATCGGAGCGCGACTCCAGTGCGGCGTCGAGCTGAGCGAGAAATTGGGCGGGTTGGTCGAAGGGAGCGAGGTACCCATTAATGGCGTGCTGGATATGTTGTTGGGGGGCGGCGTAGTTGTAGGCAAGGGTGACAAGACCGGAGGCGAGCGCTTCGATGACGACGTTTCCAAAGGTTTCGGTCACGCTGGGGAAGATAAAGAGGTCGCCGGAGGCGTAGTGTTGGGCGAGGGCTTCTCCTTTTTGCATCCCGGCAAAGATAAATTCGGGGTGTTGTTTTTGGAGTTGTGGGCGCTCGGGGCCGTCGCCGACAAAGACGCAGGCGGCTTCGGGTTGGCGGGCTCGAACGCGGGCAAATGCCTCGAGGGCGAGGGGGATATTTTTCTCGGCGGCGATACGGCTCACGAAGATGGCGGCGATGCCGGTTTCGGGGTTAATTCCCCAGGAACGGCGGAGCTTGGCATCGCGCTTGGAGGGATGAAACAAGTTGGCATCAACGCCGCGCCCGAGGAGGCGCAGGTTCTGAATACCAAGGGCCTCGAGGCGTTGGATGACCTGGGTTGAGGGTGCGAAGGTGCGGCGGGTACGGTTATGGGTGCGGCGGAGAAAAGTGCTCACAAAAGTTTTGAGTAGCGGCATTTTATAGTGCCGCATGTATTCGTGGAAATTGGTGTGAAACCCGCTTGTTACCGGAATTCGCAGGGCGCGTGCGGCCGCAATTGCGGAAAGGCCCAAGGGCCCCTCGGTGGCAACATAGATGACATCGGGCGGATCTTTTTGCCAGCGCTTACGCAGTGATCCCTTGCAGGGGAGGCCGAACCGCAAGCCATCATAACCGGGGAGAGGTAAGCCCCGCACGATGCAGTCGCTACTTTTATGGTTTTTAAAGTTTTCCGAGCGTTGGCGCGGACGCACCACGGTAACCGGGTGTCCGTGGACCCGCAGTCCCTCCGCCAGTCGCGAGAGTGTCATCGCCACTCCATTGACTTCCGGGGGATAGGTTTCGGTTACAATGCAGATTTTCATTACCCTTGTTCCAGTATTGCTATGATGGAATGATGTGCTTCAGATTTCAAATGCAGCCCGAATATACAAGTTAAAGTGACCCAAACAATGCATATAATCAGTGGACCCACCGCAGTGGGTAAGACGGAATATGCTTTGCACTATGCGGAGGTGCACCATGCCGAGATTATTTCCTGTGATGCCTCGTTGGTTTACCGGGGGATGGATATCGGAACCGCGAAACCGACCGCGGCCGAGCAGGCGCGGGTTCCGCACCACCTCATCGACCTGCAGCCGGTGGATGCCCCCTTTGATATCGTGGCGTATGATGCCCTCGCCAGGGAAGCGGTGGCGGGGATCACGGCACGGGGGAAGTCGGTGCTCGTGACGGGGGGCAGCGGATTTTATTTAAAGAGTTTTCTGGCGCCGGTGATCGATGGGATTGTGGTGCCGGGCGAGTTGCGGGTGGAGGTGGAGTCGCTTTACGCGAAAGGAGGCTTGCCGGGTTTATTGGAGGCACTGCGCTCCTGTAGCGGGGATGAATTGGGAAGCCTGGACTGCCGGAATCCGCGGCGGGTGATGCGTGCTTTGGAGCGTTGTTTGGCGACGGGACGAAGTGTCTCGGAATTGCAGGCGGAATTTGCGATGCGCCCAAAGCCATATGCGGAATACAAGAAGCATTTAATCCTTTTGGAACGCGAGGCGGAGGCTTTGCGGGAGCGGGTGGTGCTTCGGGCGCAGGCGATGTTGGCAAACGGCCTGATCGAAGAGGTTGAGGGTTTGCGGGAGCAGGGCATTGAGGGGAACCCGAGCGCTGCGAGCGCGATTGGTTACCGTGAAACGCTGGCCTATTTGCGCGGAGAATTGGAACGCGGTCAATTAGAGGGTGCCATCATCCAAAACACAATGCATCTGGTTAAAAAGCAGCGCACTTGGTTTCGCAGTCAAATCCGGGAACCGGATGTCTCGATTGTTTTAACCTGACCGTCACGAAGGTTTTAAGGCAAGGGGTTGACAGAGATTATAATGCCTCCTAATTGTTAGAACCCAGATGGGTACTGGACTGAAATACAGAGTATTGGTTTTAAACCGGCTTTGGCAGGCAGTGAACATCGTGGGTGTGCCGCGTGCCTTCAGCCTTTTGTTGCAGGATCACGCGCAGGTTATCAATACGGGCGACGGCAGTTTCGAGTTGCTCAATTGCGAACGCTGGTTGGCACATTCTGCGGAAGATATACCAGGCAATGATGAAGCTTATGTGCAGACGGTGCGCCTGCGTATTCGGGTTCCGAAAGTGCTACTCTTGCGAGGGTATGACCGTCTGCCGGTGCAGGAGGTGAAATTCTCTCGCGAAAGTCTCTTTGAGCGGGACAATTACCGCTGTCAGTATTGTGGCAATGCCTTTGAGCCCGAGAAGCTCAATATGGATCATGTTATTCCGCGGGACCGTGGGGGTCGCACCAGTTGGGAAAATATCGTAACATCCTGCATTAGTTGTAATTCGAAGAAAGCGAACCGCTTGCCGCACCAAGCGGAAATGCATTTGATTCGCAAGCCCGAGCGTCCCCGTTGGCGCCCCTTTATCAGCTCTTTGATTGGTCAGGAATACGACCAGGAGTGGGATCACTTCATCAAGCTCAAACAAGTGAGTTAGTTATTTCCCTCAGGGAGGAGGTTTCGCGGGTCATAGAGTGAGCGAATCGTCTGGTTATCCAAGGTGCCGGTGATCCGGAATTGCATTAGGTAATTGAGGGGGTTGATTGCGTCGGTGAGCCTCCACAGGGGGTTGAATTTTTTATTGAGGTTGCCGATGAGATTAACGCCGACCACGAGATCCAAGTTTTGCTCAGCCATTTGCAAAGTGCCGTTGGCTTCGATTGTGGCTTGCGGTCCGGTTATTTTCAAGGGGCTGAGCTTTATGAAACCATCCGCGAGGGCGAAATCGCTTTCCATTTGATTCAGGGTTAAGGAGGTAAACCCGAGAGGGGTTTTTTCGAGGATCATGGAAAGAGGGCCCAACAATTGAATTTGAGCCAGGTTTTCGTGCGCAAGGGTAACGCGCCCAAAGCCGGAGTGTGCATAAAGATTTTTTGCGGAGCCTTCGGATTGGACTTTCAAATCAAGGATGCCGTCCTTGTTTGAGGGGACTCGCGGGCGGACTGCTTCAGAGGGCGGAGTCTTCTCAAAATCGATGAAAAGGGCCCGCACCGTGGAGTAATCAGCACCCGTGAGTTCCAGATCGAGGCGCAACTGGGGGTCTCTAATCGTCGCCACCTCGGACCGATCCATTGCGCCGGTACCGTTGCCGCCCGCGAGGCCAAAATCGAGTTGGCGGAGCATCAGTCGGGAATCACGGGCATGAAGGTTGAAGCGTAGATGTTCCAGGTTGAGGTTGTGGAATGTGAGGGGTGCATCGGCATCCACTTCGAGGTAGAGATGGCTGAGGTCTTTGAATTGAGGGTAATCGTCTTCGCGGAATTGGGTGGCCCGTAAATGCAGGTGCGGCGCATGTGGGGATTGGAATGCGTCCAGGTTTTGGGCGGTTTTTGGAGGCAGGAGTTGGCGCAGTTTCTCGAGGGGCAGGACTCCCTTGAGGTCGTATCGGATCGCCGCGGAAGCGGGAATCTCGTCCGGGAAGCCGGTAAAGTGAATATCTCCCTTGAGCCAGTGGGTGCCGCTCCGGGCATCCAATTGGTGGATTTCGGTATATCGGTTCCGGCCCCGTAGGGTAAGCTGTCCTTGGTCAACCGGGACATTTTGGTAGGCAAGTTTACTCGCCTGAAATTGACCATAATAGAAGTCGGTAGAGAATTTGTCGGTTTTGCCGTAAACGACGCAGTCACCTTCGACCCGGCTTTGGTCATTAAATGAAAGATCCTCATTGAAGATGTTTTTCCACCAGCGCGGCATGAAAGGATTGTATTGATCAGGGATGATCCGGCCCTTGGTGCTGAGGGCATAGGTATGCGAACGAAGGTTCTGGGTATAAGAAAGCTCCAGTCGCTGTGCGCCGCGCGTGAAGTGGAGGGGGTTGATTTCGAGTTTATTTGAGTCACAGGTAGCGTTGATGCTGGCGACTTCAAAGTTCACGCCATTTAGGCTTGGTTGAATAAAATGAGCAAAGGTATGGACGCGGGGGTTTTCAAAATTTGACATCCAACGGAGGGTCGTTTTGCAATGCGCGGGGCCATTGATAAGCAGTTCAGGCAGTTTGTAAGTATCCATTTCCGGCAGGAGTAGGGCGGGATTGAAGTTTCCCTGCAAGGTCCCCCAGCCCGAATCATCCTGGGTGTTAAGTTGCCCGGCAAAAGAGATGCAGCCGCCAAAGCCGTACGCATAGGCCTTTAGCCGGACGGATCCCGGTTCTGCTTGATCCAATTTTAACGTGGCGTTGTTGCACGTTTTTCCAAAGCCCGAGATTTTATCGGCACGTACCTGAAAAGCAGGCCATCGACCGGAGGCAAGCGCCAGGGCTTCAGTCGCATCCATCTGTCCGGTCGCTTGCTCAATCTGAATTCCATAATGCGCGAGGGAAAAGCGATCCGCTTGGAAATGGGGTGCCCGATCAAATGTGATCCCGTTTTGAGCGAGGGAAGCGCGGCCGTGAACTTTGATGTTTTCGAATGCCATGGCCTCGTGCTTTAAACTGGGCGTGTCGAGATAGAAGCTTAGATTGAGGGTCGGATTGGGCTTGGGCGGTGCCGCTTCGTCTTTGTCGAGATGGATGCATAGAAGTGGCTCTTGGGTCTTTTGGAGGAGATGTTTTATTTCGGCGCGCTGTTCCAGGTCTTTGAGCAATGCTTGAAGTGGGTCACCGGAAGTGGCTTCGCGCTTGCTCAGGGTTTGCAAGTCCGCCGTGTTTAAGCGGGCACGGCCTTTGATTTGCAGGCTGCCGTATTGCGCGGTCAGGGCCTCGACTAGTATTTCGCCCGCGCCGGGATTCAGCACGAGGGACAAACCGAGCTTCGCGAGGGCAGGGCGGGGGGGATCGCTTGCCGCTTGCCCGGTTGGGTAGAAGAGGGTGCCGCGATAGACCGATATTTTGAGCCCCAGTTCTGTTCGAAACAACGGCTCAATGCGCAGGTGTTCCGCCGCTGCAATGGGCTTGCCCGCCTCTTCTTTTAAAAGGCGTGCTTCCTTTATTTGAATAATGCCGTTGGGGTTCAGGCCAAAGGCGTTTCCCTGAATGTAGTATGCTTCATGAGGGTGTTCACGGAGCCACTTATTCACAGCGGTCGTCGGTAGGGGGATGTGTCCGACGGTGATCAGGTAATACGCGATCAGTCCCTGCAGTAGGAGCGCCGCAAACAGGAAGGCCTGGAGCAGGACGGCCCCAGTGCGAGCGAAACGTGCAATCAATTTTGAGGGAGACATATCCAGCTTATGAATGGCTTGCGATAAGTCTAGAGGGTGGGATCGGGGGGCGGAACCGGCTCGGGGAGCGGCGGTGGAGTGATGGGGTCTCCTTTGGCCTCCGGCGGTAGGGGCATTGGCTGCATGAATGGATGCAAGGCCTCAATCATCGCTTGGGTCAGTTCAAAGGTGCAGTTGTGTGCAGGGGAGCCACCTAATTGCAGGGTGGCGCCAAGTCGTTTTGTCAGGGCGTAACGCTGCGTGGTCTCGCGGCCTCCGTTTCCGTCGGGAAGTAAAAGTGTGATTGTGAGGAAGTATTCCCACGGGGGCTCGGTGGCCTCCTCTTTGTATTCATTATCCCGATACGTTTTTACGCGGAAGTTCCTCAGGCATTCTAGTAATGGCGCGGCTTCGGCGCGACCAGCTTCAGACTGTAAATCTATTTGCCGGGTGGTGAGGGTTGCATCGCGGGGCGTGAGCTGGAGTGCGGTGATACGTGCGGCGACCGGCATATTTTCGAGTATTTTTTCGTAATATGTTACAGGGTTCAGGCTGAGTTGGGCAAGGAGGGGGTCGCGCTGCACTTCGTATACAAAAGGACTGCCGGAGATTTGCGCGAAGAGTCGTTCTTTTTCGTCCAGGGGGTACGCGAAAGCGAGGGTACGGGGTGCTTGCCCCGACAAGGTCAATTCCACTTTGCGTTGGGGGTTATTGAGTCGGAGCTGGCCCAGGTCGGCGGGGGAAGGGTTATCCATCGCAAAGTCGAGGGCGTGCAGCTGGGATAGAATACGCAAGAGGGAATCGACATGGGTCACCTCGGCGCGTCGGGGTTGGATGTCCTGGCCGGGCGCAGTTGCGACGACTTGCCAGTTGCCGGTTTCCAACTTTTGTAAGCGCAGCTCGCTCTCGTTCTCTCGAATGACGAGGGAATCGACGGCCTCGGTTTGGAATTCAAAGAAATCGCGCTTGCGAAGGTCCTGCTGTGCCTGACGTAGCGCATCAATGGTTTGAACCGGAATGGTGAAGACGGTGGGCAGATCTTCGAGTCGGGCAAAATAGGTGGCTTCGCCCTGAGCGGAAGGATCGGGGTTGCCCACCAAGAGGGTGCGCTCCCGTTTGTTGCCATAAAGGGTGATGCGTGCCGAAGGGGTGTCGAGCCCCTGCGCGACGGGGTCACTGGAATTGTCCTCAACAAAGCGGACAACCTGCATCGAGCTGAGGGCATGGATGGTTCCCTCCACGAGGGCGGGGTCTGCGCTGGCGGCAATGGGAGCTTCGAATTGCCAAAGGTTGTCGGCCTTCGAGAGACGAACCTTGAGGCTGCCCGCGCCGGCGGCGCTTTTCATCTCAAGGCCCAGGGCATCGATTTCAAAGACCGGCAGATTGAAGATATCGCGCGCACGTAGGGCCTCGAGGTCCAGAAGAAGGCTGTCAATACTGCTACGGTTGACCACGTAGATGGTGGCAGCCCCGGGCCCGAGGAGGTACAACTGGTTGCCGATTTCGGTAGGGGTGCCGATGGTGAGGGAACGGGTGCCCTTGCCATGGGTGAGCTTGATGCGGAGGAGGGGGTTTTCGAAGCCGTAGTCTGCGAGGGTTTGTCCGGCTTCACGGATGGCTTCTACGGGAAAGGAGGTGTCCTCCTCGATAAATTGTAATTGGTTGAGGATTCGGTTAACCGAGAAGTAATTTGCGGGCCATTGGAATGGTTGTGTGATGAGCCAGCTTTCTCCATCGCGACTAAGGGTATGGGGGAGGCTGATGACTCTTCCGGAAAGTTCGATCTGTTGGGCTCCCGCGACTTCCTCGCGAATATTCTCGGCAAGTCGCAGGGCATTTTTATCTGCCTGCAGATCCCGGTGGTTGAGATAGAAGATGAGGGAGAAGGTGATCGCGTTGAGAGCGAGGAGGGCGAGAGTGAATTTTATACGCATGATACTAGCGGCGGCGGATGAGTGAAATGATGATGCCAAGAGCGGCGGCGGTGATTGGAAGAATCGCGAAGTAACCGAGGAGCCGATTCAAGTCACTACGGCTCATCACAAGCTGATAGCTGTTTAAGGACTGGGCGGGAATATTAAGGAAAACGTTGCGGTCGAGCGCCCAGTTGAGGGTATTAATCAGGAGGGTATAGTTGCCGTAGATTTGGAAGCGGTTGTTGGCGAGGAAATCGGCATTGCCGAAGCAGACCAAACGACCCGCCGAGATCGAAAGTCCGAGGGCGGAACTGGTACTGCGCTGGGAGGCAACCGCAAGGCTCAACGGGCCGGGGAGGTCGCGGTCGGCATCAAAGGCGAGGGGGCGTTGCGTGCGGTAGTCTTTCTCTGCCCAGCTTTTCTGAGAAGTTCCGATGAGGTAGCGCAAACTCAGGCTTTCGTCAGCGAGGCTGGCGGGGTCAATACGAACGGGGCGTGACTGTCCGAAGTAAGCGGTGGCGTTGTAATCATAGAGTAATTTGCTGATGGGGTGCTCGCTGAAATGGCGGACGATCATGTCGCCCTCCTGGGAGCGATAGTTGGGGTCAATGTCAACGGCGATGAGATCTTCCACGAGGACGCCCCAGTCATACAGGAGGTTATTCAGCCCGTGCTTGCGGCCGGGTTCGAGGGTAAGAAGCATGCGGCCATTGCGGGAACTCATATAGCGCCGCAATTTTTCAACCTCGGCGGGGGTGAGGGCTGCCTGCGGGGCCAGGGCAAGGATCATCGCGGCGTCCTCGGGAACTGATGTGACGCGGGTAAGATCCAGCTCGCGCAAGGTAAAGCCACGTTCCTTGAGGAAGCTTTCCATGAGGGAGAGTCCGCGGGTGGGATGGACGTCCCCGATGCGCATTTCGCCATGCCCGGTGAGGAGGTAAAGGACGGGGCTCTCTTCCTTGGAGACTTCCAGGATAGCGGAGGTAAGGATTCTTTCTCCGCAAAAGCTGTGCCATTGTCCTTCCTCTGCTTCATAGAGTTCGGGTAGCTCAATGGACCGGGTGCGCCCGTTCGCCGCGACGATGATGACGTTTTCGCGCTCGATATTGTAGGCTTGGACAAGTTCGCGGGTTCGCTTGCGCTGGCGGAGGGCGTCCACGTATTCGACCCGCACGAGCGGTTCGCCCTGGCGCATGGACCGGGCTTCGTATTCGATGAGGAGCTTGCTGAGGTCGTTGCGGATGCGCTGGAGCTCGGGGGCTTCGCTGTCAGGTGCGATCGTAACAATGATATCAATGGGCGCCTGAAGTTGTTGCAGGTATGCGCGGGATTCCGCGCCGAGACTGAATTGCCGTTGCTGGGTGAGATCGAAGCGTTTAAAATAGTGCGCGGCCAGGTAGTTGAGAGCGAGGATGAGGCTGATGCCGAGCAGGATTTGGGCTCCTCGGTTGAGGGCGCGCAAGCGGCGCGCGATCCGGAATTCATTGAAACGTGCGGTTTGCATTATGCTTTGGCCTCAATGACGAGGGTGGATAAGCCGAGCAGGAGCACCCCGGAACTTAGGTAGTAAAAGAAAGGGCGGGTATCAATGATGCCACGGGCAAAATCATCGAGGTGGCTGAAAATTTGCAGATAATCAACGGAGGCGTGAATCCATCCGGGGAGTTCGACCCCGCCCTGGCTCAGAGAACCGAGCTGTTGTCCGCCGACAATTACAAGAAAGAGGAGGGTGAAGGAGAGCATCCCGGCAACCAATTGGCTGCGGGTAAGGCTGCTGGTAAAGATTCCAATTGCAATGAAGAGCGCGCCGCTGACTGCGATAAAGAGGAAACTGCCGAGGAGGGGGGCGCTGCTGAGGAAAATGTTGCTATCGTTGCTCTCGCGGAGGAGGCTTTCGGCAATGAGGGGAAACCCAAGGGTGAGGAGCCAGAGGAGGAGATAAAAACAATAAGCTCCTGCAAATTTACCAAGCACGAGGGCAATCCGCGAAGTAGGGGTGGTCAGAAGCGTATCGAGGGTGCCGAGATTTCGTTCTCCCGCGATACTGCGCATGGTTAAAAGGGGAACGACAAAGAAAGTGGGAATCCAAAAACTTTTGAAGAATTGCACGGTGGGCAACTCCTCTTGCGGCGTCGTGATCATCTCGCGCAGAATGGCCCAATACATAAAGCCCATGAGGCCGAGGAAGAGGCCGCCCGCCAGATAGGTGGTGGGGCTGATCAGTAGCATTCGCAACTCGTGTTTAAAAAGGATCCAGAAATGTCGCATGGCGGGCGTAATCGTTAATCATTTGCGGCGGCGGTGGCGGTGGCAGCGGTGGTCTGCGGTTCAATGGTTTCTTCCCAGGAGCGTTTGGTTGCCGCGAGAAAGATCGCTTCGAGGTTGGGGACCTCCGGCGCAAGGCTATGGAGGCATATCCCGGAGGCATCACTCAGGGCATTCATGATGGCAGGTCCCTCCACCCTGGCATGGTTCGCCACCAGTTGCAATTCCTGTAATGCCTCGCCGAGCGATTCACAACGAACCACTTCGCTCTCGATCCCTTTGGCTTTTAGGGCTTCCAGGACACGCGCTTTCTCTCCCGAGAAGCGCAGGCAATAACGATCGCCCGGTAAAAATTCCTCGCGCAGGGCGGCATGTGTGCCCGCCGCAACAACGCGACCCCGGTTGATAATGACCACGCGGTCACAGGATCGCTCAATCTCAGGAAGGATATGACTGGAGAGGATGACGGTCATGCGTCCCCGGAGACGGTTGATTAACTCCCGAATGCTTTGAATTTGGTGCGGATCGAGGCCGATGGTGGGCTCATCCATGATAATGACTTCGGGATTCCCCAGGAGGGCGTCGGCGATCCCGACCCGTTGGCGGAATCCTTTTGAAAGGGTCCCGATGATTTTGCGACGGGCGGTGCGCGCCAGATCGCAGGTCTCCATCGCCTCCTCAACGGCGGCGCGGACCTTTGCGGCGGGAACTTCCTTGAGGCGGGCGCGAAAGCGCAGGTATTCAACGACCCGCATATCATTGGGGAGCGGATTGTTTTCCGGCATATAGCCGATGCGGCGTTTAACCTCATGCGGGTTGCCGGCAATAGAGATGCCTCCAATCCAGGCGGAGCCGCTCTGCGCGGTCAAGATCCCGCTCAGGATGCGCATAGTGGTGCTTTTGCCGGCCCCGTTAGGGCCGAGAAATCCGACGATTTCCCCTTTTGCGACCGTAAAGCTGATATTTTTAATGGCCCACGCCGCACCGAACCGGCGGGAGAGATTTTTTACGCGAATGCTGATGTCTTGATCCATGCAGTTGGCCAGAAAAAAGGAAGAAAGGCAGAATAATAGAGTTTTGAAGTAAATTCGGGCGTTCAGCAAGCACGCACATACGCGTCTCTTTTGTCTGACAATCGTTTCTTCTTTTCTTTAGGAAGAGATTGGTAGAACCTGTCATGCAATGATTGAAGATAGCGCAAGCTTGGAAAAAGCCTGCCGAGCCGCGATGAGTGCCGGCGCGGTGGGTATTGATACAGAATTCGTCTGGAACAGGACCTTTTATCCCTCTCTGGGGGTGGTTCAGGTAGGCTACCCAGACGGAGAGGCGGTGTTGATTGACGCGCCCAAGATCGAGGACTGGGCGCCCTTTGGGGAATTGATGCAGGATGCGGGCGTGATAAAAATTCTGCATGATGCGCAGCAGGATTTGACGATTCTGCAGCGCGCCTGCGGGGCGTACCCCCGCAACATTTTCGATACCCAGCGCAGCGCGGGCTTCATTGGAAAAGCGGCCACCATTTCTTTGCGTGACGTCTTGAAGCAATTATTGAAGGTTCGCCTCGATAAAACCGAAACGCAGTCGGACTGGTTGGCGCGACCGCTGACGGAGGCACAGGTACGCTATGCGGAGGACGATGTCCGCAATTCGGTGCGACTGATGGAGTGTATTTTGAAGCGGGCGGATGCCTTGGGTCGCCGGGAATGGATTGCGGATGAGATGCGCAGCTATGAACGGGAATCGCTTTACCGGGAAAGCGACCCGGAGTCGATCATGCCACGAGTGCGGGGCAGTGGCGCTTTGACCCAGCAACAGCGCAATATTCTACGAAGTCTGGCATCCTGGCGCGAACTTGCGGCCCGGAAGCGGAATCTCCCGCGTAGTTTTATACTATCGGACGATGCGCTGGTAGTGTTGGCAAAAAAGACGCCCGCGACAAAAGAGGCGTTAAAACCTATCAGGGGTTTGACTGAACGCACTCTTGAACGCAACAAAGACCGAATTTGGAAGGCGATTGAGCGGGGCATCGAGGGCGATTTACCGGAATTGCAAAATGTCGCAAACGCCGGAAGCAGCCCGGACGAGGGTTATGAGGCGCGGGTAGATTTTGCGCTGGCATACCTCAAGGGCATTTGCCTGAACTCTAAGATTGATCCTGCTTTAATGGGCAATCGTGCGGAGGTCACCGCTCTTGTTTTGGATGCCGCGAACCCGGAAGTCGAGGCGCACCGGCTTTTGAGCGGCTGGCGTGCGGAATTCTGTGGCCGGGCATTACTGGATTTATTGCAAGGGCGTGGCAGCCTCAAGATCGACTGCGAAACGAATTTGCCAGCGCAACTGTAGGCGAGCCTAGTGTTCGTGAGCGGGGGTGGGGTAGTAGGCACGCAAAGCCTGAATGCTCTCGCGAAGTACTTGGGCGGCATCTGCGCTGGCGTTTTGCTTGGCTTTCATCGCGGCGAGGATTACCGCGTGGTGCCTTGCTAGGCGGATCGCGTAATCGTCCTGTCCGGGTTTGACGCGCTGGGTTAGGAAGTAAT
>DKOX01000094.1 GCA_002470925.1 Opitutia bacterium UBA7350 | reverse complement strand
CATTCCCGCAAGTTACCCAAAGGTACCAAGGATTATCTTGAAAAGCACGGCCCCGAGAAGTTTGCGGAGTGGACCCGTTCCCAAAAGAAACTTCTCGTCACCGATACCACCATGCGCGATGCGCACCAGTCCCTGCTCGCGGCCCGGATGCGCAGTTACGATCAGCTCATCGTAGCCGATTCCATTGCCCAGCGCGCCGGCGATCTCTTCTCTCTCGAATGCTGGGGCGGAGCGACCTTCGACACCTCCATGCGCTTCCTGCATGAGAATCCCTTCAAACGTTTGCAGCGCCTCCGTGAACGCATCCCGAATGTTTGTTTTCAGATGCTCCTCCGCGGCGCCAACGGGGTGGGTTATTCCAATTATCCCGACAATGTCATTCGCGGATTCATCAAGCATTCCGCGGAATCCGGCATGGATATTTTCCGCGTCTTCGATTCCCTGAATTATCTGCCGAATCTCAAAGTTGCGATGGAGTCCATTCGCAAACACACCAACTCTGTCTGCGAAGCCACGATTTGCTACACCGGCGATATCCTCGACACCAAGCGCGACAAATATACCCTCAAGTATTATGTCGAAATGGCGCAGGAACTCGAGCGCATGGGCGCGCACATGCTTGCCCTCAAGGATATGTCAGGTCTTTGCACCCCGCACGCGGTCTACAAGCTGGTGAAGGCCCTTCGCGAAAAAATCGGCATCCCCGTTCATTTCCACACCCACGATTCCTCCGGTATCGCAGGTGCCTCCATCATCAAAGCCGCCGAAGCGGGGGTCGATGTGGTTGATCTCGCGGTCTCGTCTCTCTCCGGTTTGACCTCGCAGCCCAACCTCAATTCCATTGTCAACGCCCTGCGCGGCAACACCCGCGACACCAAGCTCGACCTCGAGTTCTTTAACGAACTCTCCATCTATTGGGAGGCAGTGCGCCAATTCTACGGTCCCTTCGATACCAGCCCCAAGTTTGGCTCGGCGGAGGTTTACACCCACGAAATGCCCGGCGGGCAATACACCAACCTGCGCGAGCAGGCACGGGCCCTCGGTCTCGGTGCCCGTTGGCCCGAGGTGGTTCGCTATTACCATGAGGTCAACGAACTCCTCGGCGATATCGTCAAAGTGACTCCCTCCTCCAAGGTGGTGGGCGATCTCGCAATGTTTCTCCTTACCAAAGGGGTTGAACCCGCCGACCTCGTCAACCTCGAGCCCGGCACCGCCTTCCCGGAATCAGTGGTCGATATGCTCTCCGGCGGACTCGGCCAACCCAAAGGCGGTTGGCCCAAGGCAGTGCAGAAGGTCGTCCTCGGAGACCGCAAACCCTTTAAGGGCCGCCCCAGCACCCGCGCTGAAAAGGTCGATCTTGAAGCGACCCGTGCCGATCTTAAGCAACGCTTTAAGCGTCCGATCACGGACGACGACCTCTACGCATACCTCATGTACCCGCAGGTTTTTGCCGACCTTGATAATTACGTGAAGGACTTTGGCCACGCCCGGGTCTTGCCAACGCCTGCCTTCTTCTACGGTCTCAAGCCCGGTGAGGAAATCACGGTTGAAATAGAGCGGGGTAAGAATCTCATCATCAAACTCATTTACGTTTCCGAACCCAACGAGAGTGGCGAGCGCACCCTTACCTTCGAACTCAACGGTCGGGCCCGCGAATGCGTCATTCTCGACCGTTCGGTCAAGAGCGAGACCCGCAAACGCGCCAAGGCCGATCCCGCCAACAATAAAGAAGTCGGTGCGCCCATCCCCGCGATGGTCAGCAGCGTCACCGCCACGGTTGGGCAAAAGGTCAAGGCCAAGGAAAAACTCTGCGTGCTGGAAGCGATGAAAATGCAAACCACCGTTTACGCCCTCACCGACGGCGTGGTGGAGAGTATCGAAGTGCAGACCGGCGACCAGGTCGACAGCAAGGATCTCCTCGTACGCCTGCGCTAGTTAGTATTATGCCACGGCCGCCTCGGCGGTGTCTTTCTCAACCTTGAGGTTTTCAATGATGAATTCCTGGCGCGCAGGGGTGTTTTTGCCCATGTAGAAGGTCAGGAGATCCTGCGTGGTCATGCCCTTGGGAATGATAACGGGGTCAAGGCGGATGTTCTTACCGATAAAGTGGCTGAATTCGTCGGGGGAGATTTCGCCAAGTCCTTTGAAACGGGTAATTTCGGGCTTGGGGCTGCATTCCTCGATCGCGGCAAGGCGTTCTGCTTCGCTGTAGCAATAACGGGTGACTTTCTTGTTGCGAACGCGGAAGAGGGGAGTCTGGAGAATATGGAGGTGTCCCTGCCGGATGAGCTCGGGGAAAAACTGTAGGAAGAAGGTGATGAGGAGGAGGCGGATGTGCATGCCATCGACGTCGGCATCAGTCGCGATCACGACGTTGTTGTAACGCAGTCCCTCGATTCCGTTCTCGATATTAAGGGCATCCTGGAGGAGGTTGAATTCCTCGTTTTCGTAGACGATTTTTTTGGTAAGGCCAAAGGAGTTGAGGGGTTTGCCTTTCAGGGAGAAGACCGCCTGTGAGTTCACGTCGCGGGCCTTGGTAATGGAACCGGAAGCAGAGTCGCCCTCGGTAATGAAGAGGGTGGAATCGAGGCGTCCGGTTTTTTTGGCATCGAGGTGGACACGGCAATCGCGGAGTTTTTTGTTGTGAACCTTGGCTTTTTTGGCGCGTTCGCGGGCGAGTTTTTGGATGCCCTTGAGTTCTTTGCGGTTGCGCTCCGCTTCCTGGATTTTTTCGAGGAGGGCTTTGGCGGTTTCGGGTTCGCGGTGCAGGTAATTGTCGAGGGCCTGCTTGATGAAATTGGACATAAAGCTGCGAACGGTGGGGCCTTTGGGTCCCATGTCCTGTGAGCCGAGCTTTGTCTTGGTTTGGGATTCAAAGACGGGTTCCTCGACCTTGATGCTGACGGCGGCGCAGATCGAGGTACGGATATCGACCGCATCAAAATCCTTTTTAAAGAAATCCTTGATGGTCTTGGCGAGGGCCTCGCGGAAGGCGGCGAGGTGGGTGCCGCCCATGGTGGTGTGCTGGCCGTTGACGAAGGAGTAGTAATCCTCGCCGTAGGCGTTGTTGTGGGTAAAAGCGATTTCGATGTCCTTGTCCTTCAGGTGGGCGATGGGGTAGAGCGGTTCGCCGTCGAGTTTGTTTTCGAGGAGATCGCGGAGCCCGTTCTCGGATTTGAATTTTTTGCCGTTATAGATGAGGGTGAGACCGCTGTTGAGGTAGGCGTAATTCCAGAGCATATCCTCGACGTAATCGTCACGAAAGCGGCACTTGCCAAAGATCTCGGGGTCGGGGTCAAAGCGGAGTTCGGTGCCGGAACGGGCGTCTTTGGGCGCGGCTTTGTCGCGTTTGTCCTCGCTAGTGACCTCGCCGCGTGCAAATTGCACGGCACGGGTCTTGCCTTCGCGGAAGGCTTGAATGGTGAACTCGGAGGAGAGGGCGTTGACGGCTTTGATGCCGACTCCATTGAGGCCGACGGATTTCTTGAAGGCTTCGGAGTCGTATTTCGCACCGGTGTTGATTTTAGAGGCGCAGTCCTTGAGCTTGCCGAGGGGGATCCCGCGCCCGTGGTCGCGCACGTAAACGTGGGTACCGTCGATATTGACCTCAATCGTTTTGCCGTGCCCCATGACGAATTCGTCGATGGAGTTGTCGATGACTTCCTTCAGGAGGATGTAGATGCCGTCGTCGGGGGAAGCGCCGTCCCCGAGTTTTCCGATATACATGCCGGGGCGGAGGCGGATGTGCGCTTTCCAATCGAGGGATTTGATGCTGTCTTCGTTGTATTTTTCGGCCATGGTAAAATTGTTAGTGGAATTATTGGGTATTCAGAAATTCGGCGGCGGAGCAGACCGGGAGGCCGGATTGCTGAAGGTGCTGGAAATGTTTTTTATTTTCGGTGACAAAAACAGTGGCTTGATGAAGGAGGGCGATCTGACCAATGTGGAAATCATAAATGCGCCCGCCGCTTATTCGGTTGGACTCTGCTTTCAGTAAAAGTTCTTTTTCGTGATTGGAATCAAGCGAAAGCACTTCCATGCGGGCAAAAATTTCACTTTCGACCAATTCGCGGGCCATGGAAGGAGAGAGTCGGAATTCCTCGGGTAAGCGGGTTGCGACGGAAAAGAGTTCGAGACAGCAATGCCAGGCGGTAAGACTGCGGGTCCCTGAAGTTTGTGCGAGAATGTCGAGTACTTTGAGGGGAGCGGCAGAGGGCGGGCCGAAATCGATGAGACCGCCAAGGAGGATGCTGGTATCAAGAAAGGGACGCGTCATGTGGGCCAACGGTTGCGTTCTTCCTCGATGTAGGCTGCGAGATCAAGTGGTTCGCTGTCAGTAGTTTTTGAGCTGGGTTTGGCGATTCGGCGCGAGCCACGTTGCTCCAGCTTAGGGGCAGGGACATCCCGCCGAATGTGAATGGCTCCGTCCTCGTAGGTCGCCGCCAGTGGTGTGCCCGCGCTGAGTCCGGCCTTCCGCCGCAGTTCTGCGGGGATTACGACCCGCCCGGCTTTGTCTATGGTAATGGACATGGTATATAGTATGGTATTAGATCTACCATAGTCAAGCCACCATCTGGATCGTAGCCTTTGGTTCGATTGGACTGCTATTGCGTCAAGGGATCGCCCATATTCATGAGAGATAAGCGGGGCGCTGGAGCTAAGACCTACCTTGAGGCTGATTTCCCCGGGAAGAATTACCAGATGGTTTGGACGCAGTCGGAGGCGGTGATGTGGCGGTCGCGGGTGATGAGGGGTAGTTTGTGGTAGAGTGCAGTGGCGACGATGCTGCGATCGAAGGGGTCGGATTGCGGGAGGGGCAGTTCGTAGGCGGTGGCGGCGATCGCTGCGTTAATCGGGAGAACCTGAAAATTAGCCTCGATGCCTTTTAGTAGTATATGAAGCGGTTGCCCTTCTGGGATGCGCCCTTTGTGCCATAAGATGGAAATCTCCAGAAGACTGATGTCGGCGATAGCCAGCTGCTTGGCTGGCGTGGTATCGGCGATGATCCGGGTCTTTTGACCTACTCTCGGATCATTTTCCACCAGCCAGATCATAGCATGGGTATCAACGAGATAGCTTAGAGCGAGGCCTTCCATTCGTCTTCAGTGGTGGTCGGCTTGTCGAGATCATCGTCTAGATAGCCAAACATCCCCTTCATACAACCCAGGACGGACTTGCCTTCCGGTTTTTCGGCAGTGATCCGCAGGTCACCCTCGCGGGTCTGCACAATCACGTCCTCCCCTGCCAGCACCGTGCGCCGGACTTTTGGGAATTCCCGCAGAAGGGTGCTCACGTTCGTCTTCATAGTTTAGTAATTTGTCAAATAATTTGTCAAATGTCAAGGGAGGCGAAAATGCCCACTTGAAGATGGCGTCTTAATAGAGGCTCGCTTACTTGGTAAGCGGATCGCCCATATTCATGAGGGGCAGGGGGGTGGGAGAGTCGCCGTTGAGGAAATAGATTTTACTGGAGGGATTGGCGGAGATTTCCTTGAGGGCTTCAAGGGCTTGAATCTGGACGTAGGCGGGGTTTTGGGCGATCGCTTCGTTGAGTTTGGTGATTTCGTAGGCTTGGGCGTCGGCTAGGATTTGACGTTGCTTAGCCTCGAGTTCAGCGGCTTCGCGGTCGGCTTGAGCTTTTGCGATGATTTGTTGTTGCTCAGTGCGGAAGCGCTCGAGTTCGGCCTTTTGTTTTTCAACTTCCTGTTCGCGTTCCTTTTTTGATTCAATGGCACGGGTGATGAAAGGGGGGAGGCTGATGTCACGGATGAGGATGTCGAGACAGACGATGCCGCGTTGTGCCAGATAATCACTCATTGAATTATAAATGGCGGATTGGAGGTTTTCCTGGGTTTCCTGGAGGAAGAAATCCTCGGCGCGTACGATGCTTTTGCCCTGCTCGCGTACAACGGAGCGGAGCTTGGGTTGGATCTGGACGCGGACGGCGTCTTCAAAGGTACCGGTTTCCTGCAGGATGCGTGGGGCTTCCTCGCCATCGATGCGGAATTTGATACTGACGTCGACGTTGGTGGTGAGCTGATCCTGAGAGGGGACGCCGGCGCTTTCCTTGAGTTCTTTTTCGCGAATGTCGTAGAAGGTGAATTGATAGAGGGGGTTGACGGGGATGTGGAGGCCCTCGCGATAGGGCTCATCGATGACTTCCCCGAAGAGGGTGGCGACGGCGACGTGCCCGGCGGGGACGCTGACAAAGATGCGTGAGCCGCCGAGGAGGGCAGCAACTAATAGCGCGATAAGGATGGTGGCGGAGACGGTACTTTTATTCATGGATTTGATTGAGTGATAGTTTGCCTTGGCTGTCAGCAGAAAATAGCGCAAAAGTTTGGGTAGATGGAAATGAATGGCACAGAGGTGAAAGCGCAACTGGCGGCGCGGGCGGAGGCGCTGGGGTTTGCAGCGTTGGGGGTGAGTGCGGTGCCGGTGGATTTGCGGCGGGAATATTATCGGGAATGGATTGCGACGGGTCAGCACGGGAGCATGGATTGGATGGAGCGGAACAATGAGCGTCGTTTGCAACCGGAGGCCTTGATCCCGGAGGCGCGGAGTGTGGTGATGGTCAGTTTGAATTATTATCAACCGGATCCGGAGCGGGAGTTTCGCATCGCAAAATACGCGCTGGGGGACGACTATCACAATTTTATGCTGAAGCGGCTGAAGCAGCTTTGTCGTATCATGCGGGAGGAATATGGCGGGGTGCAGCGACCGTACGTCGATACCGGGCCGGTGCTGGAGAAACCAATTGCAGCAGCGGCGGGTTTGGGTTGGCAGGGGAAGAGCACAATCCTGATTGAGCCAAAGCGGGGGACCTGGTCTTTTTTGGGAACGATTGTAACGACCTTGGATTTGCCGGTAGGGGAAGCAGTGAAGGATCGTTGCGGAACTTGTACGCGTTGCATGGATGTTTGTCCGACGCAGGCGATAACGGCGCCGTATCAATTGGACGCGCGGCGTTGTATTGCTTACCTGACGATTGAACACGAGGGTGCCATCCCGCAGGAGTTTCGGGAAGCGGTGGGGGATCGTTTGTTCGGCTGCGATGAATGTCTGGATGTCTGTCCCTGGAATCGCTGGGCGGTGGTGACAAAGGAGGGGCGATTCGCGCCACGGGATTTGCCGCTGATGCGGGAGATGCTGGGCTGGGGCGAACCGGAATTTACGGAGCGTTTCCGGGGTTCACCGATGCGGCGTTTAAAGTTGCGACGCTTCAAACGCAATATCTGCGTGGTGCTGGGGAACGTCGGTCGGCAGGCGGATGTTCCGGCTCTGGAGGTTTTGGTAGGGGGCGATGATGCGATGCTGGCAGAGCATGCAAGCTGGGCCCTGGAGCGAATCGGAAAGCGCTGCTAGTTGTGTTCCCAGCGTTCGACCGTAAATTCGGGAGTTTCCAGTTCCACCGCCGCGAGGGTGAATTCATTTTCAAATTCAGGGAAGTAGGCATCGCCTTTACAAGTGCGGTGCACGCGGCTGAGGTAGAGGGTCTCACAGCGTGGGAGCATCTGGCGATAAATCTCACTCCCGCCTACAATCCAGACCGTCTTGTCGGTCGCAAGCTGTTCGAGCATGGCGAGGTCGGTAAAGCAATGAACCTTTGGAATGTTGCGGGGGGTGTGACTCAGGACATAGGTTTCACGGCCAGGCAAGGGGCGTCCGATCGAATCAAAGGTTTTGCGGCCCATGATAAGAATACCGCCCATGGTAGTTTGTTTGAACCATTTGAAGTCTTCGGGTAGATGCCAGGGGATCTCGCCGGCGTTACCGATAACGCGGTTTTCAGACATGGCAGCAATGGCTTTGAAGTGCTTCATGGAAAATCAGATGGCGATGGGAGCCTTGATCGCGGGGTGGGGATCGTAGTTGACCAGTTCGAAGTCCGCGTAGGTAAAGCCGTCAATCGTTTTAATCTTGGGGTTAAGGCGCATTTGGGGGCTGGGGCGGGGCTCGCGGGAGAGTTGTTCGCGGGCTTGATCCACGTGGTTGGCGTAGAGGTGCAGGTCGCCGAAGGTGTGGATAAATTCCTTGGGGCGGAGATCGCACACTTGAGCGACCATCATGGTTAGGAGGGCGTAGGATGCGATGTTGAAGGGGACCCCGAGGAAGATGTCGGCACTGCGCTGGTAGAGTTGGCAACTGAGTTCACCGTTGGCAACATAGAATTGGAAAAGGGCGTGACAGGGCGGGAGCGCCATGTGCTGGATTTCGCCGGGATTCCAGGCGCAAACAATGTGGCGGCGGCTGTCGGGGTTGCTTTTAAGATCCCGGATGAGGTTGGCAATTTGATCGACGCGGGAGCCATCGGCGGCAGTCCAGTCGCGCCATTGCGCACCATAGACCCGCCCGAGGTCGCCCTTTTCATCAGCCCATTCATCCCAGATAGTGACCTTGTTATCGCGGAGGTAGGCGATATTTGTTTCGCCTTTGAGGAACCAAAGGAGTTCGTGAATGATAGAACGGAGGTGGAGTTTTTTGGTGGTGAGGAGCGGGAAATCGGGATCGAGCGAGAAGCGTGCCTGTGCCCCAAAGATGGAATAGGTACCGGTGCCGGTGCGGTCGTCGCGGTAGGTTCCGGTTTCAAGAACGGTGTTGAGTAGATCGAGGTAACTTTTCATGTAACGGTACTGTCAGGGTGGGCGAGTGGGCTGTCAATATAGGGCGTCATTTCCGTTTAACCGCGAATGACGAGTTCACGGATTTTACCACAATGCGGGAGGGAAATAATTTTTTTGAGGATATATTGTTTTTTGAAGTTGAGCTCGGAGCGCAGGGTTGGGTTCGTGACTGAGATGATAAGGGTGTGTTCATCCTTGATGCGAACGGGATTACAGCGACCCGCTAACTTCCCGAA
>DKOX01000058.1:1702-7563 GCA_002470925.1 Opitutia bacterium UBA7350 | reverse complement strand
CCCCGCAAGGAGCCTACCTGCTCCTGCGAGCCATCCACGAACCTTCGCGTTGTGCAAAACCTCGAACCCAGTCAACGCGCCGCCCGAAACCTTCGCTGCTTCACCGCCTTTCGCGCCTTCTTCTCCGCGCGATTTTACTACCCCGTCTACGCCCTCCTCTTCCTCGACTTCGGGCTCTCCCTCGAGCAATTCGGAATCCTGAATGCCATCTGGGCGCTCACCATCGTCCTGGCTGAAGTCCCTTCCGGCGCCTTGGCCGACACCATTGGGCGGCGCAAACTCCTCATCACCGCGGGCATCTGCATGGCCGCCGAAATGGGAGTCCTCCTGCTAGCCACTCCCGGTGGCGGAAATCTCGTCTTCTACCTCTTCCTTCTCAACCGCATCATCAGCGGCCTTGCTGAGGCTGCCGCCAGTGGTGCGGATGAAGCGCTTGTCTATGATTCCCTGAAGGCTGTAGGTCGCGAACAGGAATGGGCGCGCATTCTTGAACAAGTACAGCGCAAGACCTCCATCGCTTTCTTCTTTGCCATGACCCTCGGCGCGGTCGCTTACGACCCCGGCTTCGTCAATGCCACCCTCAACACCATCGGCATCGACGCACAGTGCTCCCAATCACAACTCGTCAAAGCTCCGATTTTCCTGACCTTCCTCTCCAGCCTCGTCGTCCTCTTGAGTGCATGGCGAATGCAAGAGTCCTCACGGGCCCGCACAGACCTCCGTGAAACCTTGAGAAAAAGCGGAAGTCAAATCCTCGCGGCGGGTCGCTGGATCACCATCACCCCCCTCGCCTTTGGGGTTGTCCTCTGTATTATGGCACTCGACAGCGTCATCCGACAATACCTCACCCTCGCCAGTGAATATTGGAAAACGATTGAGTTACCGATCGCCAGTTTTGGACTCATCGGATCCGGCGCCGCAATTCTCGGGATCTTTACCCCCCGCATCGCCCGCATCCTCTCCGACCGCTACACCCCCGTCCAGAATCTATGGCTCACCAGCGCCCTTGTGTTCGTTGGACTTTCCGGACTCGCACTCGTCATCCCGATATGGGGCATTGCCCCGGCGGTCCTCCTGCACATTGCCCTGCAGTTCATGTATTACCACGGCAGTCGTTATCTCAATGAAATTGCCCCCTCCGAGCAACGCGCCACCGTCCTCAGCTTCAAGGGCCTCAGTGTAAATTTAGCCTACGGTGCCACCGCCCTCCTCTATTCCGGGCTCATCGCGCTCATTAAAATAAAACAGAGCAACGAGGTGACCGCGGTCAATTCCACCACCGAAGCCACCGTTTTCTCCGAATCCCTCACTTGGTTACCCCTTTATTTTATCTGCGCCCTCGCATTTGCCATCACTCTATACCGGTTGCGATTTCGCAATAAAAAGCTATGATAGATTAACTCATCTTTCCTCATGAAACTCGCCTTCATCCTCGGCGACCAGCTCAGCCACCGCCTTCCAAGCCTCGCCACCCTCGACCCCGCCACCGATCACATCTGGATGGCAGAGGTAAAAGCGGAGGCCACCGCCGTACGACACCATAAAAAGAAAATCGCCTTCATTTTCTCCGCGATGCGCCACTTTGCCGCCGAACTCGGGCAACGCGGCTTCACGGTTCACTACACCCGTATCAACGACCCCCACAACGCCGGCTCCTTCCGCGCCGAAGCGGAGCGTGCCCTCCAGACCCTCCAACCAGAAACCCTTCTAATCACCGCCCCCAGCGAATACCGCGTCCTCACAGAAGTCGAATCCTGGAAAAACGAATTTAAAACCCCGGTTGAAATCCTCCCCGACGACCGGTTCCTCAGCAGCCCCGAAGATTTCGCGCGCTGGGCCGCGGGCCGCAAACAATTCCGCATGGAATTCTTCTACCGCGAGATGCGCCGCCGCTATGACATCCTCATGGACGGCGATGACCCCGAGGGCGGCAAATGGAACTACGATCACGACAACCGCAAGACCCCGCCCAAAGGCACTGTCATTCCCGAGCCCGCCCGCTTCCCGCCCGACGCCATCACCCGCCAAGCCCTCGAAGACGTTGCCCGCGAATTCCCCGACCATTTCGGTGACCTCCAGCCCTTCCATTACGCCGTCACCCATCAAGGCGCCCTCCAAATCCTCCACCATTTCATCGAGGAACGCCTCCCCCGCTTCGGCGACTACCAGGACGCCATGCTCCAGAACGAACCGTGGATGTATCACAGCCACATCGCCCATTACCTCAACTGCGGCCTTCTCCTGCCCCTAGACTGCATCCGTGCCGCCGAAGCCGCCTACCAATCCGGCAACGCCCCCCTCAACGCCGTCGAGGGATTCATCCGGCAAATCCTGGGCTGGCGCGAATACGTCCGCGGCATCTACTGGCTCAAAATGCCCGAATACGAAACCGCCAATTTCCTCGAGGCTGACCGCCCCCTTCCCCCACTCTACTGGGGCGCCCCCACCCGCATGAATTGCCTCGCGCAATGCGTCCGTGAAACCCGCGAAAACGCCTATGCCCACCACATCCAACGCCTCATGGTGCTTGGCAACTTCGCCCTTCTGGCCGGCCTTGACCCCCGCGAAGTCAACAATTGGTTCCACGTCGTCTATGCCGATGCCTATCAATGGGTCGAGCTGCCCAACGTCAGCGGTATGAGCCTCTTCGCCGACGGCGGCCTCCTCGCCTCCAAACCCTACAGCTCCAGCGGTGCCTACATCAACAAAATGTCCAACTATTGCCGCGCCTGCCCCTACTCCGTCACCACCAAAGCCGGCCCCAAAGCCTGCCCCTTCAACTACCTCTATTGGAACTTCCTCCAGCGCAACCGCGAACGCCTCAAAGGCAACCAACGCCTCGCTATGACCTATCGCACCCTTGATAAAATGACCCCCGCGCGACAAGAAGAAATCCAAACCGACGCCACCCGTTTCCTCCGCGACCTCGACGCTGCCGAACCAGTCTAACCCCCCGCGCATGCAACCCGTCTTCACCGCCCGGCTCCCGCCGAAGCTTCCCCTAATCGCCATCGACCTCGGCTACAGCGCTACCCAAGCCTCCTGCGGCATCGCCACTACCGAGGGCGAAACCCATTCCCTGTACTTTGGCGACTGCATTCAATGGACCGCCGACACCCTCCGTAAAAACGGCCCCCATATCCTCATCCTCGAAGCAGTCCTCTCCACCTACCACCAAAGCGACGGCAACCCCCATATCCGCGGCGACTTCGAAAAAGGACGCGGCTGGTATCACGGCCCCGGCGTCAGCACCTACGCCGCCGCCCAACGCTTCCTCCTTCAACTAGCGCCCCGCCTCCCCGACTTCGGCCCCCTGCCCCTCGTCGAAGGCTTCCTCAGTTATAAACCCGCCAAAACCACGCACGCCCACGACGCCCAGCGACTCCTACACGAATTCGACACCGCCGAACGTTTCAAACCCTGCCCCGGCTCCGAAGCCCTCCTGCCCCTCATAAACGGTATACCCGAAATCCGCCGCTACAATAAACCGAAGCGCTAATGCTCCGTGTGGTGCTCCCGCCCAGATTCGAACTGGGATTTGCGGCTTCGGAGACCGCTGCTCTATCCATTGAACTACGGGAGCCTTGAATGTTGAAACTGTCCGCGAGCGAGGCTTTTGGGTCAATGCTAAAGCGGGGCGCCTAGAGTAATTCGAGTTGGTCGTCGCGGTTGAGGGACCAGGCTTCGCGGCCCCGGCGGCGGAGATCGGCGGCGAGGGAAGCGGTGGATCCGTGCATGAGGTAGGTGGTGCGGGGGTTGACCTGTTCGACGAATTGGAGGAGGTCGGGATAATCGGCGTGATCGGAGAGCGGGAGGACCGTGTCGGTGCGGTAGCGGTAACGGGCGGATTCCTGCAAGGCCCATCCGCTGATCATGGCGAGGCGGTGCGCGGGAATGTCGGCAGGGATTTGTTTGCGTATGGTGGGGGGCATGACCACGACCTGTGCGGGCAGGTTGTCAAAGTCGAGGGGACGGGTCTCGGGCATCGGGATGCCGTGTTGCGCATAGACTTGGTTGAGGGCGCGGATGGTGCGGTGCGCCATGATCGGCAGCTCCGCGGCTTCGAGGATTTTCAGGACTTCCTGCGCTTTGCCGAGGGAATAGGCGAGGAGGATCGGGACTTGACCGTCGTTGAGGGTTTCGCGGCAAAAGTTCAAAATGCCTGCTTGGATGGTTTCGGTGGGCGGGAAGACAAACTCGGGTCGCCCGAAGGTGGATTCCATCACGAGGGTATCAGCCTGTGGGATTTCGATGGGCTCGGCGGCGAACCCCGGTCGGGTCTTGAAATCGCCGGTATAGAGGAGGGATTCACCGGATGGGGTTTCGACGCGCACCATCGCGGAACCGAGGACATGACCGGCGGGATAAAGTTGAATGTTGAGGGGGCCGTGTTGGTAGGTTTCGCGGTAATTGAGCGGAATGCCGCGCCGCGCCACCGCGTCACCGAGGCGGATGCGGATAAAGTCGATGGTGGGTGGGGTCGCAAGAAAAGACTCGTGGCGGGCGGTGTGGTCGCTGTGGGCATGGGACACCACCGCAAAGGGCTTGGGGCGCCGCGCGTCCATCCAAAGCCCGCAATCGGGCAAATAGAGCCCGCCGCGTTCAACCGGAGTCAACATAGCCCAAACGATGCCGCAGTTTTGGTAAACCGCGAGCGGAAGGGGCGTTTTTTGGGCGGGTTAAATATGAATGGCTTCGCCAAAGACCGATGCTGCCGCTTCCATCATCGCTTCACTCATGGTGGGATGCGCGTGGATGGTGTTGTGGATTTCGGCAGCGGTGGCTTCGAGTTGCATACCGAGGCCGTATTCCGCGATCATTTCGGTCGCTTCACCGCCTACGATGTGGGCGCCGAGGATTTCTCCGTGCTCGGGATCGACGAGCATTTTGACAAAGCCTTCGGAGGTTCCGGAGGCGACTGCCTTGCCGGATGCCATGAAGGGGAATTTGCCCACCTTGTAGTCGATGCCTTCTTCTTTGAGGGCCTTTTCAGTTTTTCCGATACTGGCGACCTGCGGAACGCAATAGGTACAGCCGGGGAAATTTGTGACGCGCTCGGGGGTACCGTGTCCGAACATACCCTGCACCGCCTGAATGGCTTCGTAGGTGGCAACGTGCGCCAACCAGGGGGGGCCGATGATATCACCGGCGGCGTAAATCCCGGGGATAGAGGATTCGTAATGATCGTTGACCTGAATGTAGCCGCGATCGGTCGCAAGCTTCACCTTGGAGGAGAGGAGCTGCTCGGTGTTGGCAACCACCCCGATTGCGACGAGGACGGCATCTGCGGTCACTGCTTCGCGGGCCTCCCCTTTAACGAGATCCATTTTCACGGATTTACCACTCACTTTGATATTTTCAACGGCGGTGGAAACGCGGCAATCGATGCCTTGTTTTTTGAACTCTTTGCCGACCAAAGCGGCGATGTCCTTGTCTTCCACCGGAAGGAGTTGATCCTGCATTTCAACGAGGGTGACCTTCGTGCCGAAGGCGTTTAGGAAATAGGCAAATTCCGCCCCGATGGCACCGGCACCCACGATCACGATGGACTTCGGTTGTTCCTTCATCTCAAGCGCCTGACGGGAAGTCATGACGCGTTCGCCATCGACTTCGAGATCCGGCAACTGGCGCGGTTTACAACCGGTCGCGACAAGAATTTTATCGGAGGAAAGGATGCGGCCCTTGTCGGGTCCGTCAACGACCTCAACCATCCCCGGGACGCTGATTTGCCCGACGCCCTTGACGTAATCGACCTTGTTTTTCTTAAAGAGGAATTCAATGCCCTTTGCCATCGTGTCGGAAACCCCGCGCGAACGCTGGATGATTTTCCCGAAGTCGTATTTCGCGCCGCTGATGCTGAT
>DKOX01000058.1:0-1496 GCA_002470925.1 Opitutia bacterium UBA7350 | reverse complement strand
GGGCCACCACCGATTACAACGAGATCATACTGGGTTTGATTAGACATACTTTTAGTTTTTAAAGTTTACGGAACACTGGATGAGTCAAACACATATGCGCTTCAGACATCAATGACATCATCGTCGTCCAAGTCTTTGGAAGACGGAGGGCGACGGTTTTGTGGCGATTTCTTGGGGGACTGGACTCGTATATTGATGCCGGAGGTACCGAGCCATATTTTCGCGAGGAGTGCGGTAAAACTCACGATAAAGGAACCGGCAAGGGCATTTCCGAAGCCGTCGACATAAAACCCGTCGACGAGTTCAGCGACACCGAGGAAAAGGAAGGCATTGATAAACCAGATCCCGATCCCGAAGCTCAGGACGATAAACGGCATGGCGAGCAACATCAGGAGCGGCTTAACAAAAGTGCTGCAAAGGCTCAGGAGGAGCACCGCAAAGAGGAGTGCCTCAGTATCGCGGTAGGCGATTCCCGGGAAGATCAGGGCGGCAAGCAGGATGCCGAGGGCGGTAAGGAGCCAACTTTGAATGAATGCCCGAAATTGCATAATTAGGAATCGTTTGCGATGGTAGTGTTTTGGGATTGAATCTGTGCTTTCAAGGCACGCAACTGTTCCATCCGTTTTGCGGTGGCCGCTTCCGCTCCGGCGTCACCGGGTTGGTAGAATTCGCGGGGCTCCAGCATGTAGTCCTGCCCGGAGATGCCCTCGGGGAAATCGTGGCTATACTGATACCCCTCACCGTTGCCAAGGGCGCGACTGGTTTTATTGTGGGCATCGCGCAACCAGGCGGGCACGGCCTGCACCGGATCCTTGCGGAGGGCTTTTTTGACCGCAGCAATGGCACGGGTAGTGGAATTGCTCTTTGGTGAAGTGGCGAGATAGAGGACCGCGTGGGCGAGGTTGTATTCGCATTCCGGGAGCCCCACCTTTTCGCAAGCTTCAAAGGTCGCCACTGCGACGGTTAGGGCGTGCGAGTTCGCGAGCCCGATGTCCTCCGAGGCAAGAATGACGAGTCGGCGCGCGAGGAAACGAGGATCCTCACCACCCTCCAACATTTTGAAGGTCCAATAAAGCGCGGCATCCGGGTCGGAACCGCGAATACTTTTAATCATCGCAGAGGCATGGTCGTAGTGCTCGTCTTCATCGCGGTCGTAGCGAATCCGGCGTTCCTTAGCGAAGGTTTCGACCGCTTCCTGCCCGATGGTGGAACCGTTTGGTTGGCTCAGCACCAGCGTTTCGAGGGCGTTGAGGGCACGTCGGAGGTCCCCGCCGGCAAATTCCGCCAACGCCTTGAAAACTTCCGGGGCGGCTTCGCAATTATGAGCGCCCAGACCCCGCTCCGCCTCGCGCATCGCTTTTTGCAGCACCTCTGCCACCGCATCAGAGTTGACGGGTTCGAGTCGAAAGAGATGACTGCGGCTTAGGAGCGGCGGGTTGACATAAAACCCGGGATTGTGGGTGGTGGCGCCAATCAGTCGAATATTGCCCGCCTCG
>DKOX01000055.1 GCA_002470925.1 Opitutia bacterium UBA7350 | reverse complement strand
GAATTGCGGGGCGGCTAAAAATTTAGGGCAGGGAGCCCGCCGCAACATCGACGAGGGCCTCGGGGTCGAGGTATTTACGGATCGCGGCATTGACCTGTCCCGCCGTGATCCCGGCAAGTTTCTTTGGATGGGTGTCGATATACTGTGCGGGGTAGCCGCGTTTCAGGAAGCTGTGGATTTGACCGGCGACCGCGGAGGTGGTGGAAAGGCCGACCAGGTAATTCCCGTTTAGAGTTGTGCAGGCCGCTTCAACTTCCGCTTGAGTCACCCCTTCCTGTGCCCATTGGCGAAGGACATTGAGGGTGGCGGCGCGTCCCTTCTCCAGGATTTCGGGTGAAAAACTGGCGCTGAGAATCCAATGGCCGGGCGTCAGGATGTCCCCGGTGTGGCCTGAACGAATGCTGTAGGTGAGTCCCTGTTTCACGCGGATTTCCGACATAAGGCGGGAATGAAAACTGCCACCGAGGATGTAGTTGCCGACCGCGAAAGGAAGGTAATCGGGATCGGTGCGCTGCAATCCCGTAAATTGACCGAGGGAAAGGGAAACGCTGGTTTTGTCGGGGATTTGAATATTGAGATTTTGCGCTGCGATGTCCTGTACGGGCGGCGTATTTTCGGGGTAGGGGCTACCGCCCTGCCAGTCATCGAATGAAGCCGAGATGGCGGCCGAGAGTTGATCAAAATCAATATCGCCCGCAAAGACGAGGGTCATGGATGCGGGGCCGTAGTAGTCTTGATGAAATTTGCGGAGGTCTTCAACGGTGGTGTTTTCGAGGACCTCGAGTTGTCGCTCGAGCGGGCTGCTGTAATTCGGGTGATTCTCGGGGTAGAGGAGTCGGCTGAGCGCGGAGCCCGCGCGATAATCGGGATCATGGGTGGCGCGCAGGATGTTGGCGCGGGTGCGTTCCTTGAGGGTATTGAAGACTTCTTTTTCAAAGGCGGGTAGGCGGAGTTGTTCGGCGAGGAGGTCGATGACAAAACCGGCGTCGTTGCGGAGAAATTTACCGCTGAAGGCGAGACTGTGTGCGCCCGCTTCAAAAGCGAGTTCGGCGCCAAGGGTGTCGAGGCTTTCGGCGAGGGCAAAGCGGTCATTGCGTTCGGTGCCTTGGTCGAGCATTTGAGCGGTGAGGCTTGCGAGGAGGGGGTTTTCGGCGGGATTGCGGGCATTGCCAGCGGCAAAGCTGCCAACAAAAGCGACGACTTTATCGACGGGCATATCGACCGTCACGAGGCGAATCGGGCCGATCTTGGCTTCGCGGATCGCCGGGGTAAAGTTGACGGTGGTAGCGGGCGCGGGGCCGGTTTCGCTTGGCGCGTCGGTGGGTTGGTTTTCGAGCGCGGGGTCGCGGAAGTAGTTCGGGGTGGGGAGGCTGGCGGAGATCGGCCGCTCATTTTTTTGAGGGATAAACCAACCGGTGGTCCGTGTTCGTTGGATCAGGTATTTTTCGGCGGCGCGTTGAATTTCGGCGGGGGTCACTTTTTGGATGGCCTCGGGTAGAGTAAGGTAGGTGCTCCAGTCACCGAGGGCGATGCACTCATTGATGGCACTGGCAATGGCGTAGGGGCCGTCGCGGTCATAGACGGTTTGGGCTTCGATCACGGCTTTCGCGCGCTGTAATTCTTCCTCGCTCACCCCGCCCGCAACAAGGTTTTCAATTTCTTGTATGATGAGGGCTTCCGCTTCGGCATGGGTGGAGTTCGGGGTTAGGAAGGCGCCCAGAAAAAAGAGGCTGGGGTCGTGCAATTGAGGTGCAAAGGAGAAGGTCTGGCTGGCTTTTCCCTTGTCATCCAGCGAGCGGTAAAGGCGTCCGGTTTGGTTGGCTCCGAGGATTTGCTCGATGAGGCGAAGGGCGGCCCAGTCGCGGTGCGTGCCCTCGGGAACTTTATGGGCGAGTGCTACAACCCCGACTTCACCGGCGCGTTCAATGGAAAGGCGCCGCTCCCCGCGTTGCTCCGGTTCGAGGGTATCAACGGTCGGGATTGGTTCGGGCGCTTTCGGGATCGCTCCATAATATTTGAGAATGGCCGCAAGGGTGGCCTCGCGTTCAAAGCCGCCGATGATGGTGAGGGTTGTGTTTTCCGGCCAATAGAAGGTGTCGTAGAATTGGCGCAGTTTTTCGGGGCTGGTGTTTTCGATATCGGAGCGCCAGCCGATTACGGGATGACTGTAGGGGTGGGCCATGAAGGCGGTCGCGTAGATTTCCTTGATAAGGGTGCGAACCGGATTGTTCTCGCCGCGTTCATACTCGTTGCGCACCACCGTCATTTCGGACTCGAGATCCTCGGGGCGGATGCGGAGGTTGCGCATGCGGTCGGCTTCGAGTTCGATGGCGAGCGGAACAAACTCGCTCGGCAGGACGGCGTAGTAATTGGTGCGGTCGTAATAGGTGGTGGCATTGGAGCGCGCGCCAATGCGTTCCATGGTCGGGGAATAGCTCGCCTCGCCCGTAAAATTTTTGGTGCCCTTAAACATCATGTGTTCAAGGATATGGGTCGCGCCGGTAGTGCCGGTGACTTCGTGGCGCCCGCCCACGCCGTAGGTCACCATCACCGCCGCAACGGGGGTCTGCGCATCCGGCATGAGGAGCACGCGCAGTCCGTTTTCATTGAGGGTGTAGGACTCGATTCCGTCGCGGGTTTCGAGATGAGTAAAGCCCGTGAGGGCATCCTGGGCTTGGAGCGGTTGGTGCGAGCACATGATTGCGATAAGGAAAGCGTTGAATCGGGCGATGGCGTTATTGCTCATGGCTAATAATAGTCAATTGAAGGGGGTTGAAGTTCCGCCTGCGAACATTTCATCGAATCCGGCAGAGGGGTTTAGGCGGGGGTTTGCGTGGTCAGCAACTCGATCAGTTTTTTCATTGCGGGTGTGAGGACGCGACCCTTGCGGTGGATGAGGGCGAGGGGGCGGCGAAAGTTGTGTTTTTTAAACGGGATTACCTTGAGCAGGTTTTGTGCTTCTTCGCGGTTGACGGTCGTCTGAGGGAGGATCGCGAGTCCCGCATTGATTTCAACGGCGCGTTTTACGGTTTCAACGTTATCGAATTCCATGACGAGTTCGGCATCGATATTGAATTCACGGAAGATGCGGTCGGTGGCTTTGCGGGTCGGGATGTCGGGTTCAAAGCCGATGAATTTGTGTCCGTTCAGTTCGGACATATCGATACTGGATTTTTTGGCAAAGGGATGCTCGGGGCTCGCGACCAGAATGAGGGTGTCATCATGGAAGGGGAGGACTTCGAGCTGTTTGTGTTTTTCCGGGTAGGCGATGAGGCCGAGGTCAATGGAATTGTTCAGGATGTCTTCATAGACCATGTTGGCACGGCGGTATTCCACGCGAATGTTGACCTCAGGGTAGTCCGCCAGAAAGATTTTGATGTAGGGGGGCAATTCATGGAGGCCAATGCTGTAAACCGTTGAAATATGGATGGTACCGCTGATTTCCTTCCGCATTTCCTGAAGTTCGCTATTTAGGGTCTCGTAGAGCCGCAGCATTTCTTTGGCGGATCCATAGAGTTTTATGCCTTCGTTGGTGAGCCGGAACTGTTTCTGACTGCGGTCGACAATCAAGACCTTAAAGTGCTTTTCCATGCCCCGCAGTTGTTGACTGACCGCTGATTGGGTGATGCCATTCAACTTGGCCGCCCGCGAAAAACTCTCGCTTTCAACCAGATCCGCAAAGACTTTGAAATTTTCCACGTGCATTATAGGTTGATACTATAAAGTTATCTAATAAGAAAAACAAACAAAGAATCAGAAAAACTTATGTTGTTTCCCGTGATAAATAAAACTACTAACCTCTGTTATGATCGGGCCGGACGTATTTAAGTCGAATTTAGCGGCGTTGCAGGCGAGGATTGCAGCGGCCTGCGCGGCCTCGGGCCGGGATCTCGACTCGGTGCAATTATTACCGGTGACGAAGCATCATGGGGTGGAAGCGGTGCAGTATGCGAAGGAGGCGGGGTTGCGGGCGGTTGGGGAGAACCGGGTGCTAGAGGCCGCGACGAAGCGCGCTGCGGCGAAAGATTTGAATCTGCACTGGGAATTGATTGGTCATTTGCAGTCCAACAAAGCCAAGGAAGCAGTGGCGGTCTTTGACCGCATTCAGTCCGTTGATTCCCTCAAACTCCTCGATCGTCTGGATCGCCTCGCGGGGGAGGCAGGCAAATCCCTGCCGATTTTGCTGCAGTGCAACGCCGGGGCGGATCCCCGCAAATACGGATTTATGGTCGATGCAATGGAGGGAGCCTTGGAACGCGCTCTGGCGGCGCGGCATTTAACAATCGAGGGACTCATGACAATTGCGCCGCTCGACGATGCCCCTGAAGTAGCAGTGCAATGCTTTGAACGGTTGCGTGACTTACGAGACGAATTGTCGGCGCGTTACGGGGTGGAACTCCGGGAATTATCGATGGGGATGACCGACGACCTCGAGGCAGCGATTGCGGCGGGCTCGACTCAGATCAGGGTCGGAACCGCCTTATATGGTTCGCGCGCGGCGGCCGCGGATTCGCAATAATTGACTTCCCAAAAGAGCAAGTGAGCGGCAAGCTTGCGGGGTCGGTCTTAAATTCGACGCGTCAAAGCCCAGCCCAATGGACACAGAAAAAACCTATACGCTCGAGGATCTCGACCGCTTGGAATTTCCAGGTACGGCGCTGGCGGTGCTGGGGGATCCGGTGCGCCACTCCCTGAGTCCCGCGATGCACAACGCCGCTTTGGCGGTGCTCGCCGATTCCGGGGCGCGTTTTGCGGACTGGGCGTATTACCGCTTTGAAGTGCCCGCTGCAGAACTTGCCGCTGCCCTGCCGCGTTTTCACGCGAAGGGATTTGCGGGCTTGAATTTAACGGTGCCGCACAAAGTGTTGGCGCTGGAAACCGTAACAGAACTTTCCGGCGACGCCCTTGCGATGGGCGCGGTCAATACCCTGAAACGTGACGGGGCGGGCTGGGTCGGCTACAATACCGATGGCTACGGTCTCGAGCGAGGTGTCGAGACAATACCGGAGGTTCGCCTCGAGGGCTCGGTGGTCATGCTGGCAGGATCCGGAGGGGCGGCGCGCGCCGCGGCGGTGCAATGCCTGCGCTCCGGATGTTCAAAATTATATCTCGGGAACCGCAGCCCCGAACGCCTGGCAGGGCTTTGCGAAATCTTGGATGCGATGGAGGCGCAATCGGCGGTCGAAACCTTTTCGCTGCAGGCCTTGCCGGCGAACCTGCCCGCGAACGGAATTTTCATCAATGCCACTTCCCTGGGTTTGCGCCACGAGGATCCGTCCCCGGTCGATGTGGAGGCGTTGCCCTCGGCTTGGTCAGTCTACGACATGGTCTATAATCCCCCGGAAACGCGACTGCTCGCTAAAGCAAAGGCGCGAGGCATGCACTGCGCGAACGGACTCTCGATGCTGGTGCATCAAGGCGCGCGCGCCCTCGAAATTTGGACCGGTTGCCCGGTCGATGCCGCAGTCATGCAGTCTGCGGCGGAAGCCGCGATCGCAGGTATTACAGGAGGTGAGCCAGATGCTTGAAAACTATGAAATGATACGTGCGGAGTTGCCGTGGTTCTACCCGCTCCTCGCCTTTGTTTTTGGCGCAGTGGTGGGCAGTTTTTTAAATGTATGCATCTACCGCATTCCAAAGAATGTATCCGTCATAAGCCCGCCCTCGACCTGTGCCTGCGGCGTTCGCATTCCCTGGTATTTTAACCTTCCAATTCTGAGCTGGTTCATGCTCCGTGGACGCGCCGCCTGTTGCGAACAAGGATTCAGCTTCCGCTATCCGATGGTGGAACTCCTCACGGGATTGATCTTCGTGGCCTGTTGGCTGCAATTTCCCCCGCTGCTTGCGGTGACGGGGATGTTCTTTGCCGCCCTCCTGCTCGTGGCAACCTTCATTGACCTCGATCATATGATTATCCCCGACCGGTGCTCGATCGGCGGCATGTGCGGCGGGGTGATCCTTTCCTTTTTCATCCCCGGCCTCCACGGCCTCGAGGGAACCGGACTCGGTGCGCACCTAGAATCCGGAGTGACCGCCAGCATCGGAGCGATAGTTGGTGCGGGCCTCGTTTATTGGCTCGCGGTGCTCGGAGAGGTGATCCTTCGGAAACCCGCGATGGGGGAGGGAGACGTGAAATTCCTCGGGTGCATTGGGGCCTTTTGCGGATGGCAGGGCGCGCTTTTTGGCTTGTTTGGCGGCGCGGTGATCGGATGCGCCGTACTCCTGCCGATCATGCTCCTGGGCCGGATCTTCGGTTGGAAGCAAACCATTATCGACGAGGAAGCGGGCACCGAAGCAGTGGTCACCTTTGGATCGTGTGTTCCCTTTGGCCCCATGTTGGCGGTGGCAGGCCTCCTTTATTTCCTCGGTTTTAATACCTACGTGGATGCCTATTTAAGCGAAGCCCTCGCGCTCTTCCGTGCCTTTTAAGCACCGCCGCGCCGTAGAATTTCATAAAAAAAACTTGGCATGCGTGGTCACTACGCTAATTTCCACCGTTTCAGTCTTTGGACGGTGGGATATGCAAGTGGCTAAAGCACGCAGACTGTAAATCTGTTCTCGTATGAGTTCGCTGGTTCGAATCCGGCTCCCACCACCATTTTCAGGCCGCCCGAAGGGCGGCCTGAACTATGTATCGCGCGAAGCGCGAATGCCGGAACGAACGGGTTCGACGAAGTGAGCTCAGTGAATGGAAATGGGGCGTGCGGAGCACGAGCCCGGAGGGCCGAGCAAAGCGAGTCAATCCCGCTCCCACCACCATTTAAAAACCCAATCGTAGGATTGGGTTTTTTTGTGGGTCGGGTGAGAAATCCAGCCAACAATTTTATGCGATCCGAGTGATTCGTAATTCTTGTTTTCGTGGTTCTTTTTTTAACACGAAATACACTAAAAACACAAAAACCGGTGCCCTGAGGCCGGCTATGCCGTATTTTGTAACGCGGAGAAATGGCGGATGGTTTTTTGATTGAAACGCAGAGGCGCGGAGGAACAGAGGGATTTTAAAACCCGATCGCAGGATTGGTTTTTTTGTGGAGATGTTGGGCTTTCAATGGGAATGGGGGAGGCAAGCCAAGCGGTTGAGAAAATGATCGCTTGTGCCGACGATTAAGGCGCAATCTCCAACTCATTGGAATCTCGTGTAGTATCCATGGAATGATGCAGGATGCGTGCGACATCAACGAATTGCTCTGTTATGAAATAGAGGATGATATGTTGCCCGACCAGAAGTCTTCGAAGGCCGGGAATCACTGCATCAATGGGACGACCGAGAGTTGGGTTATCTGAAAGCGACTCGAGTGCCCGTTGTAACATTCGCAGATAAAGCTCCTCTTGTTCTGGGCCCCAGTTATCGAAGGTGTAGTCCGCGATCTTCGAGAGGTCCTCTTTCGCCTTGGGGCGGATGGCGTAGGGCATTAGGAGCGATGGGTCTTTCGGGCGGCGAGAAAGGCATCAAAGTCGTGGGGTTGAGCCGGGCCGCTTTGGAGGCCTTCAGTGACTGCGGCGCGAAGGGCTGCCATTCTGGTTTCCTCGTTCTGAAGCTGACGAAGCCCCGCGCGAACCACTTCGCTGGCTGAGGCGTAACGCCCTGACTGGACTTGAACGTCTACAAATTGTCCGAGCTCGTCGCCGATTTCTAAACTGGTATTGCGGGGCATGATTATTCTTTAAAAGGGAGTATACAACAGACATGGGCAATTCGTCAAGGGAGTGCCCTCGGTTTATGGATGATCCAACGCTTCCCCGAATCGTCTCCTTGATCTGCGCAAATTTTAAAATCTGCTTTGATCGGGTTATCGGGCGTGCGGCGCACGAGCGATAGCATCCTAAAACCCTCTCGAGGGCGCTAAAATACTGCTCGTAATACTGTCATTTGACTGGTGGGTAAAAAATGATCAATGTAAATTAAATACTTCCCGAATGCATGGCGCTTCTTAAACCCATGGATCCGGAAATAGCACCCCAGTCTATTGGCGGTAGCGTCTTGTCGATGACATACACCTACTTATGAAGCAAAAAGATAAACGACAGAAACGACTATGAGTGACTTTATGCAATTCAAGAAAATGCTCACACCGGTGATTATTCAGATTCTATTTTGGCTTGGTTCCATCCTCTCGGTGCTCGTTTGCTTGGGATTACTCATTTTTGGGCTGGAAGAGGAAAAACTGCTTGGGTTGATCCTGATATTACTAGGTCCGATTGTTGTCAGGATCTACGGTGAGTTACTGATCGTTGTTTTTACCATTAATGACACACTCACAGAAATTCATCGATCGCTCAAAGAGAAGTAGGGATTGCCAAACCAGCAGTCGGGAAAGCTAAGGCGCTCGACCAACTCCCTTCCATTATTACACCCCGTGAAAACCATGAGAAAAACCACAAACTTCAAGGATGCTTCACCGGCGCACCGTTTCTTTATGGGACGAATATTTCCTCTTATATTCGTCCTTATCGGGGTATTTTTAATTTACTTTGGGACGAAGCAGATTCGATTGGCAAATGAAAGTAGGGATTGGCCTCAAGCGGAAGCAAGGGTTCTGGAATCGGAAGTAGAAAGAATTAGAAGAAGCGGTAAGAATAAAGGAACAACTTATCGCGCGGAGATCTATTATGAGTTTGAGGTGAATGGCGTCACTTACGGCGGGAATCGAGTTGCTTATGGAGGCCGTTCATCCAGTAACCCTTCATTTGCGCGATTGACCGTAAATAAATATCCCAAGGGTAAGCGAATTCAGGTTTCATATAAAAGCGACGATCCAAATGAATCCGTTATAGAATCGGGCATACAAGGGCAGGTGTGGTTGCTACCCTTGATTGGTTTGGTCTTCTCTGTTCTGGGAATAATCATTTCGGTTCTCATACCGCGGTCGATCCGCAAACAAATACAATCATCAGAACCGAACCAAAATGCAGCGGAATAAGGGCTGATGCGGTTCTCAAAGCTCTATGAAAAAAGAATTATGAAACAAATCCAGAAATTTGCCTTAATTACGGTACTGTTGTTTTTCGTAGGTTGTGAAACCACACGCAATTTTACTTATGAACGCCAGCAACAGTATCAAAACGTTTTGATCATCTCTTCCATTGGCGATAAAATTACCGCCAACAAAACAAAGAACTATCTGCTAGTTATACAGAATAAAGTTTACAGCGTACCACTTGGCGATGAGGCATTCGTAACGGAAATAGAAGATTTTATTCAGAATTCCCTAGCCTCCAAAACTCCGTTTAAAACTGTGACAATGCATGATTTTTTTCCATCAAACGAAAAGGATGCGCTTGCGATTTTTGACGGCTTCATTCGATACAAAAATGTTTCCGACATCTTGAGGAAGAATGGTTTTGATGCGGTGATTTTTGTTAGAGGTGAGCGGGTACTTCAGGGTCATGCATATGACGGTATTGATTTGATCTACGACGAGGTCGGTGTTTACAAAGATGCAGATAAAGACTGGTTCTTTACGCATTTCACCCTCTCCTTTCTTGATGCTGAGAGAAATTATGAGTTTGCGGAAAGTAAGCTAAAAAGAATACCATATACAATTACACAACTAAACTGGGATGCACCAGAAGTCCCATGGAAAGAGGATGAGTTTAGTAGAATAATTAAAGAGGCTGTAGCGCATACAAAAGAACATTTGAAAATCGCGATTCAAAAGTGTTTCTTTGCACCAAAAGAAATACAATAGAATCAGTCGCCTTAGTTAACCCTTAGCTACCACGAGCCCGTGTCACGGCACTAAAAAACCGCTCCCTTGTGGAACGGTTTTTTATGGTGGGAAAATTAAGCCGCCCCGCTGGGGTGGGAGCTATTGTCCGAAGAGTTTGATGATTTCGTTGGCGGCGCGGTCGATGACTTCTTCTTGGGTGGTGTCGAGGATGGCTTTGCCGCCGTAACCAATGAACTCGGTGGTATTCTGGAGGGCGGGGCCAACGACGTGGAGGATTTCCTGAATGATTAGGTCGCCGAGTTCGGCGAAGGAGGGGCCGTCATCCGCGCCGATGTTCTCGAAGGAAAGGGCGGGGAGGGGGACTTCAATACCCAGGCCCATGAGTCCGGCATAAACGGTGCCGCCTTTGATTTGGAAGTCTTCAATGATGACTTTCTTGGCGGGTTTGTCGGAGGCGGGATCGCTGAGGGTGGCTTCTGTTCTCTCACCACCGGCACCGGGGAGGTTTTGGACGAAGGCTTTAATATTGTTTTGGAGGTCCTTGAGGTTGGAGCTCTGGAGGGTCTTTTCGTAGCTGATTTTGGGGCCGTTGATGTGAACTTTTTCAATGACGATGGTGTCGCTCGTAAGGCTGGTGGGTTGGATATCGACTTGGATTTCACCGAGTTCAAAGATATTTTCGCTTTGATAGCCTTTGGGGTTGCCGACCTTCAGTCCGGTGATGGTCCCGCTGCCGGAGGTGAGGGAGAGCTCGACTGCTTCAACGCTGACGGGTGTTTGGGTGACTTTCGGGCCGACGGCATTGATGGTGGTGGTGACGCTCTGGTTGAGGAGGCTGGAACCGAAGAAGAAGAGGCCAATGAGGCAAAGTGCGAAGAGGCCGAGGAGGAAAAAGAATAATTTCTTGAGCATAATTAAAGAAATGTGAAAGTATGCGAAATGGGTTTCATGGCGAGGGAAAAAGTGGGCTGCTAATTGCTTTACCTTTAGATCAAAGGGGCTAGTTTTTGGTCATGAGTAGTGATCTATTAGGTAGCCTCGAGACCGCACGGGCGGCAATGCGGGCGGAGGCGGCGGCGATTGAAGCCTCGGCGGGTCGCCTCGGTGCGGATTTTGAAAAAGCGGTCGGGATTTTGCAGGCGGCGGGTTCGAAGGTGGTGGTCTGCGGGATTGGGAAGTCCGGTCATATCGGCTCGAAATTGGCGGCGACGCTTTCGAGTAGTGGCACCCCGGCGGTTTTCCTGCACGCTGCGGAAGCGATCCATGGTGATCTGGGGCTTTACAAGGCGGGGGATCCGACGATCCTGCTTTCCAAAAGCGGGAGCACCGAGGAATTGCTGCGCTTGTTGCCTTTTTTCCGCAAACAGGAATCGCCGATCATCGCAATCGTGGGCAATACGGAATCGCCCCTTGCGGAGGCCGCAGACGCGGTATTGGACGCGAGCGTTGAACGGGAAGCGGACCCTTTGAATTTGATGCCGACCTCCAGTTCGACGGTGAGTCTGGCGCTGGGGGACGCGCTTGCCTCGGCGCTGGTGAAGGTGCGCGGTTTCACCGCGGAGGAATTTGCAGGTTTTCATCCCGGGGGTCAGTTGGGCCGCAATCTCTTGTTGACGGTGGGGGATGTGATGCACCCGCTGGAACGGGTGGCACGGGCTACGGAATCTGCAAGCCTGCGGGAAGTGGTCATTGAGATGTCGCGCTGTGCTCTGGGTGCGGCTTGTATGGTGGATGACAAGGGTGCATTGGTGGGGCTATTGACGGATGGTGATGTGCGACGACTGCTAACGGAGGAGGATCTGGATTTGAGCAAGGGGGTAGGCGATTGCATGACGCGGAATCCCATCGCGATATCAAAGGCCATCACGCTGGGTGAGGCGGTTCGTCTGATGGAAACGCGCAGTTCTCAAATTTCAGTATTACCGGTGACGGAGCCGGAGACGGGTGTTTTATTGGGGCTCTTCCGCCTGCACGACGCCTACCAGCCGAATTTTTCCTAATTTTATGATTTCGCGAACGCCAGTAGCCCTGCGCGAATGGATCGTCCTTGTATGTGGTGGTTTGACGATGGTTTTTACGGCCTGGGCTTTTTCGGGGATGCCGAACTGGTCGATTGTCACCTTGATGGTGGGCGGACTATTGACTTTTTTGGCGGCGGTGGTGCCGCTGCCGGAACGTTGGAACGGATTGGATGGGCAGCATGGAAATCGTGAGAATGTGCTTCGTTTGCTGCGCTTTCCCTTCTTCTGGCTCAGTCTTTTATTTTTGGTCTATATCAGCATACAGGGGCTGAATCCCCAGTGGGAGCAAAAGTATGTGGGGACGGCCTGGTATATGGAGCATTCCCCGGAGGGTAGTTATATTGACTGGTTACCCACCGGGGTGGAAACGAACTACAAACCGGTGAGCGCGCTGCGCGTTTTCAATTTTTATACGGCAGCCTTTGCCTTGAGTTGGGGGCTATGGGTGGGCTTGCGGCGCAGGAAAACGGTCTTGATGGCGCTGTGGGCATTTACCCTGAGCGGGGTCTCGATGTCGGCGGTCGCAATCGCGCAGAAATACATGGAGGCACCGAAGGTACTGTGGTTGATAAAATCTTCGAATGATCATTTCTGGGGTTCCTTCTTTTACCGCAATCATGGCGTGGCATTCCTTATCCTGATCTTAATCGCCTGCGCCTTTCTATATTTTTACCACTACAACAAGAGCCAGCGGCATATGCAGAAAGGAGGGCCGTATTTGCTCTTGTTATTTTTCGTCTTTCTCGTGGCGCTCTCGATCGCGTTGGCGCTCTCGCGTGGCGGCATTCTTTTTGGGGCGGCATTTGGATCTTTCTTTTTGCTGGCGGCCGTAGTGCGCAGTATTTTTTCGCATTCTTTTTGGGCGGCAATCCTCGCCTCGCTTATCGTGTTTGGTTTTCTCGCGGGGGCGGGCTACTCAATCCTGCGACACGTCGAGGTGGATGCGATTGTCCAGCGCTTTGGCGACATCGAGGCGACAATTGAAAATATGGACAAGGATAGCCGCATGCTGAGCACGAAGATTACCTGGAAGATGGCGAAGAAGCGCCCGGTGTATGGCTGGGGGGCCGGAAGCTGGAGCTACATCTTCCCGATGTATCAAAAAAGTTACCCCAATTTATTTTACCGAGGTTACCATTGGAAGCGCGGTTGGTGGGGGCGTAAATATTTTGTGTATGCGCACAATGACTTGGTGCAATTCCTGGCGGAATACGGAATTGTGGGTTGCAGCATGGTGGTCCTGGGGGGCGCATACTGGGGTTTTCTCGCTTTGTTTCGCTCGAAGGGGAATCGCATGGCAGCCTTGATGCTCTTCGGGGGCGTAGCGGTTATTTTAAGCCATGCCTTTGTGGAGTTTATTTTTCAAAGCCCGGCCTACTGGGTGGCTTTGAACGGATTTGCCTGCCTGAGTTGCAAATTGCTGGTGCTGCACCGCACACGCATGCAGCAAATTGAAGCTTAGCCTCGGGTCAGATCAGGTAGCGAGCGCTGAGTTGCGCGGTGATATATTCCAGAGCTTCCTCAACGCTATCGACGATCCGGATCAATTCCAGATCTTCGGGCGAAATCGTCCCCCATTCAACGAGTGCCTCGAAATTGACGATCTGTTCCCAGAATTCCCGCCCGTAGAGCACGATCGGGGGTACTTTTTCGGTTTTCTTGGTTTGGATGAGGGTGAGGGTCTCAAAGAGCTCATCGAGGGTGCCAAAACCACCGGGAAAAGCCACCAGCGCCTTTGCCATCGAAACAAACCAGTATTTGCGGACAAAGAAATAATGGAATTCAAAACTCAGCGCTGCCGGGATGTAAGGATTCATGGACTGCTCAAAGGGCAGGCTGATCCCGAGTCCGATTGACTGGGCACCCGCGTTTTTGGCGCCGCGATTGGCGGCTTCCATGATGCCCGGTCCCCCGCCGGAGCAAATCGTGAAACGGCCGGAATCCTCGCCCGGCAGATTCAGGGACCAGTCGGCGAGTGCTTCGGAAAGCTCCATCGCGGCCTGGTAGTAGGGTGCGGAGCGCAGCATCGCCTCGGCTTTATGGAGTTGGCGGTGCAAATCTACGCCGGGTTCGGCGGCCGCCTCAATGGTGGTTTTGATCCGGTCGAGTTGCTCGGCGGCGATTTGTGGTTCAACCAAGCGCGCAGAGCCGAAGAGGACGAGGGTGTCACGAATTCCGGCGCTTTCAAGGCGGATGCCGGGTTCGATCATTTCGCAGAGAATCCGGATTTGACGGGCGGAATCGGAATTTAAAAAGTCGATATTTTTGTAGGCTTTCAGGGGCCATTCCTGTTCGGGAGTGCTTTTTGAAGTCGTCATATGCTGCAGGTGAGAGGTTTGTGGTAAAGCTGCTCATAACCGGGCGGTTCGACAACAATAACCCGCAGTTAATTTTTGTAGTTGCGGGTAGGGGTAGCACCGTTTGTTTTTAATCCCTTAACGCAGGCAACATAACTACCCGATTCATACCCACATGCACCTCAAAGAAATTTCCATCAGTGGATTCAAAAGTTTTGCAGATCGCACCCGTCTCGATTTGCGACCCGGCGTGACAGCGGTGGTGGGCCCGAACGGCTGCGGTAAAAGTAATATTGTGGATGCGATTCGCTGGGTTCTGGGTGAGCAAAGCGCGAAGGCGCTGCGGGGCGCGTCCATGCAGGACGTTATTTTTGAAGGCAGCGAAAAACGGCGCGCCCTTCCGTTTTGTGAAGTGGCCTTGACCTTTACCGATTGCGAGGCGGAGTTGGGGACGGCATTCAACGAAGTCGAGGTCTCGCGGCGGGTGAATCGCGAGGGCGGCAGCGAATACGCCATCAACGGCAAGACCTCCCGACTCAAGGACATCCAGCGCCTTTTCGCCAATACCGGGGTGGGGCGAGTTTCTTATTCCTTTATGTTGCAGGGTCAAATCGACCAAATTCTCTCGACCAATCCCGCGGAACGACGCGTCATCTTTGAAGAAGCGGCCGGCATCACACTTTACAAAGCTCAGCGCAAAGAAGCGCTTAACAAGCTCGCGTTGGTTGATGCCAACCTCGCCCGCGTCACCGACGTGATCGAGGAAGTAAGTCGCCAGATCGGATCCCTGAAGCGTCAGGCCAGCAAGGCGCTGCGTTACCAGCGCCTGCAGCATCGCTACGCGCACCTTGATCTTGCATACGGAGCCTATCGCCATGCGAATTTGCGCGAGTCCCTCGAACAGGTTGCCACCCGCGCCAAAGCCTTGCAGGAAACCCTCAAGGCGCACCGCGAAAGTCTGGTGGGGGAAGAGACCGCCCTCGTAGAAGAAAAAAATGCCCGCGCGGAAAAATTTGAAACGATGCAGGAATTGCAGCAGCGTGTTTACAACCTACGGTCTGAAAAGGAAAACGCCGACAACCAATCCGAGTTTGCCGGAATCCGCACCAAGGATTTGCAGGGTCGGATCGAGGATTTCAAAACGGAGATTGCGGACCTTGAGGAACAGAAGGCCGCCCTGGCCTCCCGCGCCCAGGATGCCACTGAGAACAAACAAATGCAGCTGGACGTGGTGGATGATTCCGACCGCATCTTTCAGGATCACAGCAATGCCTTGGTAAAGGCTCAGGAAGCCTTGGGAGAATTGGAGGCCGAACTGCAACAGAACCGTCAAAACGTCGTGCACGCCGAAAATCGCCTCAACCGGGCGCGTTCCTCCTGTACCACCCTCGAGGTCGATCTCAAAACCTATCAGGTCAAGCACGCGGCCCTCAATGAAGCACAGTTGGAATTAAAGGCACAATCCGAGGAATTGGAAAAGGGTCGCGGGGAATTGGACACCCTTTTGGCAAAACGCAAAACGGAGGTCGCGCACAGCCAGACCTCCTTTGACTCCGCCCGCGAACGCGCATCCGCCTCCCTCGCAAACTTCCGTTCCATTCAGGAAAAGATTCAGGAGCAGGATCGCGGGATCGCCCGCAAGGCCGCGCAGCTCCATATCCTCGAAGGCCTGCAGGCAAAATTTGAGGGCTTTGGGGAAGGCGCGAAAGCGATTCTGGAAGACCGCCTCGGTGAAACCCTTTCAAAGGACAGTGTTTCAATTCTTTCCAAGGCGCTCAAGGTGCAACCCGAATTTACCAAGGCGTTGGAGGCCCTGCTTGGATCCGCGATGGAAGCCCTTTTTGTGGGCGATGCCACCAAAGCCCTCTCCGTGATTGGCAAACTCGACAGCGAGTCGCTGGGGCGCGCCTGCCTGCAAATTGATATCGAGGCCGCCGGGATCGCTCCGCGTGTGGAATTGCCGGGACACATCCGGCCCGCTGCCTCGGTGATCAGTGTCCGGGATGATGCCCTCTACGCGCCGGCGCAGCGCCTCCTGGCGGGGTGCTACTTCGTTGAACAACTTACCGACGCGGTGGAATTCTGGAAAGCGCATCCTGATTTTAATTTCCTCATGGTTTCGACTGCGCAGGGTGAGATCCTCGATTGCCGCGGCTTGATTCACGGCGGGCGGGGATCGGGTCAGCAATCCTCCAGCGTGCTCGAGCGTGAGGTGGAAATACGCCGCCTGCGCGGAGAAATCGAAACGGAGCGCAAGGAACTCAACCAACTGCGCGAACAAGCTGCCCGGGTCGAGGAGGAACGCGAATCCGCCGAGGCCAACGTGGAAATCTCGCGTCAACGCCTGACGGAACTCTCTAATGAGCTTTCCGCCATGACGGCGGATGCCCGCGGACAGCTTGATAAAATTGAACAAAACAAACTGAGCCGCAGTTCGGGGGAGGCCGAAATCAAGGCCCTTGACGTACATCACAGTGAGGCGATCAAGGCGCTCGATGGAGCCAAGGATGAATTGCAGGCCGCCGAAAAAGGACTCGAGGAAAGTCGCGGGGGCGTTGACACGATCGAAGCTGCGATCGCCCAGGCCCGTGAAAACCGCGAGGCGAAACGCGAGGCGCTCGCGGATGTGCGGCTCGAGTTGGCGGAGAAAAAGCAACGCCTCGAAACCCTGGATCGTTCGCTGGGCGAGGTGCAGCGCGAATCAGCTGATTTGCAGGAACGCATCCTGCGCCGCAATCAGGAGATCGATACCCTTAATGAACAGATTTCGAAATTGACCGATACGGTGGCCTCTGAGCAGGAAAAGAGCGCGGAATTGAACCGCACCCTTGAAGTGGCAATTGCGCAACTGGATAGCGACCGCGAAGCCATGAAGGCGCTCGATGCCGAGCTGGTGCAACGCGAGAGCGCCCTCGCGGAGCGCCGGGAAGCGAGTCGCGGCGAAGAACAGGAATTGAGTAAATTAGAAGTGCGACTCGCGGAGGAGCGTTCACAAATCGGATTTATCGAGGAAAATTCCCGCGATGCCCACCAGACCGAACTTGGCAGTATCGATTGGAAAAAGGAACTCTGGGAAGCGGCCGTTGAATTTGAGAAGCGTGTCAATCTTGATGAGATGGACGATCCCGACAAACTGGCGGTGCAACCCAAATCAGAGCGACGCGAGCCCACCGAGGAAGAACTCGCCGCGATGGACCAGACGGACTGGAGCAGCATTGAGGAGGAGGTCCGTGAATTGAAGGGACGCCTCGCCAATATGGGGCCCGTCAATCTGGAGGCGATTGGCGAGTATACCGACCTCAAGGAGCGCCACGATTTCCTCAAGGATCAGAGCGAGGACCTCTGGAATTCCAAAAATGCACTGGTGCAATCGATTGATTCCATCAACGAGACCTCCCAGACCCTCTTTCGGGACACCTTTGAACAGGTGCGCAAGAATTTTGCCTTCACCTACGAAAAACTCTCCGGTGGGGGTTCGGCGGACCTCAAATTGATCGACTCCGATGACCCGCTTGAATCCGGGATTGAAATTATCGCGCGCCCTCCCGGAACGCGTTTAAAGAGCGTCACCCTTCTTTCGGGCGGGCAACGTACCATGGCGGCAGTTGCGCTCCTCTTTGCAATTTATTTGGTCAAGCCCAGTCCCTTCTGCGTGCTCGATGAAATTGATGCCGCCCTGGATGATGCCAACATCGGGCGTTTCTGCGAGACTCTGCACGGTTTCACCGACAAGTCGCAGTTCCTCATCATCACCCACAACAAGCGCACGATTTCGAATGCCGATACGGTTTTTGGGGTTACCATGCCCGAAAAGGGCGTTTCCACTCTTATCTCGATGCGCTTCAACAAAGAATCCAACCGCCAGGAACCCGTTGGCGCTTAAATCTGTAACCGCTCAAACTGCCAGTGATATATCCCGGGCTCGATATTATTTTTCTTTTTCTCCTGACCGCCGGGATTGTTTTTTTGATAGGCTTGTGGATTTACTATGACCGGCGCGACAGCCAGCGCGAAACCGAGGGCCGCCACGACGTCATCTACCACTGCATCAAATGCGGCCATATCTATACCGGGGTTCACGGGAGCGAAGAATGCGATTGCCCCAAGTGCGGCTTTTGTAATGGTCGCTTACAATTCTGATAATCTCTTAGCACAGTCCTTGCTTACTTAGAACGCATCATCCAATCCATCCATGGCAGAACATATTGCAGTCCTCGACTTCGGTTCCCAATACACACAGGTCATCGCCCGCCGTATTCGTGAACTAAAGGTCTTATCACGCATTTACCCTTACAACACCAAGGTGGCGGAGCTCAAACGCGCGGGTGCGAAGGGGATTATTCTATCGGGCGGCCCGTCATCGGTCCTTTCCAAAGGCTCCCCGCGCCCCGATCGCAAAATCTTCGAGATGGGTCTTCCCATCCTTGGCATTTGCTATGGCGAGCAACTCATGGCGCACCTCCTGGGCGGCAAGGTCGCCAAGAGCACCCACCGTGAATTCGGGCACGGCACCCTCGCCATCAAAAAGAAAGGTAAACTATTTGCGGGCTTACCCAAGAACCTCCGCGTTTGGAATTCCCACGGGGATCGCCTCGAAAAACTCCCCTCCGGATTCGAGGCGATTGCCTCCACGGAGAATTCCCCCTACGCCACCATTCAGGACTCCAAGCGCAATTTCTTTGGCATGCAATTTCACCCGGAGGTCGCGCACTCCGAAATGGGGATGGAAGTCCTCGGCAACTTCATCTTGAAGATCTGCAAATGCGACCACAACTGGTCGATGGCGAACTACATCGAACATTCCATTAAACAGATCCGGGAAACAGTGGGCGATCAGCGCGTCATTCTCGGGCTCAGTGGCGGGGTCGATTCTTCGGTCGCCGCCGCGCTCATCCACCGCGCCATTGGCAAGCAGCTCACCTGCGTCTTTGTCGATAATGGTCTCCTGCGTCTCCACGAGCGCGAACAGGTTGAAAAACTCTACGGTGACCACTTCAACCTCGACCTTCGCGTCGCCCGTAAAAGCAAGCTCTTCCTCGACCGCCTCAAGGGCGTCGCCGACCCCGAGCGCAAACGCAAGATCATCGGCAATACCTTTGTCGAAGTCTTCGACGAAGCGGTTACGAAACTTAAAAAGCGCGGCAACTACGCCTTCCTCGCACAGGGTACCCTCTATCCCGACGTCATCGAATCCGTCGCGATCGACGGCAACCCCGCCGCCCTCATCAAGAGCCATCACAACGTCGGTGGTCTTCCCAAACGCATGAAGCTCAAACTCCTCGAACCCCTCCGCGAACTCTTCAAGGATGAAGTTCGCGAACTCGGCACTGAGCTGGGTCTCCCCAAGGAGGTCGTTTGGCGCCAACCCTTCCCAGGGCCCGGCCTGGGCGTCCGCGTCATGGGCCCCATTCGCAAGGCCGACCTCGACGTCCTGCGCAAGGCCGACGCGATCCTGCACGAGGAAATGATGGCGAGCGATCTTTACTATAAAGTCTGGCAATCCTTTTGTGTCTTTCTGCCGGTTAAAACAGTGGGCGTCATGGGAGACGAGCGCACTTATGAAAACGTCGTAGCGCTCCGCATCGTGGAAAGCGTGGATGCGATGACCGCAGACTGGTCACGCGTTCCATACGAAGTCCTCCGGACCATCTCCAACCGCATCATCAACGAAGTTTCCGGTTGTAACCGGGTTGTCTTCGATATCAGCTCCAAGCCCCCCGGTACGATTGAGTGGGAATAATTATTTGCTACACTGGCGAACCAAGCGTCCGTTTTTCAGTCTACATCAATTAAGGATGTATCGTTTTTGTATCGTATTTGGCCTTGCCGCCGTCTCGGCGCTATCCGCGCAGACCCCCACTGCCGGAAGCATCATCCAGCGTGCACGGACCATGGTCGGGCCGGAACCCGCCTTGGGAGATATCGTAACGCTTCGCATCGAAGGCCGGGTGCAACCGCAGGACCCAAAACTCATGCCCGCAAAAGTTGTCCTGATCGCGCGCAAACCCTGTTCCCAACGTCTTGAAATATACGTCGATGACATTGTCGAAACAACGATCCTGCATGGGGGAGAGGCCGTGGTGATTCGTGCGCATGAAAAAGAAGGACTCGGTCAGATGCGCCCCCTTTCACCGGCCGAACGCGAATGCCTGGAAGAAAGTACCCGCAATTTATTCAATTTCTACACGCCCGACAACAAGTATGGCGAGAACGCAAGCTATGCCGGAATCGCCAAGCATCGCGGGCAAATCTGCGATGTCATTGTATACAAGCGCCCCGGAAAAACCAAAACCCTCCGCTATTTCTCGCGGAAGGAAGCAAAACTCGTTGCGACCATCAAGGAAGTCTCCGGCGAGCAGATCGAAGTGGTTGAGGACGGTGACCTTTACGTGAACGGGATTCGCTTCCCGCAGGCGCAGCTTTATTTTCAGGACAAGCAGCCCCTCCACCGCATGGAAGTGGACAAAGTTCTCGTAAATTCGGTCCTCGAGGAAGGAATCTTTGATATTCCCAAGCAAAAGAAATAATTGACCCTGTCTTGCACGCAGGGCGGCGAAGTGTTTGCTTAGGGGCATCATGCAAAAGCTGGAGTTTTCCGACACCCCGAAATTCAAAACCTCCCTGCGTCGTTTCTGCGCCAAAGCGAACGTCACGGGTGACCTTGCCCAAGTCGTCAGTGGAATCCTTCAAGAGGTGAGTGCCAGGGGCGATCGCGCCGTTCTCGACGCTACCGAACGCTTTGACGGCGCGCAATTGACCGCCCCCGCGATGCGGGTGGCACCGGCTGAACTGAAGGCCGCTCTCAAAAGCCTCTCCGCCGCCGAACGCAAAGCGATCCGCGAATCGATTGCGATGGTCAAAGATTTTCACCGCAAGACCCTCCCAAAAAACTGGCAGGCTAAAAATGCGCATGGTGCGACGGTCGGCGAGCGTTTCTATCCCATCCAGCGCGTGGGCCTTTACATCCCCGGCGGCAACGTTCCGTTGGTTTCCACCGTCATCATGACCGCAGTGCTTGCCAAACTGGTGCGTTGTCCCGAAGTCGCGGTCTGCACCCCGCCGCGCCCCGATGGCAGTATTGCGCCCGGCATGCTCGCGGCACTTGCGATGGTTGGGATTGAGGAAGTTTACAAAGTCGGAGGCGTGCAGGCAATCGGCGCGATGGCATACGGCACCAAGACCATCGCTCCCGTCGATAAAATCTTCGGCCCGGGCAATGCCTATGTAATGGAAGCTAAACGCCAGGTGCTCGGCACGGTCGGTATCGATCTCCTTCCCGGGCCCAGCGAAGTTATGCTCATTGCAGACGGCGGCGCGAACCCCCGTCACCTCGCCGCCGATCTCCTCGCGCAGGCGGAACACGGCAGCGGCAAGGAAATCCTTTACTACGCTACCACCAGCAAAGCGCAGGTCGCGAAGGTTGAGCGCGCTATCACGGCGCAATTGCCCGCCCTCCGCCACGGGGAAAAATGCGCGGCGATCATCAAGGATCGTTGCCTTGCGATCGTTTGCCGCAATCTCGCGCAGACCGCCGAGGTCGCCAACTACATCGCCCCCGAGCACCTCGAACTACAGGTCGCCGACAAAGCCTTACCCGCGCTCAACCAAGCCATCACGACCGCCGGGGCGATCCTGCAGGGCTATGACACCCCCACCGTCCTCGGTGATTTCACCGCCGGGCCCAGTCATACCCTTCCCACCGGACGCGCCGGGCGATTCTTCAGCGGGCTTCAGGCCACCGACTTTTTGCGCCGTTCCAGCACGGTCCGCTACAATGCCCGCAGCCTCGCTAAAGCCGCCCCGGTGATTGAAACCTTCGCCCGCCTCGAGGAACTCGATGCCCACGGCAATTCCCTCAAGATCCGCCTTTAGGAGCAGGTATGAAAAAATCCTTTGAGGCTCAAGCGCAGGCGCAGGCGCACATCCAGGCATTGCACGCATACGTGCCGGGTGAGCAACCGCAGGGTGGGGGCTGGACCAAGCTGAACACCAATGAAAATCCATATCCGCCCTCGGCCGCGGTGGCTCCGGCGGTCGCAGCGGAGGCCGCGAAATTGCAGTTTTATCCGGAACCAACCAGTGCGGCCCTGCGCGCTGCGATCGGCGAGTCCTTTGGCCTCAGCTCCGCGCATGTTATTATTGGGAATGGTTCGGACAATATCCTGGATTTAATCACCCGTTGTTTCGCGCAGACGCCGGGGGTGGGGCATACCGTGCCGAGTTATTCGCTCTATCCGGTGGTGGCGGGGATGTCGGGTCAGGAATTATTGGAAGTGCCCTTTGATCGTTCCATGCGGCTCGACGTCGCGGCGATTGCGAGCCTGCAGGCGCGGGTCTTTTTCCTGACAAACCCCAACGCTCCGACCGGGGTGGCGTTTTCCTTAAAGGATATCGAGCAGGTACTGCAGTCCATTGAGGGGCTCTTGGTGGTGGACGAAGCCTATGTCGATTTTGGGGGCGAGAGTGCCTTCCCGCTTCTGGAAGCGTATGAAAACCTGATCGTGGTGCGCACTTTCTCAAAATCCTACAGTCTGGCGGGAATGCGGGTGGGTTACGCCCTTGCTGCGCCGAAAATCATTGAACTGCTCGATCGGGTGCGCGACGCCTACAACCTCGACCGCATCGCGCAGGCCGCTGCTCTGGCGGCGTTCCAAGACCGCACCTATTTTGAAGCCCGCTGTGCAGAGGTCATCGCCACTCGCGAAAAAACCCGCGCTGCGCTCGATGCGCATGGTTGGTTTACCTATCCCTCGAGTGCCAATTTCCTGTTTACCGAGCCCAAAAACGCGGCGGGGGAAACCGGTCCTGAAGTAGCCGCCGCCCTCTTTGAACACCTCAAGGCGCAACGCGTTTTGGTACGGTATTTCCCGGGGCATCCTTTAACTTGCGCTTTTATCCGTGTCAGCATAGGAACAGAGGCAGAAATGCAGGTATTTTTAACCGCGATCAATTTATGGCTGAACCACGCATAGCATCCCTTACCCGTAATACCAAGGAGACCCAGATCACGATGGAACTCGCGATCGATGGCAACGGCATCTCGGAAATCGAGACCGGTATTCCTTTTCTCGACCACATGCTCACCCTCTTTGCGCGCCACGGCTTCTTTGATTTAAAGCTCAAGGCGACCGGCGATATTGATGTCGATTACCACCACACCGTTGAAGACACCGGAATTGTCCTCGGGCAGGTGCTCAAGCAGGCGCTCGGCGAGAAACGCGGCATCCGTCGCTATGGCTATTTCCTTTTACCGATGGATGAATCCCTCGCGCGGGTCGCGCTCGACCTCTCGAATCGCCCCGCCTTCGTTTACAAGGTCGATTACAAAGACGCGATGGTGCGCGATTTCAGTATCGGCTTGGTGAAGGAATTTTTCCAGGCCTTTGCGAACGAGGCGGGCTGCAACCTGCACATCAACCTCGAATACGGCGAGGAACCGCACCACATTGCGGAGGCCATCTTTAAAGGCTTTGCGCGTGCGCTGGACAGCGCCACTACGATTGATCCGCGCCTCGGAGATGCCATCCCCTCGACAAAGGGCAGTCTCAGCGAATAATACCACTTCTAAAAATTATTGACCCTATGGCAGAGAGAGA
>DKOX01000056.1 GCA_002470925.1 Opitutia bacterium UBA7350 | reverse complement strand
GGTTTCAATGACGATCCAAGTACGTCGAATTCCATGTAGGGACGTGATGCCGCAAGTTTGACTGTGATAGATATGAGCGTGCGGGACTGCGCTTGTCAACGCTTCAATAAAAGGCAAGCAGAGTTCTATTTCGCAATTTTATCAGCAAGCAATTCTTTGAGCGCTTCCTTTTGGGAAAGATCCAATTTCGGGCGATCCGCCTCGTTTTCAGCCTCATGCTGCTTGTAGCAAGTGCACATATCCTGACTCTCGATAACCTGTTTATTGTATTTACCGCAAACGACACAGAGTCGGAGGTGAAGCCGCAGGAAAAAACGCCGGAGGGGCGACATTTGGCTATAGTCTTCTTCGTGAAGCGCCTTGGAGACTTGTTTGCAGGTAAACATGGATGGAGTGTGTTATTTGGAGTCTTTCCACCGGGCTTCCAGTGACACCTTGAGTTGTTGCCGAGCCCGATGGAGCAATACCCATAAGTAATTCGGTGTGATGTCTAAAACCTTACAGACTTCTTCCGTAGTTTGATCTTCCAGAACGCGGAGGATAAATGCCTGTCGTGCCGGTTCCTTGACTTCGTCAATGCAGGTTTCAAAAACCTTCCAAAATTCAGTATTGTCGTAATATTTACGCGGGTTGAACTGCCAGGGGTCGGGATTGGTGGTGGCGATCCCGCTGTATTTGAACCAGAAGCTTTCGAGGAGCGCTTCGTCCTCTGCCTCAATATCGACCTTGTTTTCTTTGATGGAGCGCCGGATCTGGTCGACGATTTTGTTGCGCATGATACCGCGCAGCCAGAATTTGATATCGCGACTGCCGTCGAAACGGTCGAGGGCCTTAATGCCGGCGAGGAGGGTGTCTTGCACGCAATCCTGCGCGGCCTCGGGGTTGCGCAAACGGGACATTGCGAAGCCATAGAGATAGTCACCGTATTGCTCCACCCATTGTTCGGGCGGGGTGATCGGGACTTTGGCTTCGCTTCGTTCCTTTTTGGGCATGCGGATTCAGCGGCTAGGTCTCGGACTCCGCAACGTCTTCTGCTCCGGTTGTTTCTTCAGCATCCTCATCCCCGTCCTTTTCGCTGGCGATGACCTTTGAAATGCCGATCAATTCATCCTTGTCGCCGAGGTTGACCAGCTTTACCCCGGAGGCAGCGCGACCGGTGATCCGGACATCCTTGACAGGGGAACGCACCGCCTGGCCTTTGAGCGTGAACATCATGATTTCATCCTCGTCGGTTACAGAGAGCGCGCCCGCGACTTTTTCGGTCTTCATCGCAATGATGCCGGAGCCGCCGCGCGATTGCTGCCGGTACTCATGAAAGGCGGTGCGTTTGCCAAGGCCATTGGCGCCGGCAAGGAGCAGTTTGGCTTCGGAGTTGACGATCTCAATTGCCACCACGGCGTCTGCCTCGGATTTCAGCTTGATGCCACGCACCCCGCGGGTGGCGCGACCCTGATCGCGTAGATCCCCCTCGGAGAAACGGATCGATTGGGCTTGTTGGGTGACGAGGAGAATGTCGTCTTGACCGGAGGTCAGACGGGCCCCGATGAGGGCGTCGCCTTCGTCAATATTGATACCGATGATCCCGCCCTTGCGGAAGTTCCGGAAATCGGAGAGGAGGGTCTTCTTGGTGACGCCGTTGCGGGTGGCGAGGACGATGCGTTGGTCGGATTCATCAAAATCCTTCACGCAAATCATTGCGGCGATTTTTTCGCCTTCCTGAAGTTCCAGGACATTGGCGATGGCGCGGCCCTTGGCGGTGCGGGAACCTTCCGGGATGTGGTAGACTTTTTCGACGTAAACGCGACCGCTGTTCATGAAGCACATGAGGTAGTCGTGGGTCGAGGCGGTGAAGAGGTGCTCCACGAAGTCGTCCTCGTATTGACCCGAGCCGATGACGCCCTTGCCGCCGCGTTTTTGGGAACGATAGGCGTCGAGGTTGGTACGCTTGATGAAGTTGTTGTGGGTGACCGTGATCATGCAACCCTCGTTGGGGACGAGGTCCTCCATGGAGAGATCACCGTCGATAGCGAGCAGCTGGGAACGGCGGGGGTTGCCGTATTTTTCCTTCATTTCGCCCAATTCGGTTTTAATGACACCGAGGAGTTCCGGTTCGTTTTCGAGGATGGAGCGCAGACCTTCGATTTTCGCCATCAATTCGCGGTATTCGTCCTCAATTTTATCGCGCTCAAGGCCGGTGAGCTGGTAGAGGCGCAATTCGAGAATGGCATTGGTTTGAATCTCGCTGAGCGGATATTTTTCCATGAGGGCCTGCTTCGCCTCGTCACGATTCTTGGAAGCACGGATGATTTTAACAAAGTCGTCGAGGTTATCGAGGGCGATTTTATAACCCTCGAGGATATGAGCGCGGGCTTCGGCCTTGCGGAGGCGGAACTGGGTGCGGCGGTAGATGACTTCGCGGCGGTGGTCGATGTAACAGAGGAGCATCTCTTTGATGTTCATCTGCTTGGGTCGACGATTGTCGAGGGCGAGGAGAATCACGCCAAAGGAACTCTCCAAGGGGGTGGACTTGTAGAGTTGATTGATAATGACGCGGGGGATGGCAGCGCGTTTCAACTCGATGACGATGCGGGTTTCCTCGGTGGATTCGTCGCGAAGGTCTGCGATCCCTTCGATCGCCTTGGTTTGGATCAACTCCGCAATGCGCATCACGAGGGAGGCGCGATTCACGTTGTAGGGAATCGCAGAAATGATAATTTCCTCTTTGCCGCCGGACTCGACAACCTCGGCAATACCGCGGGTGCGCACAATGCCGCGACCGGTCTTGAGGTAGCTCTCGATGCCGGATTTACCATGAATGAATCCACCACCGGGAAAGTCCGGGCCGGGGATGTATTGAATGAGGGCGTCGAGATCAATCTTGGGGTTGTCGATGATTGCGCAGGTGGCATCGATGATCTCACTGAGGTTGTGGGGCGGGATGTTGGTGGTCATCCCGACCGCGATCCCGGTGGAGCCGTTCATGAGGAGATTGGGCAGGGCGGCGGGCAGGACGGATGGCTCGCTGGTGCTCTCCTTGTAGTTCGGGACGAAATTGACGGTATCTTCGTCGATATCACGGAGGATATCCTCGGCAATCGCTTCGAGTTTACACTCGGTATAACGATAGGCGGCGGGGGAGTCGCCGTCGATCGAGCCGAAGTTGCCCTGTGGGATAATGAGGGGGTAGCGCATCACCCAATTCTGAGCGAGGCGGACGAGGGTATCGTAAACGGAAGAGTCGCCGTGGGGGTGGTAATTTTTAAGGACTTCCCCGACCACACCGGCGCATTTGTCGAAAGGACGGTTATGGAGAAGGCCTTCGCGCAACATGGCGTAGAGGATGCGCCTTTGCACCGGCTTGAGGCCGTCGCGGGCATCGGGAAGGGCCCGACTCACAATGACCGACATCGAATAATCGATGTAGGCGGTTTGCATAATCTCCGAGATGGAGGTGACTTCGGCGCGGTTGTTGGCTGAGGGGGATTCGTTCGGTGGGTTTTCCATTTAATAAAAGGCGTTAAATCGTGAAATACGCGGGGCTTCTAAGCGTCGAGGTGGGAGACATTCAAGGCGTTGTCCTCGATAAAGGCACGACGGGAGGGCACATCTTCACCCATGAGCATGGAGAAGGTGTTGTCCGCCGCGGCGGCGTCGGCGATATTGACCTTCAGCAGGCGGCGGCTTGCGGGGTCCATGGTGGTCTCGAAGAGTTGCTTTGGGTTCATTTCACCGAGACCTTTGTAGCGTTGAATGCTGAGGCCGCGCCGCCCGATGGCACGGATGTTATCGACCAGTTCAATGATGGAGAACAGTTCGATGCGTTCCTCTTTTTTAGGGTCACCAAGGTTCTCAACGAGGTTGTAGCGGGGCGCTTCGGTCTTGGTGAATTGATGGGTGTCGATGCCCGCCTCCGCGAGATCGCGCAGGAGTTTGGACATTTCGGTTGATTCGAAGATTTCGTGTAGGGAGATGCGCTGTTGGGTTTTAAGCCCCTCTTCGTTTTCTATCTCGCGCACCACCGTATCGCCGACATTGGCATCGGTCAGTTCGAACTCGGCGTGGAAGGCGGAGCGTTCGTCGTCATTTTTCAGGAAGCGGAAGCTTTCCTCGTTGCCGGTGCGGATGCGGGCCACGTAGCGCGGGAGGTTGTAATTCTCAGCCTCGTGTTGATCGAGGTAGCTGGCGAAGTCGCAACCGTAACGCGTCACGCCGCGACCGACCACTTCGAGGCGGGAGAGGGCCTCGACCAGCTCGTCGATTTGTGCGCCGCTGAGTTGGCGGTCATCGCGGTTGCGGATGAGGGTGACGTCTTCCGAGCCCAGTTCGAGCAGGATGCGGTTGAGCTGCGGGTCATTGTCGACGTATTGCTCACGGCGCTTGCGCTTGATCTTATAAAGGGGCGGTTGCGCGATGTAGACGTAACCGGATTCGATCAGGCCGCGCATTTGCCGGAAAAGGAAGGTGAGGAGAAGGGTACGAATGTGCGCGCCGTCTACGTCCGCGTCGGTCATCAGAATGATTTTATGATACCGCGCTTTTGAGGCATCGAAAGCGCCGTCGCCCTCGTGGTCCCCGATGCCGGTGCCGACCGCGGTGATGAGGGTGCGGATTTCATTATTGTTGAGGACCTTGTCGAGGCGGGCTTTTTCAACATTCAGGAGCTTGCCGCGAATCGGAAGGATCGCCTGGGTGGCACGGTCGCGGCCCTGTTTGGCGGAACCACCGGCGGAATCACCCTCCACGATGTAGAGCTCGGAAATAGAGGGATCCTTGGAGGAACAATCGGCGAGTTTACCGGGCAGGCCACCGGAGGAGAGGGCGCCTTTGCGGACTGTTTCGCGCGCCTTGCGGGCGGCCTCCCGGGCCCGGGCAGCATTCAGGCATTTGTCGATCAATTTTTTGGCAATCTGCGGATTGGTCTCAAAATAGTATTTGAGTTCCTCGCCCGTGATTTTTTGGACGATGCCGTCAACTTCGCCGTTGGAAAGCTTGGTCTTGGTTTGGCCCTCAAAGCGCGGTTCGGGAACCTTTACGGAAATAACGGCGGTGAGGCCTTCGCGGGCATCGTCGCCGGAAAGAGAGGGGTCCTTGTCCTTGAGGAGGCCGTTTTGCTTGGCGTAGTTGTTGACGACGCGGGTGAGGGCGGTGCGGAAACCGGAGAGGTGCGTGCCGCCCTCGATGTTGTGAATGGAATTGGCGTAAGCGTAGATCTGGTCGCTATAGCCGTCGTTGTATTGGAAGGCGATATCGACCACGATATTGGCGTCGAGGTCAGGATTGGGGGTCGGTGCCTCGCCATGAAAACTAATGGGCTCCTCGTGCAAGATGTTCTTGTTCTCGTTGAGAAAACAGACGTATTCCGCGATGCCGTCCTTGAAGAGGAAAGTTTCGGAGCGGTTGTCCCGCTCGTCATTAAAGCTTATTTGAATGCCCGGATTGAGGAAGGCGAGTTCACGGAGTCGCTTGCTGAGGAGTTCAAAGTTGAATGTGCGGGTGGTGAGGAAAATCTCAGGGTCGGGCAGGAAGGCGATGCGGGTGCCGGTGCGCTTGGTTTCGCCAATGACTTTCATTTGTTGGGTGGTAAGACCGCGGGAAAATTCCATTTTATGGACCTTTCCGTCGCGGCGCACCTCGACCTCAAACCACTCCGAGACCGCGTTCACGCATTTTGCTCCGACGCCATGGAGACCGCCCGAGACTTGATAGGCACCCTTGCCGAATTTACCGCCGGCGTGGAGATTGGTCATGACCAACTCGAGGGCGGGGATTTTATACTTGGGGTGGATGTCTACTGGAATACCGCGCCCATCGTCCTCAATGGAGCAGGAACCATCGTTGTGGATGCTCACCGTGATCGTGGAGCAATGTCCCGCGAGGGCCTCGTCGATGGAGTTGTCCACGATCTCGAAGACACAGTGGTGAAGTCCCCGTTCGTTGGTGTCACCGATATACATATCGGGCCGTTTACGGACACCCTCAAGACCTTCCAGTTTCTGGATTTTTGAGGAATCATAGACGTCGTTTTTGTCTACTTTGGGGTTTTGAGCTTTGCTTGTATTTTCGGGCTTTTCTTGTTCGGACATAAGTTAGAAAAACTATGGAAGCTTTTGCGGTGATGCCACTAAAAAGTGGCCTCTTTTTGCATTTTTTATGTATGTTTTATCACTCTTTTTATCAATGACTTATGGTTTATTTTTTCCTTATTTTGGGGTCTTGGAAAAATAAGTTTACTTATTGAGTCAAAATAGTAGGTTTTGCCTTGGTGAAAGTCTCAAATAAACTGGAATATGCCTGTCGGGTCATGGCACAATTAGGGCGTACGCATGGCCAGGGATCGATGGCGCATGTTGAGACGCTCGCGGAGGCAGAGGACGTTCCAGCTAATTATTTGGTACAGATTTTGAATGAACTGCGCACTGCGGGCTTGATCCTCAGCAAGCGCGGAAAACAAGGTGGTTACGCTTTGTCGCGTGCTCCGGAACGCATTCTTTTGAGTGAGATTGTGCAGGCTCTGGACCCGGAGTTACTGGAATCCAATTTCGCGAATGGCGGCCACTCGGGCGAACGGGTGGGTGAAATATGGTCTGCGATCGGCGCAGAGATGCGCAAGCAGTTGGACAGCTACACCCTGGAGGCGTTCATCGTGAACGATCCGGGTGAGATGTATTACATCTAAAAGCGGGCGGCAGGTCCGTCCCTTAGAATTTCCAGAAGATCGGCACCACGAGCACCGTGACGGCGCAGCAAAGAATATTGAGGGGCAGTCCCACCCGGGTGAAGTCGGCGAAGCGGTAACCACCAACACCGTAAATGTAGGTGTTGGTCTGGTAGCCGATGGGGGTGGCAAAGCTGGCCGAGGCGGCGATACAGGTGCCGACAACAAAGGGTCGCGCATCCACCCCGAGGGTCATTGCGACTCCGAGGGCGATCGGCACCATGAGGGCGACGGCGGCGTTGTTGGAGAGGAATTCGGTAAAGGTGGAAGTGATGATATAAATGAGCAGCAACATCGCGACGTTTTGAAGATGTGGCGGCACCAGACTATCGATGAATCCAATCAAATTCTTAGCGATAAGTATACTGGCGCCGGTGCTGTCCATCGCGGTGCCGAGGGCGAGCATCCCAAAGATAATGACAAGGATGCTCCATTCAATGGAGGCGTAGGCTTCCTTGGGCTTCATGCAGCCGCTCAAAAGAAGGACGGCGACGCCGAGGCTGGCCGCCGCGAGGATCGGCACGATGTTGAGAGAAGCGAGGGTCACCACGCCCGCGCTGGTGAGGAGGGCGATCGGCATTTTCGCGCGGATGTCTTTGGCTGCAACGCGGGGTCGGTCGAGGAGGATCAATTCCTCGCTGCTGGCGAGGTTTTCGATGGCATTGTTGGAACCCATCATGAGGAGGGTATCGCCGGGTTGCAGGCGGAGTTCGTTGAGGCGTTCGCGCTGGTTTTGGCCCTTGCGGTGAATTGCGACAACCACCATACGGAAGCGTTGGCGAAAGTTGATTTCGCCAAGGGTTTTGCCTGCAATGGTGGCGTTGGGCGAAACCACCGCTTCTACAATGGCGCCTTCATCGGTCGCGATCGTTTCAAGGTCTTCGGAAAGCTCCACTTGGAGGGCGATGCCTTTTTCGGAGCGGGCGGCGGCGATGCCGGAGGGATGGCAGGACATGACGAGGCGATCACCTGCCTCGAGCGCGACTTTGCTGGGATCATTCCGGACCGCGACCCCATGGCGCACGATTTCAAGGAGGCGGATGCGGCGTGTTTTCAGGAAGCTGCATTCGGCGGCGGGGGTACCGATGAGATTGGAGTCGGCACGGACAAAGGCCTCCGTGATATACTCCTCGCGCTCCGCTTCGCTGAGGATGGAGGTGAGGGTTTCGCGGCGCGGAAGGAGGCGATTCCCGAAGAACACGAGGTAAAGAGTGCCGACTGTAAGGATGGGCAGGCCGACTGCGGCGAGTTCAAACATCCCGATGGGGCGATGCCCCGCGTCCACAAGAATACCGCTGGCGAGGAGATTGGTGCTGGTTCCGAGGAGGGTGCACGTGCCGCCAAAAATGGAAGCGTAGGAAAGGGGAATCAAGAGTTTGGAGGAGGGGAGCCCCATCTCGCGGGACAAGGTCAGGATCACCGGCATGAGAACAATCACGACGGGGGTGTTGTTCACGAATGCGGAAACTGCCGCGACCCCAAGGATCATGATAAAGAGGAAGCGCCGGTAGGGGAATTGCACCAATTGCCGGAGGTAGCGGGTGATGAGATCAATCGCGCCGGTGCGCTCGAGGGCCGCGCTCACAATGAACATCGCCGCAATGGTGAGGGGGGCGGAATTACTGAAAACCATCAGGAGACTGTCCAGATCGGGCAATTCCGTGCTGCGGGTCAGCATACTGACAAAGAGCAGCGCAGCAAAGACCGTCAGGGAGGTGAGGTCCGCGGAAATACGCTCCCAAATAAAGCTGACGATCGCGAAGGCGAGCAGCGCAAAGACAAAATAGATTTCCCAGGTCATGCCGTGTAGTAATGCTTAAACCTAAAAAACTGCTGGTTTTGCATGAATAAGACAAGACAGGATTCCAAGGCTCAAAACTTCCCTTGTATGAAATTGATTGCCATCGGTAAGCCGGGAAAATTAGCTCGCCATTTTATTTATGAAAAAAGAGCAGTTCTATAATCGCTTATTGGAAACCCTCCGCGAGGAGGTGAAGCATGCGGTGGAGGCCTCCAAGGATGCTGCAGAATACGCGACCAATGAGGAATCGCGGGCGGAATCCAAATGGGACACGCAGGGGCTGGAGGCGTCCTATCTGGCGGCGGGGCAGGCAGGACAGGCAAAGCAATGGGCGGAAGCGGTGGAGGAACTGCAATCGGAGCGCGAAGACTTGATGCGCCCGAATGATCGCGTCTCGCTGGGTGCCTTATTTTGCTGCGGTTTTGCTGCCGGGGAGGAATATTTCTTTTTTGCGGGGGTGGCCGGTGGTCATGTCGTGACGGTCGAGACGCGCGAGGTGACCGTCATCACGCCGCAATCGGAGTTGGCGCACCGGCTCCTGGGTTTGCGCGCCGGTGATACCTTTGAACTGCGCACTGGACGCGCGGGCCGCATTCTCGCGGTGGAGTAAAGGGCGGCTTAATTCCAGAGGTAGCTCTGGGTAGCACCGAGCACTTTGCCGTTGGGGTCCAGAATCGTGAATTTCCATGCCGCGGGCACCCGTTCCCGTTGATAGGGCCAATCCGTGCCGGTAAGCCCGAAGAGGAGCTGACGGCTGCTGCCGCGTTTGGCGGGCAGACTCAGTTCGAAGCGCTGCACTTCGGTTTGGTTCGGGGTATAAACTTCTGCAATGATGTGGGTACCCCGGGGGAGATGCTTCGCTTTTTTGTCGAGGCGCAGGGTGAAGTAGAAGCCTCGGCGGTCCTCCGCTTGGGTGCGTACCACCGTACGCTTTCCGTGTTCCTCCACTCCGGTAAGAAATTCATTGATGCGTTTAAAGGCGCTCGCCTCCATGAATTCCGGTTGGATTTCAAGGATTTCCACCGATTCGATCCTGGGGGGCGGCGTGCTGGAACAGGCGGCAAATCCGAGGCAAATGAGGAGGAGGCATACGGCGCGAAGCATGGGCTTTAGCATTTTAAGGAGGGCAGACTTGTCAACGCTTGGTGCGTGCGGATTGAGATTGTTCTAGTAGGCGCGGGAGGGCGTGACCCGGAGGGTTTCGAAGCGGCCGGGGTCAATTTCCTGTATAAAGCGGCTCGGGTTCATGCGCATGACGTTCTGGCCGCGCTGGTTGAGCATCGGATAACTGAGGTAGAGTTCTTCCATCGCGCGGGTCACCGCGACGTAAAAGAGACGGCGCTCTTCCTCGAGGTCGCCGGTGTCGATGGTGCGTTGCAAGGGAAAGAGCCCGTCTGCGAGCCCAATGACAAAGACCACCGGAAATTCCAAACCCTTGGCCTGGTGAATGGTGGTGAGGCGCAGGCAGTTTTTCTGGTCTTCCGCGGAACGTTCGTTGCTTTCGGAGGCGAGGAGAACCAGTTGCGCGAGGAGTTCCTCCATGGTTTCATACCGGTTCGCAAATGCAATGAGGCTTTGGAGGTCGTCTTCGCGGTCGTTCCAGTTGGGATAGATCTCGCGGATGTAGCTGCCGTACCAGCCCTGTAGCGCTTGCTCCACCACTTCGCCCGGTGCTTTTTCGGTGAGGGCTTGATTGATTTCCAGGATCGTGGCGGCGAGGGAGGGCCATTCCTCGCGGGCATTGGCGGGGACTTTTTGGAGGACTCTCTCGTCGGTCAGGGCCTCGCAGAAATCACGGCTTTCCTTTTCGGCGAGTTGGCGGGTAAAGGCGTGGATGCGCTCGGCGCTTTTGGGACCGACTTTGGGCAGGAGGGTGGTGAAGCGGGCAAAGGCGGAGAGGTCGGCGGGATTGGAGGCGAAGCGGAGTTGCGCGGTGAAATCCTTGATGTGTGCCTGTTCAAAGAAGCGCACCCCACTCGTGATTTGGTAGTCGATATTGCGGCGCGAGAGCTCCATCTGCAGATCCATCGCATGAAAATGCGCGCGGTAAAGGACCGCTACTTCCGAGAGGTCGCGGCCCTCCTCAATCAAGCCCTCAATGCGTTGAATGATGAAGCTCGCCTGTCCGCGGGTGTCCATCATGGGGACAAAGTAAGGAAGTTGACCGTTTTCCTTAACGGGGCGTAATTCCTTGTGGTAGCCGCGCCCGGAGGGTTGATGGGCGAGGATCGCGTTTGCGAATTCAAGGATCTGCGGGGTGCTCCGGTAATTGGTCTCGATCTTGTGAAGGATAGCGCCGGGGTGGCGGTCCTCGAAGCGCATGATGTTGTCGAAGTCCGCACCGCGCCAGGTGTAGATACATTGGGCGTCGTCCCCCACTGCCATGATTTGATGGTGCACGCCGAACTGTTCGATGATGTCGGATTGCAGTCGGTTGGTGTCCTGGAATTCATCCACCAGGATATGCTTGAAGCGCTCCTGATAAATCGCGGCGATCTTGGGATGTTCCTTGAGGAGTTGGAGGAGGTGCTCAAGGAGGTCGTCGTAATCGACCACTTGTTGTTTGAGTTTTTCAGCTTGGTAGGCCTTGTGGAAATCAACCGCCTTTTCGGCGATCCCATCGAGCAGGGGAAAGTATTCGCTCGCTTGCTCGCTGATGGGTGAACGGGTGTTGCGGGCGAAACTGATCATATTGGCGAGGACCTTGGGTTTGGGGTTGTGCTTGCCTTTGATGAACTTCGAATCAACGGAATTGATGCAGTTTTTGAGGAGTGATTCCGCCTCACCTTCATCGAGGATGGTGTAGTGGCGCTTCAGGCCAATCTCCTCGCCATGGACCCGAAGGATGCGCTGGGCAATACTGTGGAAGGTGCCGCCCCAGAGCTGACGGCGCGAAATCCCGGTCAGATCCTCGACCCGCTCGAGCATTTCGCGGGCGGCTTTATTGGTAAAGGTGAGGAGGAGAATTTCGTGCGGTTGAATACCGGTGTGGAGGAGGTAGGCGACCCGATAGGTGAGGGTGCGGGTTTTGCCCGATCCCGCGCCCGCCAGCACCAGGGCGGGGCCAGGTTCCGCCGTGACTGCCGCGTATTGCTCCGCATTCAATTCGCCCTTGAAATCAATAGGCGGAAAGCTGGGCATGAGGTGGTCAAACGGCTCGGACATCCCCTTATTTAAGGGAAGCCTTCCCGCCCGGTGCAAAACAAAAGCACGATTCCTGGTGATTCCTGAACTCTGCAAAGCAGGGTTGCGGTTTTCCGCCAGCTGGTTTGCTTAGTAAGTTCGTGCAAATCATCCCATCCGATAACGTCAGAAAATACCGCAAGGACGACCTGCGGGTTTTTCTCGCGGCCTGTCGTGAAGCAGCGATTGAAAAAGAACACTTCCAGTTGGCGAGCATTTCAATGGAGGTGGAATATATTGAACCGCTCGCGGTGCTGGAATCGATCCTGGAAACCGGGGAGCAGCATTTCTATCTGGAATCGCCGTCGCGCGGACAGGCATTGGCGGGCGCGGAGGCATTGGTCGAGGGGCATTTCTCCGGGGCGGGGCGCTTTCAGGCGGTCAAGGATTTCGCGGAGGACATTCTGGAGCACACCATTGCGGTGGGGGATCTTTCCGCGCCCTTTGCGGGGCCACATTTTTTTACCGCTTTCACCTTCGAGCAAACCGCGACCGAGGGAGCGGATTTCCCGGCAGCAAGTGTCTTTGTACCGCGTTGGCAGGTCTCCCGCATGGGGGAACGCTATGGCGCGGTCGCGAATGTGCAGATCGAGCCCGATTGCGATTTGGATCCGCTCGTGGACCGCGTCTGGGCTGCCTATGAAAAGTTTTCAGTTTTTAATTACGAGGCGAATCCCGCCGAGACCGCACAACCGGAAGCGGAACTCGCGGTGGTCGAAGACCGTGAACTCGGGGAGCGACCCTTCGGGGCGCTGGTGGAGGCGGCGCTCGCCGACATCGCCCAGCAACGCTATGATAAAATCGTCCTGTCTCGCGTGCGGGAACTGACTGCCAGCTCGGACTGGCAACCCTTCGCGGTGCTCAATCGTCTCCGCGCCCGTTTCAATGACTGCCATACCTTCTCCTACGGCAACAAGGCCGACTGCAGTTTCATCGGCGCCAGCCCGGAACGTCTCCTCAAGATCAATGAGCAACGCTTACAGACCGAAGCGATCGCTGGTTCGGCACCCCGCGGGACGACCGCCGCAGATGACGCCCGTCTGGCACGTGGCTTGTTAAAAAGCGAAAAGGACCTGTGGGAACATTATTGTGTCCGCGATTCCATCATCCGGCGTCTCTTTGTGCGCGGTATCAACGGACAGGCGACCGGTGGGCCGAACCTCTTGCCCCTCGCCAATGTCCAGCACCTTCGTACCCCCATCGAAGCGGAAGTCAAACGCGGGGTTCACCTCCTCGATATCGCCGAGGAATTACACCCAACCCCCGCGGTTGGTGGCACCCCCCGCGAAGCCGCCCTCGAAGCACTCCCCGTACTGGAATCCTCCGAACGCGGACTCTATGCCGGCGCCCTTGGTTGGTTCAATCACCTCAACGACGGCGAACTCATCGTTGGAATCCGCTCCGCTTTGATCAAAGGGAAATCCGCCAAGCTCTACTCCGGCGCAGGGGTCGTGGCAGGCTCCACCCCCGAAGGAGAAATACGCGAGACCGACATGAAACTCCGCGCCCTTTACGAAGCCCTTGTACCCGAAGGGTAGGGGTGGGCTTGAAGTAGCGCTTGAGCGGCGGTCTTTGCCGGGGTGAGCCTAGTCCGTGGTGATTGCTGTTTGAATCGTTAGGTTCAGCCTTAGAACCCTTTGCATACGCACTTTCTCAATAAAATTTTCCAGGAGAGGCGAGCTGGCAAGCGTTGCCGGTTTTGCCCGATTTTGCATTAATTCATGTCAAATATTTCATAGGTTTCATCGTCCCACATGACATTATTTACAATCCACTCTTGCTTGGGTTTATAAAAAACAATCATCCAGCGAGTAGCATGTTTTTCAAATTTTTGTATATAAAGATACCTCATGAAAGAATCCCCAATTTTATCCTGTCCGATATATTCAAAGCCAAGTACTGAACCAAACCGATTACCTAACATTTTCAATTGAGAATCAGTTTGGTATGCTAGATTCATTA
>DKOX01000131.1 GCA_002470925.1 Opitutia bacterium UBA7350 | reverse complement strand
GGATTGCCGCTTCCACGAGAGACAATCCTTTTTTTATTTAAATTAGGATTAAGAATAAGAGTAAGATTAGGATTAATCCCAACCAACAACCTTCAACGAACAACTACTTCAAAGTTCAATGTTCAAAGTTCGAGAGTCCCCTCGTCCTCTTCATTGAAGCCGCTCCGAAAGCGCTGCTCCTCGAGAAAATCCTGCAGGATGAGCGCGGCGGCGCTGGAATCTATCGCCCCGCTCTTGCGGTCGGGTTTTTTCTTTGACCCCTTGAGGTGCTGCTCCACCGAATGACTCGACAAGCGTTCGTCGAGGCGATGCACCGGTAATTTGAAGCGGCCTTTCAGCACTGCAATAAAGGCCTCCACTTCCTTGGCTTTAAAGCCGACGCTGCCGTCCATGTTCAAGGGGTAACCCACCACGAGGGCCTCGGCCTTCCGCTCGGTGATGGCAGCTTCAATCTGCTGCATGCGCGCTTGCTTGGTACTGGCGACCGCCGCGGGCAAGGGCACCGCAATACCGAGAGAATCCGCAAAGGCCAATCCGATCCTTTTTTCGCCCCAATCGATCCCCAAATAATTCATCGCGGCATTTACATCAAATGCTTGAGGGCGGTCTGCGCGCCCATCGCCTTTACCATATGCTTGATAGCCTGTGCCTGATCCCGATGACAAACCAGGGTGGCATCATCGGTCTTAACCACAATCAAATCCTCAACCCCCAGGAGGGCGACCAAGTGATCGGGGTCACGGCTAAAAACAATATTCCCCTTGGATTCCGCGAGATGCGCGGTTCCGCGAATGACATTGCCCTGCTCGTCCGCCGGGTAATGGCGTGCCACCGCCGGCCATTCGCCGACGTCGTCCCAATCGAAACGGCTCTCCAGCATGACGACCTCAGTAGCCTTCTCGATGATGGCGTAATCCACCGAAATTTTTTCCAGCGCGGGATAATATTCCGCGAGGAGGGCATCGAGATTTTCACCCGCATCCAAACCGGAGGCAATCGCCTGCAGGGCGGTCCAAAGCCCGGGGGTATTCCGTTTCAGTTCTGCCGCAATGGCATTGACTGACCATATAAACATGCCGGCATTCCAAAAATAATCGCGGGCGTCCAGGTAGGCCTGCGCGGTCGCGGCATCGGGTTTTTCAACAAAACGCGCCACCTTATAGACCGTGCTGCCGGCGTATTCCCCTCGCGCTTCACCCTGTTGAATATAGCCGTAACCGGTGGCGGGATGGGTCGCGGTAATTCCAATCGTTGCGAGAACCGGATCCGCCTCCGCCGCTTCAAAGGCCGCCAGCAGACTCGCACGCAAACCCGCTGCATCATGAATGACGGCATCGGCAGGCAACATCGCAAAACTCGCCTCCGGATCCAACCGCCCGACCAGGATCGTTGCGAGACCCACCGCGGCGGCGGTATCACGGCCGACCGGTTCCCCGATTACCTTCGCGGGGTCGAGCTCCGGGCAAACCTTCAGGACCGCCTCGCGTTGCTCCGCATTGGTAATGACAAAAATATCCTCCGTTGCAACGAGACCCTCCAGGCGGTCGATTGTCTGCGCAAGCATCGCCTTATCCCCCACGATCGGCAGCAATTGTTTGGGTTGCGCGAGGCGACTCTCCGGCCAAAAACGCTCGCCGCGTCCACCAGCCATAATGACAACATAACGTTTTTTACCCATGCGCAAAGGCTCTTAAGGATGCCGATAAAAGCAAGCGTGATCTTTTATGTAGAAGTTGCGCGAAGGATCCAAAGCCAAAAAAACCAGCCGCTTGCGGGGCTGGTTTCTTGAAACTTGTTTGTTGCGGATTTTAAGCGCCGATCTGGAAACGGGCAAAACGCTTGATCATCATGTTCTCGCCCATCTTGGCGATCATGGCGGTCAAAACCTGCTGTACGGTTTGATCGGGATCCTTGACGTAGGCCTGCTCAAGGAGGCAATTCTCGCTGAGGTATTTGTTGACCTTGCCCTCCACGATTTTTTCAACCGCCTGAGCGGGCTTGCCTTCGGCTTGACCGCGTGCGACTTCGCGCTCTTTTTCCAGAAGCGCGGGATCAATGTCATCGCGGGAGACGCAGACCGGGCTGGCAGCCGCAATATGCATGGCGACGTCGCGAACGAATTGCTTGAAGTCATCGGTCTTGGCGACGAAATCGCTTTCGCAGTTAATTTCACAGAGCACGCCGACCTTCCCACCGAGGTGGATGTAGGTATCGATCAAGCCCTCGCTGGCATCGCGACCCGCTTTTTTTGCAGCGGAGGCGATTCCCTTCTTGCGAAGCCATTCTCCGGCTTTTTCAAAATCACCCTCGCATTCAACCAGGGCTTTTTTGCAATCCATCAAACCGGCGCCGGTGCTTTCGCGCAATTCACCAACCATTTTAGCATTAATTTGTACACTCATGATACGATTCTATCGATTTTATGTTAAGATTTCGTGGCGGTTAGTTTACTACTCCGCATTTTTTGCTTCGGCGTTTTCCTCTTCTTCGCCATAACCTTCCGGCAGGGTGACTTCAACATCCTCCTGCTCGAAGACCTGTTCGCGGGGGAGCGGGGTTACATCTTTTTGGACGCTCTTGCTTTCGCGCTGCGCAAGTCCGTTTTGAGCCGCCTCCATGATCGTTTCTACAATGATGCGGATTGACTTCACGGCATCATCATTCCCCGGAATGGGATAGTCGATCACGCTGGGGTCGGAATTTGTATCGACCAATCCGATAACGGGGATGCCGAGACGGTTGGCCTCTGCGACCGCGATTTCCTCGTTGAGGGTATCGACTACGAAAAGAGCAGCCGGGATTTCTTTAATATTAAGAATCCCTTCAAAATTCCGGTTC
>DKOX01000102.1 GCA_002470925.1 Opitutia bacterium UBA7350 | reverse complement strand
CGTCCGTTTTTCGGGTTACTCAACGACCTCCTACAAGTTAATGATCTTTGTATTTTCGGCGATGCTCGCGGGCGCGGCGGGGGCTCTCTATGTCCCGCAGGTTGGAGGGGTCAACCCCAGCGCGATGGAGGCGGCGAAATCGCTGGAAGTGGTGGTATGGGTGGCAGTCGGGGGACGCGGTACCAAATGGGGCCCCGTGATCGGGGCGGTGCTGGTTAATTTTCTCAAGAGCTATACCACGCAGGCTTTCCCGGATTATTGGCTCATCATCATGGGGGGTCTCTTTGTGATGGTGGTGCTCTTTTTCCCTGATGGCGTGATGGGGCTGGTGCGCGATGCCCGCGCCGCCCTCAAAAAACGAACCGCTACTACCCAAATCGAACCTGCTGGAAATGTCTAATCCCGCCGCACCATTACACCGTGATACGCCCCTGATCCTTTCAGTCTCGGGGGTCACCAAATCCTTCGATGGTTTCAAGGCGATTGACGACCTCAATTTCTATTTGGAAGAAGGGGAACTGCGGACCGTGATCGGCCCCAATGGCGCCGGTAAAAGCACCTTTATGGACATTCTGACGGGTCGCACCCGTCCCGATACGGGCAGCGTTATCTTTCACGAGCAGAATGGCCGCGATTACAATCTCGCCAAACTGCGCGAGTTTGAAATCAACCGCCTGGGAATCGGGCGGAAGTTCCAAACCCCCAGCATCTATAAATCCCACACCGTTTACGACAATCTCGTGCTGTCCCTCGACCATCCCCGTGGGGTGCTGGCGGCGTTGCGCTACCGTGAATCCGCCAGTGATCGCGAACGTATCATGGAGGTATTACAGCTGATCCGACTCGAGAACCGGAAAGACGAATTGGCGGGTTCGCTCTCCCACGGTCAGAAGCAATGGCTGGAGATCGGGATGCTCCTCGCGCAAAACCCCCGTATTCTTCTGATTGATGAACCGGCCGCCGGGATGAGCGACGAGGAGACCGAGCGCACCGGGGAACTCCTCCTCAGCCTCGAGAAAAAACACAGCCTCGTCGTTATTGAGCACGATATGGAATTCATCCGCCAAATCGCCCGCAAGGTCACAGTCCTGCACCAGGGGCATGTCCTGAAGGACGGTTCCTTCGAGAGTGTCAAAAGCGACCCCCGCGTTATCGAGGTTTACCTCGGTCGGCAGGGTAAAAAAACCGCCCAAGCAAATGATTAATTGAGTATGACCGAGACCACCAGCCTTTCCACCCCTCTGCTTTCGGTCGAGGACCTCAGCGCAAGCTACGATGAATCGTTGATCCTGCGGGGGATCTCGATGGAAGTCCCGCGTGATTCGGTGGTGGCGCTCCTCGGGCGCAACGGGGTGGGGAAGACTACCCTCCTCCGCAGTATCATGGGGCTTTTGCCGCAGGCCCAGGGGTCCATTAACTTCGACGGTGCCGCGATTGAAAATTTGCGGGCAGACCAACGGGTGCGCCTCGGGATGGGATATGTTCCGCAAGGACGGGATATTTTTCCCAATCTCACAGTGGAGGAAAACCTCAAGGTAAGCCTGAGTATTTCAGGGGCGGCCGGCGCGGAACGTTTGGATCAAGTGTACGAACTCTTTCCGGTACTTAAGGATATGCTTGCCCGGAAGGGCGGGGTGCTTTCGGGCGGTCAACAGCAACAGCTCGCCATCGGTCGCGCCCTTCTCACCAATCCCCGCCTCCTTATTCTGGACGAGCCCACCGAGGGCATTCAGCCATCCATCATCGATCAAATCGAAGACGCCATTCATACCCTCAAGCATGAGGGCGATCTCAGTATAATTCTCGTGGAGCAGTATTTGGATTTTGCCAAAGCGGCGAGCGATACTTTTTATATTTTAGAACGTGGAGCGGTGGTTCAATCCGGCGCTTCTGAATCCCTATCAACTGGCCTTATCGAACAATATCTTACGGTTTAAACCCTCATGCACCTTACCCCACGAGAACAGGAAAAACTAATGGTCGTGGTGGCGGCAGACCTCGCGCGCCGCCGCTTGAATCGCGGCGTTAAACTTAACCATCCCGAGGCCGTTGCCCTCATTACCTATGAAATCCTGGAGGGCATTCGCGACGGGCGCAGCGTTGCGGATTTGATGAGCTACGGCACCACCATCCTGCAACGCTCCGACGTGATGGAAGGGATCCCGGAAATGATTCACGAAGTTCAGGTGGAAGGCACCTTCCCTGACGGCACAAAACTCGTCACCGTTCACAACCCCATCCGATGATCCCCGGCGAATACAAATACTCCGATCCCGAAGCCCGCCTCTCCGGAAATACCGGGCTTGAAACCCGCACCGTGGCGGTGACGCATTCCGGGGATCGCCCTGTACAGGTAGGCAGCCATTTTCATTTTTATGAAGTGAACGAAGCGCTGGAATTTGACCGCGCTGCAGCACGGGGGTTTCGTTTGAATATCGCGGCGGGAACCGCAGTGCGCTTTGAACCGGGTGATCAGCGTGAAGTGGAACTGGTGGCGCTCGCCGGTTCCCGTGAAGTCTATGGCCTTAATAACAAAATCGACGCCCCCCTCGATTCCTAAACTTTAAAAATTGACCTTAAGCCATGAGCCTCGAATTTACCCGCCGTCAATACGCTGAAATGTTTGGTCCCACCGTAGGCGACCAAGTCCGACTCGCCGATACCGAGCTTTTTATCGAAGTGGAACGCGACCTCATTGCGGAGTCCGGCGGTTACGGCAACGAGGTCAAGTTTGGCGGCGGCAAAGTCATTCGCGACGGAATGGGGCAATCGCCGCTCGCGCAGGGCGCCGACTCGCTGGACCTCGTCATCACCAATGCCACCATTATCGACCCGGTACTGGGAGTCATCAAGGCCGACATCGGGGTGAAAGACGGGCGCATCGCGGGCGTGGGTCATGCCGGAAATCCCCTGATACAATCCGGGATCAGCGCAGGAATGGTGATCGGCGCGGGCACAGAAGTCATCGCGGGTGAGGGTCATATCGTGACCGCCGGAGGTTTTGATTCCCACATTCATTTTATTTGTCCCCAACAAATTGAGGAAGCGCTCGCCAGCGGGGTAACGACCATGACGGGGGGCGGGACCGGTCCGGCGACCGGGACGAATGCCACCACCTGTACCCCCGGCGCCTGGAACATCGCCAAAATGCTGGAGGCCGCGGAAGCTTTTCCCATGAACCTGGGCTTTATGGGCAAGGGCAACGCCTCCAATCACGAAGCCCTCCGCGAACAGGTGCGGGCCGGTGCGATGGGTCTCAAACTCCATGAAGACTGGGGTACCACTCCGAGCGCTATCGACCACTGCCTCACCGTCGCCGACGAACTCGATATACAGGTCGCGATTCACACCGACACCCTCAATGAGTCCGGCTTTGTGGAAACAACCATTGCGGCCTTCAAAGACCGGGTCATTCACACCTTTCACTCGGAGGGTGCCGGGGGCGGACATGCCCCCGACATTATGAAGGTCTGCAGCCTTCCCAATGTCCTGCCATCCTCAACCAATCCCACCCGGCCCTTTACCGTCAATACCATCGATGAGCACCTCGACATGCTGATGGTGTGCCACCACCTCGACTCCAGGATTCCCGAAGATGTCGCATTTGCGGAATCCCGTATCCGTCCGCAAACCATTGCGGCGGAGGACATCCTTCATGACCGCGGTGCAATTTCGATCATGTCCAGTGACAGTCAGGCGATGGGGCGGGTTGGGGAGGTCATTATCCGCACTTGGCAGACCGCGGATAAAATGAAGCGCCAGTTTGGGAAGTTGGAATCCGAGGCGCATCCCGCTGCCGACAATTTCCGGGTCCTGCGTTATATTGCAAAATACACCCTCAATCCCGCGATCGCCTGTGGTTGCGCTGCGGAAGTCGGGAGCCTGGAAGTCGGAAAGCTCGCCGACCTCGTGCTCTTCAAGCCGGCACTCTTTGGAGTGAAGCCGGAACTGGTCCTGAAGGGCGGCTTTATTGCGCTCGCCAATATGGGCGATCCCAACGCTTCCATCCCAACGCCCCAGCCGATGTTCTACCGTCCGCAGTTTGGATCATTTGGGAAGGCCACCGCGCGCACCGCCATTACTTTCCTCAGCCAAGCGGGGCTCGATGCCGGAATCGGGGAACAACTCGGTCTCGAAAAAATCCTGCGCCCGGTGCAAAATACCCGCACCATTTCCAAGCA
>DKOX01000091.1 GCA_002470925.1 Opitutia bacterium UBA7350 | reverse complement strand
CGTCCTTATGCTGATCGGCGTGATGAATGTTACTGCCCCGCAGGAATATCCAACTCGAGACTCGCGACACCAGACCGGGTTGGTCGGGGCCGTGCAGGAGTGCGACGATGGTTTCCTGTGCTTGGGGCATAGCTTCCGGTGGTTTTAGGATTTATGACATTCCTCCGAATAACTCTGGATCGAGCGCACCTCGTAGCCTTTTTCACGGAGGCTGCGGATTCCGTCGACTGCGGCGGCGGCAGCGGAGATCGTTGTCATGATGCAGATGTTGTGCTTGAGTGCTTCGGTGCGAATGAGGTTCTCGTTTTGACGCGGGACGGTGCCTTGCGGAGTGTTGATGATAAGGGAGACTTTTCCATTCTTGATGAGGTCAATCACGTTGGGGCGTCCCTCGCTGAGGCGGTAGACATTTTTGATGGCGATACCATTTTCCTTGAGGATCGTGCCCGTGCCGGCGGTGGCAATAATGCCAAAGCCCAATTCGCTGAGACCGCGGGCGATTTCCACCGCACGTTCCTTATCGTGATCCTTGACGGAGATAAAGGCATCGCCGGAGTCCGGCAAGCTGGGCTTCGCGGCCATTTGGGACTTGGCAAAGGCAACCCCCAGGTCTTTGTCGAGCCCCATCACCTCCCCGGTGCTGCGCATTTCAGGGCTGAGCATGATGGGTGCGCCGGGGAATCGGTTGAAAGGAAAGACCGATTCTTTAACCGCCCAATAGGGTGGGGTGATTTCATCGGTAAAGCCGAGGTCGGAGAGTTTTTCGCCCGCCATGACGCGGGCCGCAAGTTTGGCAAGGGGAATACCAATCGCTTTTGAAACAAAGGGCACGGTGCGGGAGGCACGCGGGTTGACTTCGATGATAAAGAGTTCGTCGTCCTTGATGGCGTATTGCACATTCATGAGGCCGATAACCTCAAGCTCGCGGGCGAGGGCATAGGTGGCCTTACGCACTTTTTCAAGCATCACCTCCGAAAGGGTATGGGGCGGCATCACCATCGCGGCGTCCCCCGAGTGAACGCCCGCAAATTCAACGTGCTGTAGCATCCCGCCAATTACGGCAGTTTCGCCATCGGAGATGCAATCGACATCCAGTTCGTAGGCATCCTCCAGGAATTGGTCGAGCAGGACGGGCTTGCCGGGCGCTACTTCAAAGACGTCGCGAACGATCGCCTTCATTTCGCCAATGTCGTACACGATAAACATCCCGCGTCCACCCAGCACGAAGGAGGGGCGCAACAAAATGGGGAAGCCGATTTCGCCGGCGAGTTCGTAGGCTTGTTCCTGAGAATGGGCGATGCGGTTCTTGGGCTGCTTTAGGTCGATGCGATCAAGGATTTTACGGAAGAGGTCTCGGTCTTCCGCGGCATCGATCATGGAGGGGGAGGTGCCGATGATGTTGACACCGTGAGCTTCAAGATCGCTCGCGAGGTTGAGCGGAGTCTGCCCACCAAATTGAACGATCACGCCGTCGCATTGCTCCTGGTGATAGATTTCAAGCACATCCTCAAGGGTGAGGGGCTCAAAGAAGAGTTTGTCGGAGGTATCGTAGTCGGTGGAAACGGTCTCAGGATTGGAGTTGACCATGACGGTTTCAAAACCGGCTTCGCGCAGGGCAAAGGAGGCGTGCACGCAGCAATAGTCGAATTCGATGCCTTGCCCGATGCGGTTGGGGCCACCGCCGAGAATCATAATCTTCTTCTTGTCGGTCGGGGTAATTTCATTTTCCGCCCCGTAGGAGGAATAGAAATAAGGGGTGTAGGCTTGGAACTCGGCGGCGCAGGTATCGACCAGGCGATACTGGGTATGAATGTCGAGGGCTTCCCGTTTTTTGCGGACGGGTTGGCGGTTGGCGCCGATGAGTTGCGCGATGAGGGCATCACTGAAGCCCGCCTCCTTCGCTTGTCGCATGAGGGGCGCTTCAAGTTTTGTAAGGCTGGTGGCACGCAGAGCATTTTCGATGTCCACCAATTCACTTAATTGCTGCAGGAACCAAGGGTCGATCGCGCAGATTTCGTGCACATCCTCAACGCTCATTCCCTTCAGGAAGGCATGGCGCAACCAGAAGACCCGCTCGGAAGTTGGAATGGCAATTCCCTCGCGGATTTTTTGTAGATCCTTGACGGGTTCATCGAGTCCGGCGTTTTTAGGGCCAACAAAACCCGGTGCGCCGATTTCGAGCGAGCGCAGGGCTTTTTGGAAGGACTCTTTAAAGGTGCGACCAATCGCCATTGCTTCACCGACCGATTTCATGGCGGAGGTGAGGGTCTTGTCCGCGCCCGGAAATTTTTCAAAGGTAAAGCGGGGGATCTTGGTTACAACGTAATCAATGGTCGGCTCAAAGCTGGCGGGAGTTTCGCGGGTGATGTCATTCCGCAATTCGTCGAGACTGTAACCGACCGCGAGTTTCGCGGCCATTTTGGCGATCGGGAAACCGGTGGCTTTGGAAGCGAGGGCAGAACTGCGGGAGACCCGCGGGTTCATCTCAATCACGACCATGCGTCCGTTCGCGGGGTTGACCGAAAACTGGATATTGGAACCACCGGTCTCAACTCCGACTTCGCGAATACAGGCGAAGGAGGCATCGCGCATCAATTGATATTCCTTGTCCGTGAGGGTCATTGCCGGAGCGATCGTAATGGAGTCCCCGGTATGCACGCCCATAGGGTCAAAATTCTCAATGGAGCAAATCACGACGCATTGATCCTTGTGGTCGCGCATGACCTCCATCTCGTATTCCTTCCACCCGAGGAGGCATTCTTCAACGAGCACCTCGGTGGTGGGGGATATTTCGAGCCCGGCCTGCACCATTTTCTCGTATTCCTCGCGATTGTAGGCGATCCCGCCGCCTGCTCCGCCGAGGGTGAAACTGGGGCGTATGATGATGGGGAAATCGCCGATCAATTCATCTGCGGCTTTCAGGGCATCCGGCAGATTGTTAACGGTAGCGGAACGCGCCACGTCGAGGCCGATCTTGAGCATCGCCTGTTTGAAGACTTCGCGCGCTTCGCCTTTTTCAATCGCCTCTGGTTTGGCGCCGATCATTTCAACCCCGTATTTATCAAGGATTCCCGCGGCGTTGAGGTCCATGGAAAGGTTGAGGCCGGTCTGGCCCCCAAGGGTTGGGAGGAGGGCCTGCGGGCGTTCCTTCGCAATTATTTTTTCGAGGGCGTCCACCGTGAGCGGCTCGATATACGTGACATCCGCGAATTCGGGGTCCGTCATGATGGTCGCGGGGTTGCTGTTGACGAGCACCACCCGGTAACCTTCCTCGCGCAAAGCTTTACAGGCTTGGGTGCCAGAGTAATCAAACTCACAGGCCTGACCGATCACAATGGGACCGGATCCAATAATTAAAATCGTCTCAATATCGGTTCGTTTTGGCATAAATCTTTTTGAGCGTGGAATTTTTGCACAGTCATGCAAGCACGAACGCAATCAAGTCGCCCCTTAGTTCAAGAATATCTGAAATGGGCTTGTCAGTCGGGGGTCTGTCTGTGTTTTTGGCAGGGTGCCAAGCGGGGAAATCCAGTCAATCAAACGGGAATATCTGGAGGGGTTAAATTTTTCCTCTCTGGAATCGTGCTTGGAGGATTCGGGCGTCAATCCGGTGCACGCCAAGGCCCTCTTTAATGCGGTACAGCGTCGTTTGGACCGCGCGCTACCGGAGGCCTGCGATCACCTCGTCCCGCCGCTCCAGCGTTGGTTGCGTTCGGCGGAGGCCCCGCAGCAATGCCCGCTTGTTCCGGTTGCGCAAACCCCCAGTGCCGACGGCTACACCCACAAGCACCTCCTGCGTCTGGCGGATGGTGCGGAAGTCGAGGCGGTACAGATGGGTTTTCCGGGGCGATTCACCGCCTGCTTGAGCAGTCAGGTCGGTTGCGCGATGGGTTGCGTCTTTTGCGCCACCGGGCAAATGGGTTTTGCGCGTCACCTGACGGCCGGTGAAATCGTGGCCCAGGCCCTACACGTGGAGCGGCAACTGCGCGCCACGCAGGGCGAACGGCTCCGCAATATTGTGATGATGGGGATGGGCGAGCCCTTGCATAATTTTGAGCCCACCATGCAGGCCCTGGAAATCCTGACTGATAACCGGGGGCTCAACATCGGCCCCGCGCGGGTGGCGATCAGCACCGTCGGGCATATTCCGGGCATCGAACAACTGGCGCGTCACCCCAAGCGATACTCGCTGGCAGTCAGCCTCCACGGTGCCAGCGATGCGGAACGCGCCGCCCTGGTACCGATTAATAAAAAGTGGCCGCTCGCGGACCTCCTGCAGGCGTGTCGCGATTACTCACGCATCAAGCGCGCGCGGGTCTTCTTTGCCTGGACTTTAATTGGCGGGGTCAATGACAGTGACGACCACGCCCGTCGACTGGCGGAGCTCTTGCGCGGGATGGATGCGCACGTGAACCTCATTCCGCTCAACCCCACGGAAGGTTTTGACGGAGCTGCGCCCGCCGATTCCAGAGTGCGGGCCTTTCAGGAAATCATTCAGGATTCCGGTTTACCGAGCACGGTGCGCCAGCGGCGCGGAATTGATGTGGCGGCCGGATGTGGCCAGCTTAAGGTAGCCCGCGCCAATCGAGCGTCAGGATTGGGCTAACTTCGGTCGCCTTATCCTCAATGCGCAAACCCTCCAGGCGCTTGGGATGGAGTTGAATCTCGTAGCGGTGCCCCGCAGGGAGGCGGATGCGGGTGCTGGCTTGCAGGTCAGAGAAGAAGCCGCGCACACGATGGTAAACCCGGGTGCGGTCGGGTGTGGCGCCGGATTCGCTCTCAAGGTGGAGTTTGGTTTTTGGGAAACCGAAGCCCTGCCCGCGGGTAATAAATTCCATGGCGGTACCCGCCTCGCCTTTTTCAAATTTCAACTCGCCGCGCAGGTCGAGGTCGAGATAAAGGCTTGCGCCGGATGCTTCGAGGCTGAGGTGGTCGGTCTTGTCGCGGGGGCTGCGGGTCGCCACTAGAAGCAAGAGCACCAGCACGATCGGCAGTAAGGCGAGGCGAACAAAACGCCGCCGCCGCGCCGCGCCCGCATTGTGCGGCGGGCGCTCGGTGTAGCGCCAATCATGCTGTAGGCCGAGGGCTTGCTGCAGACCGTATGCCACCAGCCACATAAGAATACCTGCCCAGATCACATCCGTTAAAAAGTGCCCGCCATAGCTCATGCGGGAGAGTCCGATGACACCCCCAAAGAGCAGGGCGAGCGCAAGGACCACGCGCCGCGCCGTGCCCTGGAGGAGGAGCGCCAAGGCAAAGAAATAAAATCCCATAGTGGCGTGACCGCAGGGGAATGATTTTCCCGTGCTGGCGAGGTCAATCCAAAGGCTCGGTTCAAACGCCTGTGTGCCGCCATAAAGATCGACCTGCGCGGGGCGGGGGCGTCCCCAATAGCCCTTCAACAGAAAATTAGCGAGGATGCCATTGCCAAGTGCGAGTACGGCGAAGAGGTAAAAGCTGACTTTGCGGAGGGCTTGCACCTCCTTAAGATAATAACCGGCGAGCCAGACGAGCAGTCCGCCGACTCCCAGAATAAGGGCGGGCAGGACGCCGTATTCATACAGCGCAACCATGAGGGGCATATCCCGCCCCGTCCAGTGATCGGCAGTGACCTCATAAAAACAAGCCTGTGCCCCTTGATCCCAGCCGAGCAGATTGGCGATTAAACTGAACAATACCCCCGCGAGGAGGGGCAGGTAAACCGCGGGCTGTTGCAGGAATTTCAGGGGTGCGGACATCGTGGCGTTCAAGGTTTACGGATCAATGCCAGTTCAACCCAGGAACTGTTGCCGGGGCTGAAGCCTTGCACTGTTTCAATTTCCAGTTGCCCGTAGGCGGTTTGAATTTTGGCGCGATGATCGTGCCGCGGGCGCAGCGCCTTGCCGGCCCGCCAATCCGCGAGGAGCTCGTCATCCAGCCGCCAGCGGCGCGTGCTGAGCAGGAGGACCTCTCCCTCTTTTAATTCGTCAGCACTGGGCGCCTGACTGAAATCCCAATAACG
>DKOX01000140.1 GCA_002470925.1 Opitutia bacterium UBA7350 | reverse complement strand
AAAAACAATCGTTTACCCCGCGCTGCTTTCACAATCTCGTCCAACCCGGGTTCGTAAATCGGCAGATTGTCAGAATTCCAAGCCGCAATGCGGGCTTCGTTGATATCAACGACCGTGACGCTATGCGCCTCGCACTTGTGGGCGATCATGGCCATCGTTGGACCACCGACATACCCCGCACCGATACAACAAATCTTCATCCCTGCAGGAAAATATGGATCGCCTGCCTAACGCAAGTTTAAACCAAGGGCGCGAATTCTCTCCTACATTAGAAACCAACGCGGCGTATTCAGTCTTTCTTACCAATCTTGAGCGCGTCCAGTGCTTGCACGACATCCTCAAGTTGACCCCCGGTGGAGGCACTGAGGTCGCGCCAGACGAGTTTGCCGTCCTTGAAAATGTAGGCCTGACGCGCAAAACGTTTCTTTCCGAAGGCCTTGTTGAGACGCAGATCCTTGTCCGCAATCAAAGGAAAGGGCAGCGAGTATTTCTCACGAAACTTATGTTGTGACTCAACGCCATCACCCGAAACCCCAAACACTTTCACCCCACGTTGACGCAGTTCCAGAAACCCGGCACCCAGACTGCAGGCCTGCTTGGTGCAACCGGGGGTGTTCGCCATGGGATAAAAGAAAACCACGGTGGTGCCCTTTGCGAGTTCCGCACCAAAATCAATGCTTTGGCCGGCATCATCGGTTACGGTGAGCGCAGGTGCGCTGGCGCCCAATTCCAAACCTTGAGCGGAAGCCGATAATGCGGAGAGAAGTGACATAATTAAAATGAGTATTGGTAATTGTAGTAAATGCATCCTAAATGAATACGTTAACTTACAGTTTTTCGCAAGCACACTTCCACTATGCACGGCCGCAGCCTAGTAGCTTTTTGCAAAAATGACCCGCTTGCCCGGTTTTCCGGTAAAAACACAGGGGATGCTCGCATCCCGGGTCTCGTTGGGAATACACCGAACCGTGACCTTGTGTTCTTTTGCAATGCGATCCTCGAGTTCCGCTTCGCAACAAAACCCAACCGAGGCAAAGCCGCCATGGATTTCCGGTTGTTCCGTATTTTTAGGGGTAAAGAAGTCGATGAATTCCGCCTCCGTTTTCAATTCACGGGTATGAGACTCGCGGAAGGCCTTTGCCCGCGAGAGCAAATTGCCCTGAATATCCTCCAAAAGTTCGATGATCCCGGCAACAAAAGCATCGCGGGCAATCGACTCCTTTTCTTTGGGCGCACGGTCACGTCGCGCCACAAAAACACTGCCGGATTCCATATCGCGCGGGCCGACCTCGACTCGCAGGGGAATCCCTTTCTTAACCCAACCCCAGGTCTTCTCACCGCCCCTAATATCGCGGTCGTCCAATTCCACCCGTACGTAGTCATCAAGATAGCGCTGCTCCTCCAGCGCGGCCTTGAGCTCCCGGCAATATTCCAGCACCGCACCCCGTGTTTCCTCTTTCGGAGTAACCGGCAAAATCACGATATGCGAGGGCGCAATGCGCGGCGGCAGAACCAATCCATCATCATCGGAATGCGTCATGATGAGCCCCCCCACCAATCGCGTGGAAACGCCCCATGAAGTCGTCCATGCATATTCCTCGCGGCCTTCCGCACTGAGATATTTTATATTGCTCGATTTCGAAAAATTCTGCCCGAGGAAATGCGAGGTGCCCGCCTGGAGGGCTTTGCGGTCCTGCATCATCGCTTCAATCGCAAAAGTCGCATCCGCTCCCGGGAAACGCTCCGCTTCGGTCTTCTCGCCGGTGATCACGGGAACCGCCATGTAAGTCTCCGCAAAGTCGGCATAGACCTCCAACATCTTGCGCGTCTCCTCCATCGCCTCCTCCGCAGTGGCGTGTACGGTGTGCCCCTCCTGCCAGAGAAATTCCGCGGTTCGCAAAAACAGACGCGTCCGCATTTCCCAGCGCACCACATTGGCCCATTGGTTAATCAAAAGCGGCAGGTCGCGGTAGGACTGCACCCATTTGGAAAACAATTCACCGATGATGGTCTCGGAAGTAGGGCGCACAATGAGCGGTTCCTCCAGCGGTCCGGCAGGTTGTAGCTTGCCGTCCGCGTCGGCTTCCAGGCGGGAATGGGTAACCACCGCACATTCCTTCGCGAATCCATCCACATGCTCGGCCTCCTTCTGCAAAAAACTCATCGGGATAAAGAGCGGGAAGTAGGCATTCTTGTGACCCGTCGCCTTGAAACGACGATCCAATTCCCGTTGAATGTTCTCCCAGATGGCATAACCCCAGGGCTTGATGACCATACAACCGCGCACCGGCGAGGTCTCTGCCAAATCAGCCGCTTTTACGACCTGTTGATACCACTCGGGATAATCCTCCTCGCGGGTGGGGGAAATTGCATTGTTTGACTGCTTCGCCATAGGCATCAACGAACAGAGATGCGTCCTTGCCTGCAATGCCAAACTATGCCCTCGCGCAAATCGCCCTATTCCGGGCTATCCGCGGGTTCCTCCATCCCCGGCAAAAATTCACGCAGCTGCTCCAAGACCGGAGCCGCCTGTTCAGGAAAAAGCTGCGCCAATCCATAGCCCAAGCCTCCAACTACGAGAAGGATGAAAAACAACTTCCCGAGCTTGATGATGAATTTAATACAAAAAACCACCAACAGCAGCGCCACCAACGCCAGCCCGCCCCACGTCAGCCAGTCGCCCGACTGCAGTTGCTCAAATAATAATTCCACCCTTACCCCACGATTCTATTGTCCAAATAAAAAGCAAGCTTATGCGCGTCCCCGCTCAACCTGACCAATCCTCCCAATTCAAGCCCTCAATCAGGGAAAAATGCCGCGCGTTAAGCGTCGCTAAAGTCAAGCCCTGCCACGATGCACTGGCCGCGATCAATAAATCCAAATCGTCCACCCGGCGACCACTTGCCTCTTGCCGTGCCTTCATCCGCGACCATTCCTGCCAAACACCCGAACCCGTCGCCACCACGCGGAGCGAGGGTAGCACATCGCGGCGGTAACCCGACCAAAGACGCGCGTTGCCGAGCTTGTGCAAACCCCATTCAATCTCGGCCAAACATACCCGGGCGGTGAACGCTTCGCCATTCAACAGCCCGTCCCAGCGTTCCAAAACACCCGGATGAGGTTGCCGTTTCAGCGGTTG
>DKOX01000075.1 GCA_002470925.1 Opitutia bacterium UBA7350 | reverse complement strand
CGGCTCTGGCAAGGCGGGTGCCTCCTGTTGGGCCGAGACCCTGCTGGAGGCGACCAACGCCGCCAGAGCCGATTTCTCTCCTGTCGCTGTACGATGCGCTGCTTTGAGCCTCCCGCGGCGTTGCCCGTGCAGTTATGCACCCCGGTGCACTCCTGCACGGCCGCCTTGCGAGGAGACTCAACGCGGCTGCACCATAGGATCAGGAATTTCTAGAAGTGGTATAAGGTAAAAGAATTCGTTTGATTGCCACCATTATTCTTTTTGTTGAGGGTAAGACTGACATTTTCCACTGTATGGTAATATGTTCTCACGATCTGTTGTGCTTAGAAACGATCGGGAGGGAAAGTTTCATAGAACTGAATGAGCACGGATGATGCCTTGCTTTTGGATCAAAGAGCGGGCAAATATACGGTTCAAGCAATGAAAGACCTCCAAAAGCAAGCGGTAATATTGGTAATCGATGACGACGCGGATTTGCGTTACTCGCTGAAGCGCGTGCTCAGCAGCAAAGAGTATCGTGTCCTCGAAGCGGAGAGCGGGGAGGTCGGTCTCAAAGTGGCGGCAGCGGAAAAGCCGCAGGTCATTTTGTTGGACAACCGCATGCCGGGCATGACAGGCATCGAGACCTTACAGCATTTGCGCGGGGAACATCCAAATGCCATGATTATCCTGATGACGGCCTTCGGGACTACGCAGACGACGATCGAGGCGATGAAATTCGGGGCGTTTGATTACATCATGAAGCCCTTCGATCCAAAACAAATTATGGGCTTAACGGCTGCGGCGCTGGCAGCCTCCTCGGATTTGGATAAAGCGAGTGCAAGCATGGGCGGGGATGCGGGTTCCCAGGTGAGTGCCGAGGATTTGGAAGGTGGCATCATCGGAAGCTCGAAGCCGATGCAGGCGGTTTTCAAGACGATTGGCCAGGTGGCGGCGAGCGACGCCACGGTCATGATTACGGGTGAAAGTGGCACCGGTAAGGAATTGATTGCGCGGGCGATCCACCGGAACAGTTTGCGATCCAACAAGCCCTACATCGCGGTTAATTGTGCCGCGATTGCGGAGAATTTAATCGAGAGTGAATTGTTTGGCCATGAAAAGGGCGCATTTACCGGTGCGACGCAGCAGCATCTCGGGAAATTTGAGCGCTGCGACGGGGGTACCATTTTTCTGGATGAAATTGGTGATATGGCGTTGGCGACCCAGACGAAAATTTTGCGCGCCCTGCAGGAGGGAGAGATTCAGCGGGTGGGCGGTTCGGAAACGATCAAGGTGGATGTTCGGATGTTGGCGGCAACGAATAAACCTCTGGAGGAAATGGTGGAGGAAAAGACCTTTCGGGAGGATTTGTATTATCGTTTGAATGTGGTACGGGTGCCCTTGCCGGCCTTGCGTGAACGGATGGAGGATGTGCCTTCGCTGGTGGATTTCATGCTGAAACGCTTGGCGCGGGACAGCAAGGCGGAGTTGAAGCATATCTCACCGGAAGCTCTGGCGGTCCTGCAGGCGTATGACTGGCCGGGTAATGTGCGGGAGTTGGAAAATTTGATTTACCGCAGCGCGGTGATGGCACAGGGGGAGGCGATTTTGCTCAAGGATTTACCGGAGGAGGTCGTTGAAGCGGCGGGCCTTGAACCGTCGGAACAGGCGGAAGAAGCGGGATCGGTTGAACTCAGGGAGCGCGGCGATGCTTTGGACGCGGCGTATGCGCAGTTGCGGGGCGAGACCGAGGTGGATTTATTACACGCAGCGGAGCGTGCTATGATAGCGCGGGCTCTTCAGGAAACCGAGGGTGAGCTTGGAGCTGCGGCAGCGATTTTAGGAATGACGCGTCCCACGCTTCGCAAACGCATTGAGCAACACAGCCTGAATACTTGAGGGCAACGGAGCGCTAGGTGGGGCGCACCGAGACCTGAATGCGGGCTTCTACCGGGGCGCCGAAGTTATCGATGCCACGAATGATGACGGTATCGCGAAGCGGCAGATTGAAGTTTATGGGGGCGACCCGCAGAATAAAATCGTGACGTTTTTGGGGATCGGTCTCGCGGCTTACATCCAGTCGCAAGGGGTCGTATTGGATCGCCTCAATCGATTTAATGTAGCGGTGATCGAGGCTAACATTGAGCGTTTTGTGGGTACGGAGGCTATCGGGTGCCCAATAAAGAATCTGGGGATTCGCATCGATCAGGATGGGTATTTGAACGAAGAGATGTAGGGTGGTGGTCGGCTCGTTCTGGCCGTCCAGATAAACAAAGAGGCGCTCATGATGTTTGCCGGTGCGCTTCCCTTTATTGAAAATAGCGGTGACGGTGCTTTTGCCCTGGGCGCGGATGATGCGCTGGTCCACCAATGCGGAAACATTACCGGCGCTACTCTCGATGCGCTTTATCCGGATGGGCTTATCGCTGCCATTCGTGACGACAAATTCAAGCTCGGCCTGCTCATCGCTTGGGCGCATTTCGGCGCGCGCTTCGGTTTGCAGCCACTTGAGCGCAAACTCTGCCTTAGCCCCGAGCAACGGGAAGGCGAGGCAGGCCAGCAAAGCCAGGGATCTGAAAGCAATACGCATGATGGTTTTAAATTGCAGAGTGAAATAGAGCTGGCAAGTTTGAAGCGGTAGGGTTTTCTTGCTTCACCTTGGAGGGGATTCCTTATTAGGATTTGTTAATGGGAATCTATACCGAACAAATCGAGGCGCAGGCACCGGGCAAATCAACAGCGGAAATTACGGATGCGGTGGCAGCGGGTTTGCGCAAGAGTGGCCTGCGACAAGGGAGCGTGACGGTCTTCTGTTGCCACACCAGTTGCAGTCTCGTTATTATGGAAAACGCCGATCCCTCGGCGCGGCGTGACCTCGAGCGCTTTATCGAGCGCCTCGTTCCGGAGCACGATCCCGATTTTACCCACACCCTCGAAGGACCGGACGATATGCCGAGCCATATCAAGATGGCGCTCACGCGAACCGCCGAGGTCATTCCGTTTGTGGACGGACAGCTCTGTCTTGGAACCTGGCAGGGCGTTTTCCTGTGGGAACACCGCACGAAAAGCCAAAAACGCCGCATTGTTCTGAGCTATCAGGGGGACTAGGGCAGTTTATTGCGCCAGTTTGAGGAGATCCTCGATGACGGGGACATCTTTGATGATTTGGCTGGGTTCGGGGCCGACGCCGATGTAGCGGAGGTTGGGGAGCTTGGCAGGGCCCTGGTCGCCGTGGTTGGCGACGTCCACGAGGGCTTTGAGCATCCATGCCACGTAGTTTTGGGCGTTGGCGGGAAGTTCAGCAAAATGGCGCACGGTTGAGATGTCTTCGCTCCAGCCGGGGAGTTCCTTGTAAACGGGTTGTAGCCTTTGGCGGTAGCTGTCGTCGCGGGGAACGTGGTGGATGCTGCGGCCTTCGGTGTCGCGGTAGGCGGTGCAGATGCGCAGCGAACCGTTCCACTCACCGGAATGGGAGAGAGCATCGAGTTTGTTGAGGACGAGGTCCTGATAGCCACCGTAACGGAGGGCATCACCCTTTTCAACGGCGTCATACCAACCGACCATGCGTTGGCGTCCGGTGGTGGCTCCAAATTCGATTCGTCGGAGTTGTTGACTGAGGGGGTGGTCCAGTTCGATTTCGGAAATAAAGGCGTGGGTGCCGACCTTGGTATCGTAGGCTTTGCAGCAACCGACGTTGTGGATGGGTTGGACGGGGATGCCGGCGGACTGGAAGAACTCAGGAGTAAAGGTATGGGAGGCGGTCACGTTGGGCGGGAAGCCGTGCCGTTTATCGAGCCAGTAGGCCTGACCGAATTCGCCGATGACGTAGCGCCCCTGATCGACTTCGCGCAGGATGAGTTCGCGCACGTCGGTGATTTGCGGAGCGAGGAATTGCCCGGCGGTCCAGTAGGTTTCGATGAGGGCCTCGGTGTTTAAGGTGAAGGGTTCGGCGCCAGCAAAGGCGGCAAAATCAAAATCTTGAGCGGGCACTTTTCCGGCCTGGATTATTTCGGCATTGGCACGGGATTCCGCTTCGCCGAGAGTTGCGAAGAAGTCGCTCCAGCGCTCGGGCGCGACTTGGCAAACGTGTTGAATGATGCGGCTGGTGCGCTCGATCCGTTCACGGAACTTTTCAACGAAGTGGTCTTTGGAGCCAAGGAGGTCTGCGTAATAAATTTGGAATTGCCCGACTTCGTCGAGGTAGGCGGGGGTGATGCCGCGACCGGTGGAACCGCGGGCTTTGCCACCGGGGAGGCGCTGGCGGTAGTCTTCCCATGCCAGATCGAGGAGGCGGTGGCTGAGGTCGGAGAGGAGGCAGCGCTCGTCGATGGCGAGGCGTTCGAGGGCGCGGTGACCGTGGAGTTCGGCGTAGGCGCATTCCCAGAGGAATTTGCGGGGGTCGGCGACCACCCCGCAACCGATCGGCAGGTGTGGCACTTCAGGGTCGGCGACGCCGCCCGGCAGGAGGTTGAGCTTGAGGCCTGCGACGGTGTGACCGGAGTTGGAACCGCCGTTGACTTTCATGACAGCGCCTACCGCATCGCGGTGTCCGGTGGATTCCCGCAGTTCGTTGACGATCTCAAGAATGACGCGGCCTTTGCCCTCGTCGCCGGTTGAGATGCCGGTATCGGCAATGAGTTGACTCTGGAATGGAGTAAGCATGCGGGTGCGGTTTATTTGTTGGACTCGGTGTCGCTGGTTTTGACGGTAATGACGTCATGGGGGGCGGATTCGCGTTGGCCGGCGGGGCTGACTCGAATGTAACGGGCGTTGGCGCGCAATTCGGAGAGGGTGGCGGCACCGAGGTAGCCCATCCCGGACTGGATGCCGCCAACGAGTTCGCCGAGGACTCCGGAGAGGGACCCGGCAGCTTCCTTGAGGGCTTCGATTCCTTCGGGGGCGGCCTTCGTGGCGACGTCCTTGCGGTCGTGTCCGTAGCGGGCCGCGGAACCGTCTTTCATGGCGGCGGAGCTACCCATGCCGCGATATTGTTTATAGAGTTTGCCGTTGATCTCGATGATTTGCCCGGGGGCTTCGTTGCAACCGGCGAGGAGGCTGCCGCACATCACACCATCGGCGAGGGTGAGGGCTTTCACAATGTCGCCGGATTTGGTGATGCCGCCGTCGGCAAGAATGGAGACGCCTTGTTTTTGGGCGGCAATGGAGGCGACATAGAGCGCGGTCATTTGTGGGATGCCGACTCCGGCGACGATACGGGTGGTGCAGATGGAGCCGGGACCCTGACCGATTTTGATGCTATTGGCACCCGCCTCGGCAAGGAAGTTGACCCCTTCGGCACTGGTGACGTTGCCGGCGATGAGGACGAGGTCGGGGAATTCGGATCGGAGGAGACGGACGGTATCGCCGACGCCTTTGGTGAAACCATGGGCGGTGGAGACTGCGACGGCATCGATGCCTTCTTCGACGAGTTGGGTGACGTGCCGGACGATGCGGTCGGTATCAAGGTTGCCATTGTTTTTGCGGTGGGCGGAGATGGCGGCGCCACAGCGCAGGCGGAAGAGTTCGTCGCGCGCCGGCTTAACGGATTGTTGGGACTCGGCTTCGATGCGCTCGATATCGCTGAGGGTAAAGAGGCCGCAAAGGCGATCCTGGTCATCAACGACAAGGAGCTTATGGATGCCGAGGTGTTGGGTAAAGAAATCGTCGGCGGTCTTGAT
>DKOX01000076.1:4490-4624 GCA_002470925.1 Opitutia bacterium UBA7350 | reverse complement strand
GATTTTCAAATAATAGGTCTTGTCTGCTTCCGCCGGGGCAGAGGCTTCGGCGGGGACCTCGTCCGTCTCGGCGGCGTTGCTGCCTGCGGGCTTTGAGCTGAGGGTGCCGTAAGAACGCTCGGCGGGTGCTTCGC
>DKOX01000076.1:0-4444 GCA_002470925.1 Opitutia bacterium UBA7350 | reverse complement strand
GCTTCGCTTGTTTCGCGGGCTTCGGAAGCACCGAACCATTCCGTGGCAGCGCGTTTGTTGCGCGCCATGCCCAAGCGCTGGGTGTTGTAATCGGTCAGGATTTTGTCGGCGTCCAGTTTGAGGTAGCGGGCGTAATTTTTTATAAAACCGCTCCGGTAGATTTCCGGGAGATCGAAGTCGAATTTGTTTTGTTCGAGGTAGCCAAGATAGTCGCTGCGGATTTTTGTAACCTCCGCGGCTTCACGCAGGGAAATACCCTTGCGCTTGCGTGCCTCTTCTAAACGTTCGCCAATGGTTTGCATGAATGTAGCATTTTTGGGGTGCTTTACGACAGACCGCAAGCACGAATACGCTACAAAGTTCAAGCATTCAATCGGATACAAAGATCCGCCCACTCGCCGTCTTCGCGGGAATCCATCAAAACCCCGGAGGGGCGCGTGGATCGGCAGGCGGTGGCGAAGGCTTTACGAACCGTTTCAATTTCACGGGTAAGGATGCCGCTGAGCGCGAGGGTCCCACCGGGACGAAGGGCGCGTACCAGATTTTCTGCCGAGGGGATGAGCACATCCGCCTGAATATTGGCAAGTAAAAGGTCTGCTTGTTCTGCGTGCAGACCGGAGTCGAGGTCCGCCACGCGGTAGTGCAGCGCGGGAAGGTGCGGGTTCTCGCGTGAATTGTTCTGGCAGACTTGAATCACCTCGGGGTCGTTGTCAAAGGCTTCGATGTGTTTGTAACCGAGGGCGGCCGCGGAGAGAGCGAGCACGCCCGAGCCGCAGCCTGCGTCCACGATGCGTGCGCGATCGCATTCGGCCGGGCGGGATTCGAGGAAGTCAATCAGGCGCCCCGCGCAGAGGCGAGTGGTCTCGTGACTACCCGTACCAAACGCCATTCCCGCTTCGAGATATACCACCGCCGCGTCGGCGGGCGGTTTGCAATGTTCGCGTTCCCAAAGCGGGATCCAATGCAATCGCCGGTCGTTCCAGGGTTGGATGTAAGCTTTATAGGCCTCCTGCCAATCGCGGTCTTCGATCGCATTGAGTTCAAAATCATCCGGCAATTCGGGAAAGATCGCCCGCAAATCCGCGAGGGCGGCATCGGCGCTTTCCGTATCCGGAAAAAACCCGAAGAGTTCGTAAGGGTCGTGGCGTTCTTTTTGTTGGATGCCCCAGGGGGCGGATTCCATTTCGTAGAAATGGGCTTCCAGCACGTCTGCGAGCTCGGCAGAAACAACTGCCCGGAGTTCTGATTGGGTTTGCATACTAGGGTAGGGAAATAGCGCCTTTGCTGAGGCCTGCCACGACTTCCGGGAGGAGCAGGTGCTCGGCGGCGTGAATCTTTTTCTCGAGCAAGGGGAGTGTGTCGGATGCTTCGATACGGACGGTTTTTTGCTCAATAACAGGGCCGGCGTCCAACTGCGGCGTGACCCAATGAACGGTGCAACCGGTTACTTTCACTCCGGATTCAAAGGCATCGCGAATCCCGTGCGCGCCCTTAAAACTGGGAAGCAGGCTGGGGTGCAGGTTGAGCACCCGGCCTTGGAAGGCTTCAATGAAGCGGGGACCAATGATACGCATGAATCCCGCCAGCACGATCAGGCGCGGGGAGAAGGTCTTTATCCGCTCAATGTAGGCCTCCTCTGCGGCCTCGTTCAGTCGAGCCCCTTTCTGACCGGGATCGAGGTAGAGCGCGGGCACCGAAAAACGGGTGCCCAGCTCGAGGATGCCCGCCTCGGGCTGATCGCTCACGAGGGCCGCAATCTGTGCCTCGCCCAGCTGGCGGTTTTGTTCCGCCTTCAGGAGCGCCTCGGCATTACTGCCGCGACCGGATCCTAAAATAACAACGGGGAAAGACATGACCGGCGCCATTAACGGAAGAATTTCTTGGCTTTTTCAAGGAAGGATTTGGAGACCGGGTTGGCGGGGTCGCCACAGGCCTCCGCGTAATCCTCCAGTTTATGGGTTTGTTCCTTGCTGAGCTTGGTGGGAACCTCTACATGCACGCGGATGAGGAGGTCGCCCTTGCCGCCCCCGCGCAGGTGGGGCATGCCGTGGTTGCGGAGGCGGAAGGTGGTGCCGCTTTGGGTGCCCGCCGGAATCTTGAGGGTGCCTTGTTCAAAGAGAGTCGGCACCTGAATAGAGCCGCCCAGTGCCGCGAGGGTAAACTTGATCGGGATTTCACAAAAGAGGTCGTCTTCGTGGCGCTCAAAGAGTTCGTGTTCCGCGACGTGAATAATAATGTAGAGATCGCCGGACTGACCGCCCAGATGCCCCGCCTCGCCCTTGCCCGCCGAGCGGAGTTTTGCGCCGGTGTAAACCCCTGCCGGTATGCGGATCTTGACGGTGCTGCGTTCCATCACGCGCCCTTCACCATGGCAATGACTGCAGGGCTTTTCAATTATTTGACCCGTGCCCTGGCAGTCGGGGCAGACCTGACGGAAACTGATAAAGCCGCGGTTCGAACTCACTTGACCCGTGCCGCCACAGGTTGGGCAGGTCACTTTCTTAGAGCCTGGCTCCGCGCCCGAACCGCTACAGTGCTTGCAACTGACGGCGCGATTGTAACGGATCTCTTTTTCGGTGCCTTCCGCGGCTTGCTCCAAAGTGATTTCAAGATCGTAGCGCAGGTCGGAACCGTGTTGCGCACCGCCCGCGCCGCGTCCGCCACCCCCGCCAAAGAGATCCTCAAAGATGCCTCCGCCCCCGCCAAACGCCTCGCGGAACATTTCGAAGGGGTCATGGAATCCGCCGCCCGCGCCGCCTGCGGCATTGCCCATACCGCCCGCCTTGAAGGCATCGTGCCCATAACGATCGTAAGCCGCCCGTTTGTCGGCGTCTTTTAAGACCTCGTAGGCTTCCGAGACTTCCTTGAATTTGGCCTCCGCTTCGGGATTGTCCGGGTTTTTGTCCGGGTGGTATTTAACCGCCAGCTTGCGGTAGGCCTTTTTCAGCGTATCGCTATCCGCATCGCGGCTGACTCCCAAGAGTTGGTAATAATCGGCTTTGGACATATTTGCTTGCCGTAAAAGGATTAGGCGTCGTTTTTGGCGGGCCCGTTTGAGACGATGACGTTCGCGGCGCGCAGGAGTCGGTCATTCAGGCGAAAGCCTGAGCGGATCGTGGAAATGACATGGTCCTCGGGGATGTCGTCCGAGGCTTGCTGGGCGATGCACTCGTGGAGGTTGGGGTCGAAGGCCTCCCCGTCCGGGAGCAGTTCTTCCGCGCCTTGCTCGGCAAGGGTGCGGCGCAGTTGTTCCTCGACCATCTTGAAGCCCTCCGTGACGTCTTTCGCCTCGGGGTGTTGCTCCGCGGCTTGGAGCCCCAGCTTCAGGTTGTCGAGCACCGGCAGGAGGGACTCGATCACACTCCCCGCAGCAGAGCGCAGGATCTCGCTCTTCTCGCGAGCCATCCGTTTGCGGTAGTTCTCGAGATCGGCAACCGCGCGCAGGTAGTGGGACTTCATCTCCGCCGCCTCGGCTTGAGCCTGCTCCAGCTCGGACAATTCAGGCACCGCTTCGGGCGCGTCGGCACGGCCGTTTTCATTGGAGTCAACGGCTTCTTTTGTTTCTTCAGGCGAATCTTTCATTGTGGAAAAGGCAATACGATGTCCAATTGCGCGCGAAATTCAAGAGCACTTATCGCAAGAGCTAAAAACGATCGGTCACCAAAAGTATCGACGGGGCCTCTGCAGTCAGTTGGCAACCCGTGACAAAGGGCTGGAGGACATTATCGCCCGTTTCCAGCAGGGCTCCGCTCACGCCATCGCAAATCGCGCCCGAGACCAGATGGAGGAGGCGGGCTTCCTCCATCGCGGGCAGGTCAATCCCGTCTCCTGCCTCGAATTCAAATTTGCGAATGCGGAACTCCGGGCATTCCGCGAGGGTTTGCTCGCCGGGTTGATGGCGTAGCGGCGCCGGTTCAAAATCCTCAAAGTCAATGGATTGAAGGGATTGCTCGATATGCAGTTGGCGGGGTTGTCCGTCGAGGCCCATTCGCCCCCAGTCATAGACGCGGTAGGTCGTGTCGGAATTCTGCTGAATTTCCAAAATGAGATTGCCGCCGTCGATGGCGTGCAGGCGCCCGCTTTCCACCAGAATGGAATCACCGGACTTTACCGGGAAGCGGTGGACACATTCCTCGGCGGTGTTATCGCGGAGAGCGGCTTCAAATTGTTCCTGGCTGACGCCATTTTTGAGGCCCACAATCAGGGACGCGTCGGGCTTGGCGTGCGCGACATACCAAGTTTCGGTCTTGGGTTCGCCGCCCAACCGGGGGGCAATGGTGGCGGGTGGGTGCACTTGCAAGCTGAGACGTTCCTGGCAATCGAGCCATTTTACGAGAATAGGAAAGGGCTGGCTGCTATCTGCTCCCGGGCCGAGGAGATCATCGGCGGATTCATCCAGCAGTTGGCGCAACGTAAGGCCGGCCTTTGGCCCATTACTGACAAC
>DKOX01000125.1 GCA_002470925.1 Opitutia bacterium UBA7350 | reverse complement strand
CGTCTGCCGGGTTCGCTGCGGGTGGATTGTTTTGAGGGGAGGGCTTGGTTGGGGGTGGTGCCGTTTTTTATGCATGGGGTGCGACCGCGGTTTTTACCGGCGGTGCCGGGGGTCTCGAACTTCCTCGAATTGAATTTGCGGACTTATGTGGTGGATGAAGCGGGGCGTCCGGGGGTCTGGTTTTTCTCCTTGGACACCTCACATCGTTTGCCGGTGTGGATCGCGCGGAAGTTTTTCCACTTGCCGTATTGCCATGCTGTGATGCGCGGCACGAAGGCGCCGGGGGCAATAGAATATTGCTCCAAGCGTCGCACTGAGGATGGCTTGGATGGCGGGCAAGTGTATCGTTGGTCGCGTGCGGGTCCGCTGCGGGTCGCGAAACCCGGGAGTCTGGAGTTTTTTCTGGTGGAGCGGTATCGTTTGTTTGCGCACGATGCGAAACGCGATTGCCTTTACACTGGACAGGTCCATCACGCCCCGTATGAATTTTGCGCGGTGGATTTACAGGCGTATTCGAAGCGGCTCTTCAGTTTGAATGGTTTTGAGGAACCGCAGGGCGCGCCGGATTTGGCGATTGCATCACCGGGCATTCCGGTAAGGATCCACGCGCTCAGTCGGGTATAAAAAAACGCCGCCCCGGAGTGGAACGGCGTTGTAAAGGGAGATGTTCCTTTGAGGGAAGCGCAGCTTATTTGTACTCGGCTTCGACTTCCGCGACGGTTTGGGAGACGCGGGAAACGATCTTGTAGGGGTCACCCTGCGAGTTGGGTCGACGGTCTTCAAGATAGCCTTTATAAGCGTCATCTTTAACGAAGCTGTGAGGAACACGGATCGAGGCACCGCGGTCTGCAACACCCCAGGAGAACTTGTCGATCGACTGAGTTTCGTGGAGGCCGGTGAGGCGCATGTGGTTATCGGGGCCATAAGCCGCGATGTGCTCGTCCTTGTATTCTTCGAACTTGTCCATGAGCTTGAGGAAGTATTCTTTACCGCCGGTTTCACGCATGTACTCGGTGGAGAAGTTGCAGTGCATACCGGAGCCGTTCCAGTCGCCTACGAAAGGCTTACAGTGCCACTCGATGTCGACACCGTATTTTTCGCAGAGGCGAAGGAGGATGTAACGGGCGACCCAAACCTGGTCGGCGGCGTTCTTGGAACCTTTGCCGAAGATTTGGAATTCCCATTGGCCTTTAGCAACCTCGGCATTGATGCCTTCGTGGTTGATGCCGGCGTCGAGGCAGATATCGAGGTGTTCCTCAACAATGTCGCGGGCGATGTCGCCAACGTTGTTGTAACCCACACCAGTGTAGTATTCACCTTGGGGAGCGGGGAAGCTGTCGGGGTCTTCGGGCCAACCGAGGGGGCGGCCATCCGCTTGGAGAAAATATTCCTGCTCGAGACCAACCCAGAGACCTTCGTCGTCCGGAATAGTGGCGCGGGCATTGCTGGGGTGCGGGGTGCCGTCCGGGAGGAGGACCTCGCTCATGACGAGAAAGCCGTTTTTACGGGTGCTGTCGGGGAAGAGTGCCACGGGTTTGAGCATGCAGTCAGAGCTGCTGCCATCCGCTTGCTGGGTGGAGCTACCGTCGAAGCCCCACATGGGACAGTCTTCGAGCGTGAAGGTACTGGGATCGCCATCAACAATCTTGGTTTTGCCACGAAGGTTGGCAACCGGTGTGTAGCCGTCGAGCCAGAGGTATTCGAGTTTGAGTTTAGCCATAATAGTACTGCGTTTAAGTCAGGTTTTGTTTGTTTGCTTACAATGAAAAGCGGCCGAATGCCGCAATTCATCGATGTGGGAGATAGCACAATGCATGCCAGTGATAATCGGCAAGGCTTTTTTAGGATTTTATTGGTCAAGGGCTTTATAAAACGGGGATTTTATAGCCATTGATTAAAAAAGGGTGATGCCGGGACTTGCCAGAGCCGAAACAAAGTTTCACAGTCTAGCGCATGTATGAGGCGAAAAATACCGCGCGGGCGGTAGTTCACATCGGCTATGACGGGCGGGTGCACAAATATTTCAAAGGGCCGCAGGCGCTTGAGCGGTACGAAAACGAGAAGCGGGTCTTGTCCTTTTTGCAAAAGCGGGACTGCCCCTTTGTCCCGCGTTTATTGCAAAACGATGACGAGAAACTTTACCTGATAACGAGCAATGCCGGTAAACGGGTTGAGCATGTGAGTGCAGGAAAATGTGAGAAGCTATTTAAGGAGTTGGAGGGTTATGGGGTGCGCCACGAGGATGCGGAGCTGCGCAATATCACCTATAATGAACAGACGGGGCGTTTCTGCATCATTGATTTCGAATTCGCCACCATCCTGGAGCCGGGTTACCCGCCCTCGCCGCCGATGCTTTCACATCCCAACCGGGAGGCTCACCGCGATGAATAAGGATAATCCTGAAACAGCTGTCACAGCAGCGCACGCGCTGGAATGGTCGGGGCTGACCGATGTCGGACGCTATCGCAAAAATAATGAGGACGCCTTCCTCGCGCTGGCGGTTGATGGAAACGAGGTGCGGCGTTTGGGGAAATACGGGCAGTCAAGTCTCGCACAGCATGACTTTATTTTCGCGGTGAGCGATGGCATGGGGGGTGCGAATGCCGGGGAATTTGCGAGCTCGATTGCGGTGGAAAAAATAACGCAGATGATCCCGGGTTGTTTTCGGAGTGCGGCGAGTGGGATGGAGATCGGTTGTAATGATATCTTGCAGGAACTCTTCGAGCAGATTCACAAAGCGGTCCTTGAGATGGGCGAGAGTTATGCGGAATTATCCGGGATGGGAGCGACCCTGAGCCTATCTTGGGTTCGTCCGGGGGTTCTCTATTTCTGCCACATCGGAGACAGCCGGATCTATCATTTGCCGCAAGGGGGCGGGATTCGGCAGTTGACGCAGGATCACACCCACGTGGGCTGGTTACAGTTTAAGGGTGAGATCAATGAGCGCGAGGCGCGGTCGCATGCCGGTCGGAACGCTCTGCAACAGGCGCTTGGCGGGGCAACCCAAATGCTAAATCCCTCCATCGGTTCGGTGCGTTATGAGGCGGGTGATCGTTTCTTGTTGTGCACCGACGGATTGGTGGAGGGTCTTTGGGATCGGGGCATGGAGCGCCTTGTTCGAAATCGCCTGCAGCATCAGGCAGAAGGAGTGGCGGAGCGTCTGGTCAATGAGGCGGTCGCAACCGATGGCAGGGATAACACCACCGCGCTGGTTTTCGAGATTCTCCCTCCTGGTCTCCTAGCTGAATAAATGCCATGCGCCTGTGACGAGGGCGCAGAGGATGAACCCAATCGCAGTGGGGATCAATGCTGCCCAGGCAGTCCAGCGCAAGGAACCGGTTTCCTTGTAAATGGTGTAGAGGGTCGTGCTACAGGGATTGTGGCAGAGGCTGAAAAGCATGAGGCATAGCGCTGTAAGAGTAGTCCATCCGCCCGCCGCAAGAAGGCTGCCAAGGGCATTGAGGTCATCGGTCTCAAACATAACTCCAGCGCCACCGGC
>DKOX01000011.1 GCA_002470925.1 Opitutia bacterium UBA7350 | reverse complement strand
GAAAGGAGGGGCGCGAGTGAACCACGATCGAAATTCAGGTCTGAAGCCTCAACTTTATGGTTGAACTCAGCGCGCCTGAATAGTTACATTATCGTTCTGGCAGGGAGAAGTGGCTGAGTGGCCGAAAGCGCTTCTTTGCTAAAGAAGTGAACCTCAAAAGGGTTCCGCGGGTTCGAATCCCGCCTTCTCCGCCATGACATCGCCAACTTTTCTACGATTCATCGACGCGCTTCCGCCGCCATGCGCACCTTGCTCCTGATCTCCCTTTTACTTGGCCTTGTCTTTTGCGATGTGCAGGCAGCAAAACCCACGGACGCGGCACGCATCAAAATGTATTACGGTCTCGCCGAGGGCCATTACCTCTCGGGCAACCAACCCGCGGCAAACAAAAGCCTCCGCGAAATACTGCGCCTCGACCCGAATCATGCCGGCGCCCTCGAACTCCAGGCGCGCATCCTCCTCGAAAAGAACCGCGACCCCGCCCAGCCCGCCCAAGCTCAAGTGACCCTTCGCGCCATTGAGGCAAGCCTCGCCGCAGACAACGATTCCAATCTCCGGGAAAAAGCGAATCTGCGCCTCGCCCGTGCGAAACTCCTCGCCCGCTCCGGTGACGCCGAAGCCGCCATCCGCGAACTCCAATCCCTCACCAGTCAACAACCCGATCACCTTGAGGCCACCCTCACCCTCGTCGCCCTTTACTCCGCCGCCAACCGTTGGCAGTCCGTCGAGCAACTCATTCCCGCCCTCACCGAACAACCCGCCCTCGCAGACCTTGCCCTCTATCTCGAAGGCCGCACCGCCTACGCCCGCGGTCGCATCGGCCGCGCCCGCGCAAAATTCGAGGCCGCCCTTGAGACCCAACCCGACCGCGCCAACCGCCTAAGCCCCTCCCTTTATTTCTACCGCAGTCAATGCCTTGACGCCCTCAATCGTCCCGCAGAAGCCCGCGCCGATCTCCTCAAAGCCTTCGATGCCGACTTCCGCCCCGAAAGCACCGGGGAAGCCCTCACCGCCGCCCGCGCCCTCCTGCGGCACCGCGAACCCACCCGCGCCATCACCCTCCTCCAAGCCCTCACCCTCAACCAACTCACCACCAGCACCGAGGCATGGAACCTCCTCGGGCGCGGCCACCGACTCGAAAACGCCACTGCCCTCGCCCTCAGCGCATTCAATGAATCCCTCCGCATCCAACCCGATCAGGCACCCACCCTCGCCCTGCGGGCCGGCCTCCTTCGACAAATCGGCGACCTCGACGGCGCCCTCGCCGATTACGAAAAAGCCCACGACCTCGACCCCCGAAACCCCGCCCTCCACTACGCCCGCGGACTCACCCTCCTCCAACTCGAGCAAATCCCCGCCGCCGCCGCCCAACTTCAAGCCGCCGCCCGCCAACTCCCCCAACAAAGCGAAATCACCCTCCTCGCCGCCCTCCTCCAATTCACCACCGATCAACGCCCCGAAGCCCGTCAATCCCTTCACCACTACTTCGCCCTACAAGCCGCAGCCGGGGCCGGGGCCGACGCTCCTGCCACCGCGCACCTACTCGCCTACCTCCTCGACATCCGACCCTCCGCGCCCGCCCCCAGCGACTTTACCCGTTATTGCGAGGGCAAACTGTCCCGCAAGGCCCTCCTCGATGCCGCCGGCAGCGCCCCCACCCCCGCCGCCGCCCGTCAACAAATCGCCGCCATTGCCTTCTTCATGGCACACAGCTCCCCCGCCCAGGCCAATCCCGCCGCCGTCCGCGAACTCCTCCAAATCGCCGCCGAGAACGGCTCCCCTCAGCAACCCGAAGCCCTCTGCGCCCGCTGGCTCCTCCGTTTGCCCTAAAACATAGCCCCTCCCATCCTCTGATCCTCTGTGTTTAAATATAACCTACTCCTCCCATCCTCTGATCCTCCGTGTTTAAACATAACCTACCCCTCCCATCCTCTGTGTTTAAATCACCAACCCTTTTTTACTTGCGCACCCACCCATAATACGCTTCTTTCTCCCACTTAGCGTTAGAGTGCGCGTTGCGAAGCGCTCACTCCTCAACTTCCTGCCATACGGCGGGTGCAACGGTTCCGGTGGCCTTGGGGCGACTGGTTCGACCCCGAAAACTCGGGTTCCAAAGTTGTGAAATCACATCCAAAAACATGTCCGAAGATACAACTGTAAATAAAGAAGCCATCATCAAGGAATTCGGTGAAAATGAAAATGACACCGGTTCCTGTGAAGTCCAAATCGCGTTGCTCACCGCACGCGTCAAACACCTAACCGAGCATTTGCGCACCCACCGCAAGGACTTTCACTCCCGCCGTGGATTGATCGCCATGACGGCGCGCCGCCGCAAACTCCTCGACTACCTCAAGCGCACCGACTTTAATCGCTACTCCGCGATCCTCGAAAAGCTCAAGCTGCGCCGGTAAAACCCACCCCTTTCAGCCGGGTCCTGCAATGCAGGTCCGGCTTTTATCATTTTTGAGCATTCGCTAAAAATATTTTTCGCAGGCCGTTCTTCTTATCTCGGGCGGCCGCGGCACCGAGGGTCCTACCCCCAAACTGCCGTGGATTGATACCAAAACAAAAACAACAGTATGAAACAAAAACACAACGTTACCGTCGACGGCCTCGATATCGAGTTCGCAACCGGAACCCTCGCTGGCCTCGCCAGCGGTGCCGTCACCATCCGCTCCGGAGAAACCGAACTCTTCGTCTCCGCCACTGCGGCATCCGCCCTACGCCCCGGACAGGACTTCTTCCCCCTCACCGTTGACTACCGCGAGAAATTCTCCGCGGCCGGTAAATTCCCCGGGGGCTATTTCAAGCGCGAGGGCAAACCCTCCGAGAAGGAAATTCTCACCTCCCGTCTTTGCGACCGCCCCCTGCGCCCTCTCTTCCCAAAGGGCTTCATGAATGAAGTGCAGGTCATCGGCCTCCTCCTCGCCACCGACGGCGTGCACGAACCCGACATCCTCATGGTCAACGGCGCTTCCGCCGCGATGCTCATATCCGACATCCCCTGGAATGGCCCCGTTGGTTGTGTGCGTGTCGCCCAAGTGGACGGTGAATTCATCACCAACCCCACCCATGACGAGATGCTCGATTCCGACCTCGACCTCATTTACGTGGGTAGCGAAAAGGAAATGATGATGATCGAAGGCTCCGCCGAGTTTATCTCCGACGAGCGTTTCTACGAAGCCCTCGAATACGCCCAAAAAGCGATCCAACCCATCATCGTTGCCCAAAAGGAACTCGCCGCAGCCGCCGGCAAAGCCAAGAAGGAATTCGCCCTCGTCATCACCCCGCCCGAAGTCGCGGAATTCTGCGAGGAGCACGCCGCCGCCAAAGTCAAGGAGGCCCTCGGACACGACAGCTACACCGAACGCAAGCTCGCCATTGAAGCGATTGCCAAGGAAACCACCGCCGCCCTCGAAGCGAAACTCGGCGCCGAGAATGTCGACGGTAACGACGTCGCGCGTGCCTTCGACGAAATCCAGGAAAAACTCTACCGCCAGAACATCCTCGAAACCGGGCGCCGCGTTGACGGTCGCGGTTCCGACGACCTGCGCACCATCTCCTGCGAAACCGGGGTCCTGCCCCGCGTGCACGGTTCCGGCATTTTCAATCGTGGCGAAACCCAAGCCCTCGTTATCTCCACCCTCGGCACCAGCCGCGACGTGCAGGAAATCGACGGCCTCACCGGGGGCGCTACCAGCAAGTCCTTTATCCTCCACTATAACTTCCCGCCCTTCTCTACCGGAGAAGCCGGTCGCTTCGGCTTTACCGGCCGCCGCGAAATCGGACACGGTGCCCTCGCTGAACGTTCCCTCCTCCCCATCCTCCCGCCCGAGGATGAATTCCCCTACGCCATCCGCGTGGTCTCGGAGGTCATGAGCTCCAACGGTTCCACCTCCATGGCTTCCATCTGTGGCGGTTCCCTCTCCCTCATGGATGCCGGTGTGCCGATTTCAGGCCCCTGCGCCGGGATCTCCTGTGGACTCGTCACCGAGCGCGACGCCGACGGCAACATCAGCAAACACGTCATCCTGACCGACATCCTCGGTGCGGAAGACCACTTTGGTGACATGGACTTCAAAATCGCCGGCACCACCGAAGGCATCACCGGTTTCCAACTCGACCTCAAAATCCAGGGCCTTCCCTTCGATATCACCCTCGAAGCCATCAAGCAAAACGCCGCGGCTCGCATGAAGATCCTCGCCATCATGAGCGAACACATGCCCGAAACCCGCAGCGACCTCCGCGAGCACGCCCCTCGCATCCACACCATCAAAATCGACCCTGAGAAAATCGGAGCCCTCATCGGCCCCGGCGGTAAAAACATCCGCCGCATCACTGAAATCTCCGGTGCTCAAGTCGATATCGATGACGACAACAGCGGACGCGTCCTCATCTTCGCCACCGATAAAGAGTCCATGGATCGCGCCATTCAGGAAGTCGATCTCTGCACTGCTGAAATCGAAGTCGGCAAGACCTATCGCGGCATCGTTCGCGGCATCAAGGAATTCGGCGCCTTCGTTGAATGCCTTCCCGGCAAAGAAGGCCTCGTCCACATTTCCGAACTCGCCGACTTCCGCGTCAACAAGACCGAGGACATCTGCAAACTCGGCGATGAAATGGTCGTCAAATGCATCGGCATTGAGAAGGGGAAGACCCGTCTCTCCCGCAAGGCAGCCCTCGAGGACGCCAAAGAAGAGAGCGGCAACGATTCCCTCGAAATCGATCCCGAAGACGAAGCCTAATCCGCCACGCAACCCATCAATTCATACAAGGCCGCAGCTTCACCCCTGCGGCCTTTTTCATGTCCCGCCCTCTCTTAGCCTTAATCTTACTCTTACCCTTAAACTCACCACTGAGGCTACGAAGTTGAGCGTTGTTGGTTCGATGTTCAACCAGCGGACGTAGAAGCGACACTCTTGTCGCTTTTCATTCCAAGCAAAGCGGCAGGATTGCCGCTTCCACGATACACAAACCTAGCAGCGTTCCTTAGATTAAGA
>DKOX01000059.1 GCA_002470925.1 Opitutia bacterium UBA7350 | reverse complement strand
AGTTCGCTCTCGATGCTGCAACCGGGGATCGCATTTTTGGAGGAAGCCCTGCGCCTGAACCGCAAGCAGTCGGTCGCGCTCCTCGGCATGATCACCGCAGTAGGCTGTGCCTTTGTCGTTTATTTCAGCGTTGATGTGAAGGCGCTCGACACCCTCGACTTCTGGGTGGGCACCTTCCTCATCTTTGTCCTTTCGACCATCCAGATTATAATCTTCGGCTGGATTGTGGGAATTGAGAAGGGTTTTGCGATGGCTCATGAGGGGGCAGCGCTTCGCATTCCGGGGATCTATAAATTTATCATGAAATACGTGAGTCCCCTCCTCCTGATCGTTATCTTTTTCATGTGGATCGCCACCAATATCTTCGGTCTTAACTCCGGCACCGGAGAGGCAAGCTACAGCAATTACGTAAAGGACCTCTTCATTGAACCCAACCCCGTCGCTTGGCTCAGCATACTATTGATTGGCCTCGTGGCGGTATTCTTCGCCTTCTGTGTGGCGCTCAACCCCGCCTATAAAACCGCAAACCGAGAGGATTAAACTATGACTAGCAGCGGATGGATCATTATGTTTGTTTCAGTGTTGGGCGTGACCGCCCTCTTGCTCTGGTGCATCATCAAAGTTTTGAAAACACCGGAAGAGGCAGGGCACCTGCATGGTTTTGAGCAGGAACCTCCGGACGTCACAACGGAGGACTAGCCCGCCAGTACCGCGACGGGGCCAAGGTTCTGGTCATGAAATTCCTGGAGGCGCGCCATCACTTTCGCGGGGTCCTCGATTTTCATGACTTCCTCCACTAATTCCTGTGCGCGTTTGACGTGTAGTTTGCGCAGGTAGTATTTCAACTCGGGCAAAAGTCCCGCCGCCATACTGAGGGACTCCGCACCCATCCCCAGCAGGAGGCTCGCAAAAAGCGGATCACCCGCAATTTCCCCACAAACACTCACCGGAACCCCCGCCACTTTGGCACCGTCAAAGATTGCCTTGAGGGTTCGCAACACCGCCGGGTGTGCAGGCTCATAAAGGTGCGCGACACGGTCATTGAGGCGATCGACCGCAATGAGATATTGAATCAAATCGTTGGTCCCGAGGCTGAAGAAATCGACCTCCTTTGCGAGTAGGTCAATCGTGAGGGCCGCACTTGGGATTTCAATCATAGCACCCACTGGAATAGCGGCATCAAAGGCGACCCCTTCATTCTCCAATTCTTTTTTGGCCTTTTGCAGCATCGCCTTGGCGCGTTGTAATTCCTCTACCCCGCTTATCATGGGAAACATGATCTTCACGTTCCCGTGCGAACTGGCCCGAAGAATAGCCCGCAGCTGCACCATAAAGATGTCCGGGGTTTCCAGACAAAAACGAATCGCACGGAAACCCATAAAGGAGCTATCCACCACCTGATCCGGCACCTCAATCGTCTTGTCCCCACCAATATCCAAAGTGCGAAAAATCACCGGACGTCCCATCGCGGAGGATGCCACCGCATCGTATTCTTCGAATTGCTGCTCCTCGGAGGGATAGCCGTGGTGCCGCAGAAAGATGCCTTCTGTCCTAAAAAGCCCGACCCCGTCCGCAAGCACCTCATCCACAAGCGGATATTCCTCCATGCTCTCAATATTTGCCATCAAGGGCAGTTCCGTGCCGTCCAGCGATTCACTGGGCAGGCTCAGAGCGGTGCGGTAAAGCGCATCCATTTTCTGGCGCTCGGAGGCGAGCTTGCCAAATTGCAGAAGGCGTTCCTCGGTTGGATGAATGACTACCAGTCCATCGTAGCCATCCACCAGAATCATATCTCCGCTGCGGATTTGATGAGTGGCATCGTGCAAACCCACCACCGCGGGAATTTTCAGTGACCGCGCCATGATGACGGAGTGACTGGTCTTGCCGCCTGCATCAGTGATAAAGGCAAGGATTTTGTCCCGATCAAGATTGGCGGTGTCAGAGGGTGTTAAATCGGTTGAGACTATGATACTGGCCTGCTCGACATGCCCGAGGTCGACGTTCTGCAGGCCGATGAGATTGTGCAGTAGGCGCCGCGAAACGTCTTGAATATCGGTAACCCGTTCCTTGAGGTATTCGTCTTCCATGGAACTGAAGAAAGCCATGTAGCGCTGTGCAACTTCGTTGTAACAGTGCTCAATGTTTTGTAGAGAATCCCGAACCTCGGTGGTGACCTCATCAATAAGCGCGGTGTCTTCAAGCACCATCAAATGGGCGTCGAAGATACGGGCCTCCCCCTCCCCCAAATTCGAGGCGACCTTGTTGCGCACCGCCGTGATCTCGGCACGCGTTTCCAGCATCGCCTGTTCAAAACGTGCAAACTCACCCTCCAGCTCCGACTCGTTTATCGGATAATGGGGGATGTCCAACTCGTTGCGTTGATAGACAAAGGCGGGGCCATGCACTACGCCCGGAGAGGCTGCAATGCCTTTGATGACGATTTCAGCATGGCGGTCGGGTTGCATCAGAGGATAGTAAGTCACTTCGAAATAAGAACAGATCCGAAGTTCCTTTAAAATTTATTAATTAAAATAGGGCCGTTTCAATAAAAAAGACAGAATCGCCCCAGGCAGATTTGATAATGTGCTTCAAATCCTTTTTTTTGAGCGGTCCAAACTCCGGAAGCGCAAAGCAACAACTCCCGCTCCCGCTCAGACCGCAGACCACTCCGCGCTCGCGCAAATCGCCCAGCAAGGCATTAATGGCTCGATACTTGCGACTCACCACTGTTTCAAAAGAGTTGAAAATGAGTTCCTTCGCGTCCGCTTCAAGAAGCCTCTGCGTCTGGGACTCCGGGGCATAGCTGTCGGGCGCCTCGGCACGCAGGGCGCCATAGGCCCATGCCGTACCAATCCCAAAGGATGGTTTAAATAAAATGATCGTCTGCCCGCGGAGAGATGCGATCTGTGCCGGAGGTGCCGCCTCTAGCCGTTCCCCGCGTCCACGCATCAAACAAAGGCGCGGCTCCAGAAAGAAGGGACAATCGGACCCCAGACCGGCAGCAAGACCCCGCAAGGACTCTATCCCGAGCGGTGTGCCCTCCAGTTCGTTCATCACCAACAAAGCCCCGGCAGCATTGCTACTGCCGCCACCCAGCCCCGCTCCAAAGGGAATGCGCTTTTCCAGATTGAATTCGTAATACCTCGATTTCCCGGTCGCGGCTCGAAATGCCGCCGCAGCCTTTAAAACGAGATTACTACCATCCACCGGAACCCCCGGCATCGAACAAGTCAGACGATCCGACCCCGAATCCTGCACCCGAACTGTCAAGTCATCCGCGAATTCAAGCGGTGCCACCAAAGAAGTCAGTTCATGCAAACCATCTTCCCGCGGCCCGTGCACCGCCAACATGAGGTTCACCTTGGCGGGCGTCCTCACTGACAACTCACGGTCTGCACTTTTTACACCATTCATTATCCAGAAAAATGTCGTCCGTAGCCCTCAGTGCCAATATAAATTAAATTCCGGCATTTCGGTTTTGCTTTCTGCTCCCTATTTTTAAGAGTATCGCACCATGACTCAAGCGAATGGCTGCCAACTTATCCTCGCACTCGACGTTGAAACACGTGAAGAGGCACTCGCGACCCTTCAAACCCTTGGCGACTCCCTGCAATGGGTCAAAATCGGGCTCCAATTATTTACCGCCTGCGGGCCCGATATCGTTCGTGAAATTCACGACCTCGGCTACCGCGTTTTCCTCGACCTCAAATTGCACGACATTCCGAATACCGTTGCGAAGGCCGTTCAAAGTATCGCCACCTTGCCGGTAGCGCTCCTTACCCTCCATGCCATCGGAGGCGCGGAGATGATCCAATGGGCCAATCAGGCACGCGAGGACCACGCCCCGAATCTCAGCCTCCTTGCGGTCACGGTCCTTACCTCTATGAGCGATGCTCAATTAAAAAGCCTTAACATTCCCGCCACCTCAGAGGCACAGGTTCAACACCTCGCGGAACTCAGCCTTGCGGCCGGTGCCCAGGGCCTGGTCTGTTCCTCCCTCGAACTCGTCCCGCTCCGCTCGCGCTTCGGGCCCGATCCGCTCCTCGTCACCCCGGGTATCCGTCCGGCGGGCAGCGATAGCGATGAACAAAAACGCGTTATGACACCTGCCCTCGCCGCGCGAGCCGGTTCCAGTTTTATCGTGGTGGGCCGTCCCGTTCTTCGCGCGGCAGACCCTGCTGCGGCGGCCCGCGCCATACGCGCCGAACTCGCCTAACGTTCCATGAAAACACTGGTCCTTCTCGCTGGCGGCAGCGGTGCACGCATGGGCGATGCGGTGCCGGACAAGACCCTTGCCCTCCTTGCGGGCCGCCCCGTCATCCTTCACTCTGCGCGCGCCTTTCAAGCAAGCGGGCGAGTCGACCACGGCATCGTAGTCTATCGTGATGCCGAACAACTCGAGCAATTACAGAGGGTCCTTACCCCGCTCGAAATGAAGACGGAATTTGTGCAAGGTGGCCCGACCCGCCAAGCCTCGGTTTACAATGCCCTGCAAGCGGTCAGCGATTCCACTTCCCATGTCTTTATCCACGACGCCGCGCGTCCCCTTATTAGCCCTGCTGCGATTCAGCAAGTGGACAATGCCCTCGAAAAAAATGAAGCGGTAGTCTTGGCGCGCCCCGTGACCGATACGATCAAACGCATCCCAGCGGCAGGAGAACTTGAAAAAACCAGCCTCGAAGACCTCGACCGCGAGCGGCTCTGGGCGATGGAAACACCCCAAGCCTTTGCTTTCCCCGCAATCCTCGAGGCTTATTCCATCGCATTCAAAGCAGAACACTCCTTTACCGATGACGCCGCCGTCGCCAGCCAATGGGGTATGCCAATAACTTTGCTTAATAATCCCGACCCCAACCCAAAAGTAACGACTCCCCAGGATTTGGCTTGGATTGACTATCTCATAGCAAAACGGCCTTGAGATTGATTCATCCCAAGGCCGCATAACTTAACAGGCAAACTAGTTAGAATTTACCAACTATCGTGAAAGTTGCATTCAGGGGAGCCCCTACCGTGGCTTGACTATTCTTATGCGCATTCGGGTAATAAAGCTCGTCCGTGAGATTCTCGATGTTGAGCTGTAGCTTTAACTTATCAGAGAACTTGTAATAAAGGGCGGCATCAACCCGGGTGAAAGAAGGCAGATATGCGGTGCCCCCTGTGCTGGTGAGACTCTCCGCTTGGTGCGTCAGACCCAAGCCAAGGCTTAACTGGTCATTGAGGATATACTTATTCCAAACAGAAAACATTGTTTCGGGTACTTCTCTCAGATTATCGCCGTCACTATCCTTACCCTCAAGGTGACTGTATCCAGCAATCAAAAACCAATTATCGGTAAGTTGACCCTGTAGCTGTAATTCATGGCCGCTGATCTCGCCCTTCACGTCACGTACGAGCGCCTCGCCGTTTGATCCAGTATAATTTTCCTGCTGAATGGCATCGATTTCAAACAGCGCTGCCGTCAAGCTCAAGTTTTGGTTGAAATCAAATTTCAAGCCCACCTCGGTATTCTCATAGAAATTCGGGTCTAAATTGGTGTCCGAGGCGGTCGCATATTGTTCGTCACCACTCTTGAGCTGATAAGCTTCACTGTAGCTTGCATAGAGGGAAAGGTTTTCCTTGGGCTTATAGACAAAACCCAACCGTGGAGTAGCGACGCTGTCATTTCGATCAAC
>DKOX01000029.1 GCA_002470925.1 Opitutia bacterium UBA7350 | reverse complement strand
CTACACCCGCGCTTGGGTCGAGACTCAGGAACCCCTCTATGCCGCGGTGGTCGCCGAAACCATCAACTGGCTGGAACGCGAAATGTCCGCCCCGGGCGGCGGGTTCTACGCCGCCCTCGATGCCGACAGCGACGGCGAGGAAGGCCGCTATTACGTCTGGCATCCCGAGGAAATCGACTCGGTCCTCGGGCCAAGCCGTTCCCGCGAAGTGCGCGCCGCCTACAATATCACTCCCGGGGGCAACTTTGAAAACGGCAGCAGTAATCCCGCTCTCGTCGAACCGGATTTCGCCCGCCGCGAGGAACTCGCCCCCGCCCGCGAAGCCCTCCGCCAACACCGCGAATCCACCCGTACCCCGCCCGGGCGCGATCCCAAAATTTGCCTCGCATGGAACGCCCTCATGATCCGCGCCCTCGCCGAGGCCGGATTCTATTTCAATCAAGCCGCCTGGCTTCGGCGCGCCCGCGCCGCCGCCGATTTTATCTGGGACACCTTCCGCGCGGAAGCGGAGCACTTCCGCCTCCACTCCGTATATTACGAAAACAGCGGCAGTTCGGTCGAGGCCTTCCTGCACGACTATGCCCTCGCCGCTGAAGCTTTCCTCGCGCTCGCAGCTAAAATCGACACCCTTGAACCCGGCGCCTCCGCAATCTACCTTGAACGTGCCCAAGCCTGCATCGATTTTGCCCTCCACGATTTCATTGATCCACAGGCACCCGGCTACTTCTTTACCGCGAAAGGTGCCGAAACCCCCATGACCCGCCGCAAGGAATGGTTTGATAACGCTCAGCCCTCCGGCAACAGTTCCCTCCTGCACGCTTGCAGCGCTCTCTATGCCCTCACCGGAGAAGCCCGCTATGCCGATGCCCTGCGCGCCTCTCGTCCGGTCTATGCCGACTACGCCGCCCGAGTCGCCTCGGGCGTCGCCCATGGTCTCGAAGCCCTCGCCACCGAGACCCGCGGCATCGCCCACTTCAAGGCCGGGCCCGCCGCCGATCTTAACGCCCTCCGGGCCGTTCTCCTCGAACATCCCTGGCAACGCGTCTTTATCACGGTCGGCCTCACCCCCGAGGGCGCGCCCGATTCTGCCCTCCAACTCTGCATCGGCACAAAATGCTTCCCGCCCGCCGAAAATCCCGCCAAAATAATTGCATTCCTTCAACCCAGTTGAGCGTTGCCACCCGCCACTTCCCTGCAATTTTTAAATACTATGACCGACAACCATTCACAGGCCACCTGGGGCGGACGTTTCAGCGATGGCCCGGACGCGCTCATGTTGCGCCTCGGGGAATCCGTTTCCTTTGATCACCGCCTCGCCCCCTACGACATCAAAGGCAGCCGCGCCCATGCCGCCATGCTCGCCCATGTCGGCATCCTTACCGCCGAAGAACGCGACGCCATTCACGCCGGCCTTGAAGCCATCGAGTCTGAGATCGAAGCCGGCACCTTTGAATGGGATACCGCTTTCGAAGACGTGCACATGAATATCGAGCAGGCCCTCACCGAACGTGAGCCCGCCGCCGCGAAACTCCACACCGCCCGCAGTCGCAACGACCAGGTCGCCACCGATATGCGCCTCTGGCTCAAGGATCATTGCGAAGCCCTTTACGACGCCCTCACCGAGGCAATGCGCGAACTCCACGCTTTCGCGGAGCGTACCCAGTCGGTTCTCATCCCGGGCTACACCCATTTGCAACGCGCCCAGCCCGTCCCCATGGCGCACCACCTCCTCGCTTACATGGAAATGCTCGACCGCGACCGGAACCGCCTCGCGATGGTCCACGAACAGGCGAATGTTTGCCCCCTCGGTTCCGGTGCGATTGCGGGGACCACCCTCCCGATCGACCGCGCCTTTGTCGCGCTTGAACTCGGCTTTACCGACCCCGAGGGCGAACCCCGCCTGACCGATAACAGCATGGACGCCGTCAGCGACCGCGACGCCTACCTCGACTTCGCCGCCGCCTGCAACACCATCGGACTCCACCTCTCCCGCCTCGCGGAGGACTGCATCCTTTGGAACAGCACCGAGTTCGGCTTCGTGCAACTCCCCGACGCCTTCACCACCGGTTCCAGCCTCATGCCCCAAAAGAAAAACCCCGATGCCTTCGAGCTCATCCGGGGCAAGGCCGCCCGCCTCAACGGCAACTTTCAAACCCTCAGCACCCTCGTGAAGGGACTCCCCCTTACCTATAACCGCGATCTCCAGGAAGACAAACCTCCCGTCTTTGATTCCGCCGATCAAACCCTTCTCATCCTCGAGGTCCTCGCCGCTTGTCTCCCCGGAATCGAACCTGTCCCCGCTAAGTGCGCCGCCGCCGTCGCGGATCCCATGCTTCTCGCCACCGATGTGGTCGATTACCTCGTCCAGAAGGGCGTCGCTTTCCGCGAAGCCCATCACCTCGTCGGTGCCCTCGTCGCCCTCGCTGAAAAAGAGGCCTGTCCCCTCAACGAATTGCCCCATCCCAAAGTCAAAAAAATCCATGAAGCGCTCGAAGCCGACTGGACTGAAGTCTTCGACCTCGACCGCGCCCTCGCCGCCCGCGAAGCCACCGGAATGCCCGGCCCCAAATCCGTCGCGCAACAACTCCTCAATTGGAAAGAACGCCTTTAGGATTGTATCTCGTGGAAGCGGCACTCCTGCCGCTTTGCTTGGGGTAGGAACCACGAATAGACTCAAGGTGGAAAAGTAGGAAGGTGGGGATTACCCTTAATCTTACTCTTAATCAAAGAAGGGATTCACCCTCGGGGAACGGTATACCGTGGAAGCGGCACTCCTGCCGCTTTAGTTGTTTAGGTTGTGCTTGGAAAGCGACAGGAGTGTCGCTTCTACGGTGGTTGAACATCGA